>NZ_VCKW01000406.1 GCF_005889715.1 Actinomadura soli
GGGATGCCGTGGGCGGGTTTGAGTTCCTCGGGGATGGCGTAGTGCATGACGCGGCCGCGGGTCAGTGAGGACAGTTCCAGGTGGGTGATCAGGCGGCCGAGGCGGTCGGAGAGTTGGGCGGCCCAGGGGCCGCGGTCTTCGAAGTGTTCGATGGTGTTCAGCAGGGTGGGGGCGGCCTTGACGAGGGTGTCGAAGCGGGAGCGGGGGACCTGGAGCCAGTCGGCGGCGGTGTCGCCGATCAGGTAGCGGATGAGGGCGGGGACGAGGGGGTCCAGCAGAGTGCCGGGGACGACCTGTTCGTACATGTCGATCAGTTGCCGGGTCAGGTGGGCGCCTTCGGGCGAGGGGCCCATATGCCGCAGCATGTACCGGTCGGAGAACTCGCGGGCGGCGTTCAGGTCGGGCGGGATGTCGTCGGGGTCGCAGCCGAGGATGGCGCCCACGACCTTCCAGGCGTAGTAGTAGGCGTCGGCGCCGTCGGGGGTGATGTGGACGCCGAGGCGGTGCAGGGCGTCCAGGACCTGGATGCTGAACATCATCAGCCCGCCGAGCATGTCCTCCTGGCAGATCGCCACGGGTTCGGGCCAGCGGTCCTGTTGGCGCAGGTGGCGGCGGATGGTGGCGTGCAGCAGCCGGACCTTCTGCGCGGCGGGCAGGAACCGGCCGCCGGCCTCGAACGCGTCGGGTTGCATGAGGTAGACGGTGAACTGGCCGGTCTCCGCCATCCGCCGCGCTGGGTAGTCCAGCGAGTGGGTGGTCGACAGCAGCCTGGCCACGTGCGGGACGACGTAGCAGGCGGGCATGGACGCGAACGACAGCGCGGTGGAGATGTGGACGTCGTTGTCGATGAAGAACTGCCGGGCCTTTTCCATCGTCGGCCAGTCCACCCAGTCGGGCGGTGTGGCCGTGGACTGCAGGTAGTCGCGGGCGGCGTCGGGCAGGCCCACGGGCAGGTCCTGTCCGGAGGTGGTGAACCAGCGCATCAGCGTGTTGAACCGGGGCACCTGCCCGCCGGTGAACAGGGCCTCCACGGTGGCGTCGGCCAGGTCGTCGCCCTTGAGGCGCAGCGCGTCCAGGTAGGCGTCGGTGTACCGGCCGGTCGCGGCGGCCGGGCCGGTCTGGTCGGCGGATTCAGGCATCTGCGGTCACCTCGGTGATCAGTCGGGTCAGGGCGCCTGCGGCCCCGGGCGGCAGGCGCACGTGTTCCAGGGCCGCCCGGGCTGCGGCGGCGCGGTCGTCGATCATCTGCCGGATCTGGTCGCGGGCGCCCGAGCGGCGCATGATCTGCCGGATCTGCGCGGTCTCGCCCTCCTGGACCGAAGCCTGCAGCAGTTCCTGTAATCGGGCGCGGTCATCGTCGTCGGCGCGTTCCAGCGTGAGGGCCAGCAGCGCGGTGGGTTTGCGGCCGGTCAGGTCGTCCAGCGACGATTTGCCGGTGTCGGCGGGGTCGCCGAACACTCCCCACAGGTCGTCGCGCAATTGGAACGCCTCGCCCAGCGGCCGGGCGTAGGCGGCCAGCGCGTCCAGCACCGCGGGCGTCGCGCCGCCCAGGATGGCGCCGATCCGCAGCGGCCACTCGATCGTGTAGGACCCGGTCTTCAAACGCACGACCTGCAGCGACAGTGCCACGTCCGGTGCGGCGCCGGTCCGCAGTATTTCTAGGCACTCGCCCGCGATCAGCTCCCTGCCCATCGCTGTCCACGCCGAGACGGCCCGGGCCAGGAACGTGCGCGGCAGCCCCGAGGTGTGGAACAGCTCTCCCGCCCACGCCAGCAGCAGGTCACCGATCATGATGGCCAGGCCGTCGCCGAGCCTGGCGTGCGCGGTGACCCGGCCGCGCCGCAGCGGGCTGCGGTCGATGATGTCGTCGTGGACGATCGCCGCCGCGTGCACCAGTTCCAACGCTGCGGCCGCCCGCACCATCGGCTCGGCATCGGGCTGTCCGGCGGCCCGCCACCCCCAGTAGCAGAACGCCGGGCGGATTCGCTTGCCCCCGGCCACCGACGCGCGCAGCTGCTCGGCCACCGGCGCCAGCTCGCCGTCCAGCGCCGTCAGCGCACCGATCTCAGACTCGACGAACTCCGCCAGGGCCCGGTCGACACGGACCCGAAGGTCACCCATCGTTCCGGGCGGGACGCTCACTCACCCGCCGGGCCAGAACCTCCATGTGCGCCGGCGGCGCCTGTGCGGTCCGCCGCAGCGCCAGCTCGCCCCGCGCCCGCAGCTCCTGCCGCACCTCGCCCAGCCCGGGAAGACGCCGTACCGCGCCCCGGATCCCGCCCATCACCACATCGGCCGCCCCGGCCGCCAGGTGGAGCACCTCGTCGCGCGCCCCGGCATCCTCGTTTCGCGCCATCGCAACTCACAGTCAGGTAGGCGACACCATCGGCAATATCAACTCACTTCTGGTCACGTCCTGCCATCGACCCATCACAGTTCTCACTGCCTGGTGAGGGCATGCTGGCGTCAGATGCCACTCGGTTGTCCCAAATGATCGCCTCGGACGAGAGGGCCGCTCGCCGCTGTCTGGATTTTGGGAAGCGCGACGTGGTCTTGGCGGTGCGGATACGACCTCCACGAATGCCACTGCCACACGTGCCATTCCATAGAGCGGACAAGACAGTCACTCAATGGAGTGTTGCCTGGTGGAATGCCCATCATTGAGGGTTGAGCGGCATTGTTGTGCTCATCCTTGGGGGCTTTGCATGCCCTGCGAGGTCACGACCTCGGGAGGGTCAGGTCGGCGCCCACGGGCACGGAGAGGGCGGAGTCGAACCCGGCCAGGATCGCGAATGGGCTCGTAGCACTGCGGGCGTGGCCGAACGTCGTGACCCGACCGTGGTCCAGGCGATCTTCCGGACGGTGCCGCTGGCAGCCGAAGGTGGGGACCGCACTTGCCATGCTCTCAGCGTCTCGTAAAGGCACGGTCCAGCGGGGCGGAGGAGGCGCGAGACCGTCGACCATGACGACCTGAATGAGCTCGGCGGCATCATGACCCTCCCGGCTCCCCGGCAGATGTACTACGCCGCGGACGCATCCATCTGGTTGCCGGGAGCTGAGCAGGACGCCGCGCCGCAAGCAGAAGCCGCCATCAGTACCTACGAGGGAGCGGCCGACCTTGACCGGTCGTTAAGCGATGAGGCAGGGGGCGCGCGCCGTAGAACACCTCTTCTGTTCCCGAGGCACGTGCCTGTTCTGCATCACCGACCCGCACCTACCCGGGCGACCTCTCAGCACAGCCATTTTCTCTGGCTTGCTCCGCGCCCGCCGGTGTGGCGGCGGGTTCAGACCGGCGGGCGGGGCGGCGTTACGCAGGGGCGCCGAGCGGCGGGTGCTCGAGCACGCGGGGCTTGTACTCGACCAACTGGATGCGGCCGTCGAAGGTGCGGTGATCGATCATCTCCAGGGCAACGTCCGGATAGCCGTCGTAGATGCGTTCCGCGCCCGTGGCCCCAGTGATCACCGGGAACATCACGACTCGGAAGCGGTCGACGAGTCCGGCTCGCAGCAGGGACCGGCACAGGCTGAGGCTGCCGATGGTGCTGAGGAGTCCCGAGCCACTCGACTTCATGGCGCGGACCGCCTCGACGGCGTCGTCGCCGACGAGCGTGGAGTTGGCCCACGTCAGTGGCTCCTGGAGTGAGGAGGAGAACACCACCTTGGACGCTCGCGTGAGCTCGTCGACCGACGCCTCTTCTTCCGGCCTGAACTCGTCCTGGCCATCCGGGACGTCGCCGGCGGCGAAGCCCGACATCAGGCGGTAGGTGTTCGCTCCCATCAGATAGGTGGCCTCCGGCTGCTCACCGAGCCATGCGAGGTACTCCGGGCCCTCCAGGCCCCAGAACCCGGGCCATCCCTCACCCGATGCGTAGCCGTCGAGGGAGGTGATGAAGTCGACAAGAAGCTCCGACATGGCGGCGTCCTTTCCTCGGTTGTCACGAGGTTGACCGGCCACGGGCCACAAACTCATCGGCCGCCGCTTCCGGACAGTCAGCCAGTCTCGCCCCTGTGCCGGGTGGCCACGTCCGCGGCCATATGGACACCAGGCGTTCCTGCTCGCGTGGCCTCAGAAGCACTCGCGGCGGCGCAGCGAGCCCGGATCGAGCCGCCGAGCAGGTATCGAGCAACCGCGGGGACGAAGCGGGGCATGCCGGGCGCTCGGCGAACCGGGCATTTTCTTCGTTTGTGCTGGTCACCGGTGGTAGGTTGCGTGGGACTCGAACCCACAACCTACGGATTAAAAGTCCGAAATTGTCATGTCAGAGCGGCATTCTCGGGGTTGGCCTGTGCCGCTCTGTGCGTATCCAGCCCGATCTCCGTGCCGCACAATGCCCGCCGTATGCCGATCCGTTTCAGAACCGCCGAGCAAATACCGAGCCGACATGGGCGCAAGCCGACCCGGTCCCGTCATCCATGGGAGTTCATGTCGGTGGACCGACACGCCCAATAAACCCGCAGCGCATTGTCGCTACCGGCGCGCTATTGATGCGCGCCCTGTAAGTCCGGATCAGGTATGCGGCTGTACCCGCAGCCGAATCGGTTCTGACGCTTCAGACGGACCAAGACGGCTACGGCTAGGAGCCGGGGTACCCCCGCAAGTTGGCGTAGGCGCTTGAGCTACACCACAGCCATAGCAGCGTTACTGCGCAGGACCGAATCCTCTACGGGGTCCGCCGCAGACCGGCGCTCACGGTCGCCCCATCGGGCGCCCGCCTGACGATCCCGTCCCGGTTCACAGTCTTCTGATCGTCTGGATCCGTGGGCGAGGTTCTTCGAGGCGCTGGATCGGGAGAACGGCACCATCTCGGGTGCTGTTTGGCTGGTCGGGGTGAACCGTGCCACGGCGTTTGACTGGGCGCGGGTGAGGGAGGCGGTCTGCGGCTTCTCGGCCTCGTCGTTGTCGCCACCCTCGGGCCCATATCCAGGCTCGTGCGCATCAGTCGAAGGTGGTGGAGATTTCGTGCCAGCCGCCGGGAACGAAGGTGGTGGCTTCGTCGGGCCCCCAGGTTCCTTTGGCGTAGGGG
>NZ_VCKW01000407.1 GCF_005889715.1 Actinomadura soli
CGCCCCACCCCCCGCACCAGCCGCACCAGCCGCACCAGCCGCAGCAGGCGAACACCATGGGCCCGCCCGGCGGCTTCTTCCCGTCCGACCCCGCTCGGCAGCGGCGGCAGCGGCGGCTGATCATCGCGGCGGGTGCGGCGGCGACCGTGGTGGCGGTCGGTGCGGCGCTGGCCGTCGTGCTGGCGGGCGGCGGGGATGAGCCCGGGAAGCCGGGCAAGCCGTCCACGCCCGCAGGGCCGCCCGCGTGGTCGCTCAAGGCGGGGCAGTGGCTCACGTCCGGGAAGGGCATGCGCTACGAGGGAGCCATGACGGTGGGCGGCAAGCCCGTCCGGGCGTATCTGCGCGTCACACCGGCGGGCTCGGCCTCCGGAACGCTGATGGCGGGCGTGCTGAAGGCGGACGTCGCCGCAATCGACGGCGTCACCTACGTCAAGGCCGGGACGCAGTTCTGGCGCGACTACGCGGGAGAGACCCGCCACCCGGACTACTACGCCGGACGGTGGTCCAAGGCGCCCGCGTCCGTGCCGGGTTTCGACGTGCCGAAAGTGCTCGGCCCGGCGTCCATCGCCCAGACGCTCACCAGGACACCGGCGAAGACGCCCACGGAGAACGTGAACGGCGTCCCCGCGTACAAGGTCCGGACGGCGACCGCGGAGTACCTGGTGGCGAGGGCGGCACCGCACCAGCTCGTGTCCGTTCGCGCGGCCGGGCAGAACGCCCCGTGGTTCGCGGCCGCGCCCATGGCCGCGCCCGCGACCTTGTTCGCCGAGCTCCGGCCGCGGGTCGCCGCGCTCGGCGGCGCCGCCGACCCGTCCCTGCGCTTCCGGCCCGGGACGCTGACGTTCAGCAACTGCGACCAGAACACCAACGGCTGCACCGTCAGCGTCCCGGCGACGCTGACGGCGCCGCAGGGCGCGGTGCCGTCCGGGGCGCGGGCGGCGCTGCGGGCGGCGATCACGTCCCGGGGCGCGCCGCTCGGCTCGTGCGGTGCGTCGGGGCCGGTTCCGGCCGACCGGGCGCTGGTGCTGCGCTGCACCGTGACCAGCGCGCTGTGGCGCAGGTGGGTGCGCACCGCGCTCGACAACCCCGGCTCGTACCCGTACGCGGCGACGGCGACCGTGGTCGGGGAGGCGGTGGGCCCGGACGGCGTCCAGAAGCTGCTCGCCCTGCTCGACCGCGAGCGCCGCGACCTGGCGAAACCGGCGCCGAAGCCGCCGGCCCAGGCGCCGACGGCCAGGGCGACCCCGTAGCCGCGGGCGACTCCGTCCGGGACGGGGGCGCTTAAGCCGCACTCAATCGCGGCTGTCTAGACTTCGGGACGTGAACTCCACGCCCGCGGGGAGCCGCGGCTCCTCGACGTACTCGGCGCGGCGGCTGGTCAGACGGCTTCACGTCGACCTGTGCCGGCAGCGCAGCAGCCTGTGTTCGGGGTGAACTCGGGCGCCCGTCCAGGTCGTACCACCCGATAGGGCCTGCCCGAATCCGGGAGTGCCTCGTGAACCCCGCACCGAAGTGATACGTCTTCTATTACGGGGTCACGACCTTCCCTGGAAGCGGGACGTCACATGACGGGCGGCGTGGCGGCCGCGGTCCATGCCTCCCATGACCGGCCGCCGAGGGCCGGGCGACGCGGGCCCACCCGAGCCGCCGTCGTCCCGGCAAGCAGCACGTTCCCGATAACACCATCTCATCCCGGACGTACCATGAAGGTAATCCTAAGTAGCATCACGATCCTGGGCGCCTCCCCCGGGACGGGTGCTGCGCGTCGAGGAGGTCTTCCTCTGTGACCAAACAGGTCCAGCAGCTCGACCGCGTCATCATCCGCTTCGCCGGCGACTCCGGCGACGGCATGCAGCTGACCGGCGACCGCTTCACCCAGGAGACCGCGGCTTTCGGCAACGACCTGTCGACGTTGCCGAACTTCCCGGCCGAGATCCGCGCCCCTGCCGGGACCCTCCCCGGCGTGTCCAGCTTCCAACTGCACTTCGCCGACCACGACATCCTCACCCCGGGCGACGCGCCCAACGTCCTGGTCGCGATGAATCCCGCCGCCCTCAAGGCCAACCTCGGGGACCTCCCCCGCGGGGCGGACCTCATTGTCAACACCGACGAGTTCACCAAGCGCAACCTTGCCAAGGTCGGCTACGAGACGAACCCCGTCGAGGACGACTCGCTCGCCGAGTACCGGGTGCACGCGCTGCCGCTCACCTCGATGACCGTCACCGCGCTCACCGACTTCGAGATTTCCAAGAAGGACGCCGAGCGCGCCAAGAACATGTTCGCGCTGGGCCTTCTGTCCTGGCTGTATCACCGTCCCACCGAGGGGACGATCTCCTTCCTTGAGAAGAAGTTCGCCAGCAAGCCCGAGATCATGAAGGCGAACATCGCGGCCTTCCAGGCGGGCTGGTCCTACGGCGAGACCACCGAGGCGTTCTCGGTGCAGTACGAGATCAAGCCGGCCGAGCACGCGCCGGGCCTCTACCGCAACATCACCGGAAACCTGGCGCTGGCGTACGGGCTGGTCGCCGCGGGTGTGCAGAGCGGGTTGCCGATCTTCCTCGGCTCGTACCCGATCACGCCGGCGTCCGACATCCTGCACGAGATCTCCAAGCACAAGCGGTTCGGCGTGCGGACGTTCCAGGCCGAGGACGAGATCGCCGCGGTCGGGGCCGCGCTCGGCGCCTCGTTCGGCGGGTCCCTCGGCGTCACCACGACGTCCGGGCCCGGCATCGCGCTGAAGAGCGAGACGATCGCCCTAGGCGTCGCGACCGAGCTTCCGCTGCTGGTCATCGACGTGCAGCGGGCCGGTCCCTCCACCGGGATGCCGACCAAGACCGAGCAGGCCGACCTGTTGCAGGCCATGTTCGGCCGCAACGGCGAGGCGCCCGTCCCGGTGGTCGCGCCGCAGTCCCCGTCCGACTGCTTCAACGCGGCGCTGGAGGCCGCCCGGATCGCGGTGAAGTACCGCACGCCGGTCATCCTCCTGTCGGACGGCTACCTCGCGAACGGCTCCGAGCCGTGGCGGCTGCCGGACGTCGCGTCCCTGCCGAAGATCGAGCCGAACTTCGCGACGCCCCCGTCGCCGGAGGACGGCGAGTTCCAGCCGTTCCAGCGCGACCCCGACACGCTCGCGCGTCCGTGGGCCGTCCCCGGCACCGAGGGCCTGGAGCACCGGATCGGCGGCCTGGAGAAGGCCGACGGGTCCGGCAACATCTCCTACGACCCGGCCAACCACGACCGCATGACCAGGCTCCGGCAGGCCAAGGTGGACGGGATCGCCAACGACATCGCCCCGCTCGCGGTGGACGACCCGTCCGGCAAGGCCCGCGTCCTCGTGCTGGGCTGGGGCGGGACGTACGGCGCGATCTCCGCCGGAGTCCGCCGCGTCCGCGCGGCGGGGCAGCATGTCGCGCAAGCCCACCTTCGCCACCTCAACCCATTCCCCGCCAACCTCCCCGAGGTGCTGCGCTCCTACGACAAGGTCGTCGTCCCGGAGATCAACCTCGGCCAGCTCGCGCTGCTGCTGCGCGGCCGGTACCTCGTCGACGTGATCGGCTACAACCAGGTCCGCGGCCTGCCCTTCAAGGCCGAAGAGCTGCAGGGCGTCATCCAGGATGTGATCGACAGTGAGTGAAAACGGAGACAACGGAAACGGGTCCCCCGGGAACGGCAACGGCGCCGTCAACGGGAACGGGAAGACGCTGCTCTCGCTGGTCCCCAAGACCGACGTGAAGCAGTCCATGAAGGACTTCAAGACCGACCAGGAGGTGCGCTGGTGCCCCGGGTGCGGTGACTACGCGATCCTCGCGGCCGTCCAGTCCTTCCTTCCCGAGCTCGGGCTGCGCCGCGAGAACATCGCGTTCATCTCCGGCATCGGCTGCTCGTCGCGGTTCCCGTACTACATGAACACCTACGGGTTCCACTCGATCCACGGCCGCGCGCCCGCGATCGCGACGGGGCTCGCGACGTCCCGTCCGGACCTGTCGGTGTGGGTCGTGACGGGCGACGGCGACGCGCTGTCCATCGGCGGCAACCACCTGATCCACGCGCTGCGCCGCAATGTCAACCTGAAGATCCTGCTGTTCAACAACCGGATCTACGGGCTGACCAAGGGCCAGTACTCGCCGACGTCCGAGATCGGCAAGATCACCAAGTCGACGCCGATGGGGTCGCTGGACGCGCCGTTCAACCCGCTGTCGCTGGCGATCGGCGCGGAGGGGACGTTCGTCGCCCGGACGATCGACTCCGACCGCAAGCACCTCCAGTCGGTGCTGCGGGCGGCGGCGCAGCACCGCGGCACCGCGCTCGTCGAGATCTACCAGAACTGCAACATCTTCAACGACAACGCGTTCGAGCCGCTGAAGGACGCGTCCGTCCGCGACGACGTGACCATCCGGCTGGAGCACGGCGAGCCGATCGTGTTCGGCGCCGACCGCTCCAAGGCGCTGCGCCGCTCGCCGTCCGGCTCCTTCGAGGTCGTGAAGGTCACGGACGTCGACCCGTCCGAAATAGCCGTGCACGACGCCCACAATCCCGACCCGTCGATGGCGTTCGCGCTGTCGCGGCTGGACCAGCCGGCGTTCGAGCACACCCCGATCGGCATCTTCCGCGACGTCGACCGCCCGTCCTACGACGAGCTGATGCGGGCCCAGCTCGACGAGGCCGTCGAGAACCAGGGCGAGGGCGACCTCGCCGCGCTGCTCGGCAGCGGCGACACCTGGCGCATCGACTGAGTCACGGAGTCTTCGCAGGCCCGGTCCCGGTTCGCCCGGGGCCGGGCTTTTTCGCGCATTGAAACCGCGAGAACGGGGCACGGTTCCATCACGCGGGTGAACAACGGACGCCCCGCGACGGTCTTCCGGTCAGGCCCCGATGCGCGACGGTGTCCGGTCCTGCAAGACTGAGGAGATCATGAAGCCGGGGAGGGTGACGATGCGGGTCATTCCGCGCCGCAGCAAGGATCGTCAGCGGGACGATGCTCCCGCCCGCACCTCCGCGCCCCCTGACCC
>NZ_VCKW01000408.1 GCF_005889715.1 Actinomadura soli
CCCTTGGCCCGCCACCGCCCGCGACGCCCTCGTGTCCCTGCTCGGCGCAGGCCCCGCCGCCATCGGCGTCTGGGAGGCGCTCGACCAGGCGGGACTGATCGTCCGGCTGCTGCCCGAGTGGGAACACGTCCGCAACCGTCCGCAGCGCAACCCCGTCCACCGCTTCACCGTGGACCGCCACCTCGTGGAAACCGCCGCCGGCGCCGCCGCCCTCACCCGCGAGGTGGCCCGCCCTGATCTGCTTCTCGTCGGTGCCCTCCTGCACGACATCGGCAAGGGCCGTCCGGGTGACCATTCCGCCACGGGCGCCGCCCTGACCCGCGACATCGGGACGCGCCTCGGCTTCCCGGAGGACGACGTCCGCGTGCTGGAGACGCTCGTCCGCCACCACCTGCTCCTGCCCGAGACCGCCACCCGCCGCGACATCGACGACCCGGTGACCGTGCAGACGGTCACCGCAGCCGTCTCGGCGGTGCCCGGCCGCGAACGCGAGATCCTCGACCTCCTCGCCGCGCTCGCGATCGCCGACGGCCACGCCACCGGCCCCGCCGCCTGGGGCGCCTGGAAGGCCGGACTCGTCGCCGACCTCGCCCGCCGCGCCGCCGCCGCGCTGTCCGGCGGCTCCCGCCCCGTCCCCGCCCTGGCACCCGAACAGGTCGCCCTCGCCCGCCACGACGGCGCCGCCGTCCGCGTCACCGGCTCCCGGATCACTATCGCCGCCCCGGACCGTCCCGGCCTCCTCTGGCGCGCGGCAGGCGTCCTGGCCCTGCACCGCCTCGCCGTGAAATCAGCCCGCACCATCTCCTCTGAGCGCACCACGTCCCCAGGCGCGATCCCATCAGGCGGCGTGACCGCGTCAGGCGGCGTGACCGCGTCAGGCGGCGGGACGGCGTCGGATGGCGGGACGGCGTCGGATGGCGTGACGGCGTTCGAGCGTGCACATACGCCCGGCCCGGTGGGGGAGCCGCCCGCGACGGCCGTGCTCGACTTCACCGCTGTGCCCGAATACGGGACGCCGCCGGATCCGGCCACACTGGAGGCCGATCTCCGGCGGATGCTCGCCGACCGGCTCGATGTCGCGGACCGGCTCGAACGGCGGGCGAGGTCCATCCGCGTGCGGCCCGGCGTGGCGGTGGCGCCGCCGCGGGTGATGATCGTGGACGAGGCGTCCCGCACGGCCACCGTCGTCGAGGTCCGCGCCCATGACCAGCCGGGTCTGCTCTGGCGGATCGGGCAGGCACTGGGCGCATGCGGCCTGCAGGTCCGCGCCGCTCAGGTCGACACCCTTGGTGCCGAGGCCGTGGACGTCTTCTACGTGGTGGACGCAGCGGGCCGCCCCCTGGACGATCCCGCGACCCTCGCGGCCGTCCGCTCCCAAGTCCTGGCGGCCCTCAGCTGAGAACGTCCCGGCGAGAGGGGCGGGGCTCGGCCGGTGACCCGATACGCTGATAGGCGATCCCAGAAGCTTTAAGGACGGTCCAGACACGTGTTCGAGACGCTCTCCGACCGGTTGACGACGGTCTTCTCGTCGCTGCGCAGCAAGGGCCGGCTCTCCGAGGCCGACATCAACGCCACCGCCCGCGAGATCCGGATCGCGCTGCTCGAGGCCGACGTCGCGCTCCCCGTGGTCAAGGACTTCATCACTCAGGTCAAGGAGCGGGCGCGGGGCTCGGAGGTCTCGCAGGCGCTGAACCCGGCCCAGCAGGTCGTCAAGATCGTCAACGAGGAGCTCATCAACATCCTCGGCGGCGAGACGCGCCGGATCAGGCTGGCCAAGAACCCGCCCACCGTGATCATGCTCGCGGGACTGCAGGGCGCCGGTAAGACGACGCTCGCGGGCAAGCTGGCCCGGTGGCTGAAGCAGGAGGGCCACGCGCCGATGCTCGTGGCCGCCGACCTGCAGCGTCCCAACGCGGTCCAGCAGTTGCAGGTCGTCGGCGAGCGGGCCGGGGTGCCCGTGTTCGCGCCGGAGCCGGGCAGCGGCGTCGGCGACCCGGTGGACGTCTCGCGCCGCTCCATCGAGCAGGCCAAGCACGCCCAGCACGACGTCGTCGTCATCGACACCGCGGGACGTCTCGGCGTCGACTCCGAGATGATGCAGCAGGCCATCGACATCCGCGACGCCGTGAAGCCCGACGACGTGCTGTTCGTCGTCGACGCGATGGTCGGCCAGGACGCGGTCAACACCGCGCAGGCGTTCATGGACGGCGTCGGCTTCGACGGCGTCGTCCTCACCAAGCTCGACGGCGACGCGCGGGGCGGTGCGGCGCTGTCGGTCCGGCATGTCACCGGACGTCCGATCATGTTCGCCTCGACGGGCGAGAAGCTCGAGGACTTCAGCGTCTTCCACCCGGACCGCATGGCGGGCCGCATCCTCGACATGGGCGACATCCTCACCCTGATCGAGCAGGCCGAGCAGGCGTTCGACGCCGAACAGGCCGAGAAGATGTCCAGCAAGTTCGCCTCGGGCGAGGACTTCACCCTCGAGGACTTCCTCGAGCAGATGATGATGATCCGCAAGCTCGGCCCGATCGGCAACCTGCTCGGCATGATGCCCGGGATGGGGCAGGTCAGGGAACAGGTCAACCAGATCGACGACAAGGACCTGGACCGGATCGCCGCGATCATCCGCTCGATGACCCCGCAGGAACGCTCCCACCCCAAGATCATCAACGGGTCGCGGCGGGCGCGCATCGCGAACGGCTCCGGTGTCAGCGTCGGTGAGGTCAACAGCCTCGTCACCCGGTTCTTCGACGCGCAGAAGATGATGCGCCAGATGGCCGGCGGGATGGGCCTGCCCGGCATGCCCGGCGGACGCAAGAAGGCCAAGGCCGCGAAGGCGTCCAAGAACAAGAAGGGCAAGCAGCGCAGCGGCGACCCGCGCAAGCGCGCGGGCGCGGGCAAGGGACAGCAGGACCAGCAGCCCGCGGCCGGCGGCACGACGCCCCAGGGCCTTCCCCCCGGGCTCGGCGGCGCTCCCGGCAGCACCCCTGGCCTCCCGCCCGGACTGGGCGGCCAGCTTCCGCCCGGCTTCCAGATGCCCGACCTGGACAAACTCCAGAGCCGCAAGAAGAAGTAGCCCCTGCTTCACGTCCGCCCCAGGCGAGACGCTGTCTGCCGGGGGCCGGAATGCGCGCAACCGTTAGCCGATCGGTCATCCGCTGACAAAGTCGTGCCCTTCCGGACGTCGTCAACCGCCAACCGAGCTGGCCGCCCCACACAATGGCAGGACGGCGAATCGCCACATCGTTGCGGGTCGCCGCCTGGCAGGTTCTCGTCGGCGCCCGGGATCAGCCCGACCGCCGTGGCCGCGGCGGGCAACACGACATCGCGCGATTGCGCGTTTGCGCGGATCGTCTGGCAGAATGACAGGCTGGAAACCCCGGAGTCGCCAGGCGCCCTCTCTCGTCCTGCGCGACCGGAGTCCTCGGACGGCTGTGAGCCGGTGTTCCCCACCTGGCACGGGCCGTCCACCCTGTTATTAAGTCTGGAGTACACCACACCCGTGGCAGTCAAGATCAAGCTCAAGCGTCTGGGGAAGATCCGGAACCCGCAGTACCGGATCGTCGTCGCCGACGCCCGCACCAAGCGTGACGGGCGCGCCATCGAGGAGATCGGGCTCTACCAGCCCAAGCAGGAGCCGTCGCTCATCAAGATCGACTCGGAGCGGGCGCAGTACTGGCTCGGCGTCGGCGCGCAGCCGACCGAGCCCGTCCTCAACCTGCTGAAGATCACCGGTGACTGGCAGAAGTTCAAGGGCGAGCCGGGCGCCGAGGGCACCCTCAGGGTCGCCGAGCCGAAGCCCGACAAGAAGGCCGCGTTCGAGGCCGCCGTCAAGGAGTCGCTGGGCGACGACGAGGCCGCCGGCGCCGCGACGACCCGGGGCAAGAAGAAGGCCGAGCCGAAGAAGTCCGAGGCGAAGAAGTCCGAGGCGAAGGCCACCGAGACGACCGAAGCTAAGAGCGAGGGCTGACGTGCTCGAAGAAGCGCTCGAGCACCTGGTCCGCGGGATCGTGGAGAACCCGGACGACGTCCGGGTCCGCGCCCGCCGGATCAGGGGCGGCCGGGTCCTCGAGGTGCGGGTGCACCCCGAGGACCTCGGTAAGGTCATCGGCCGCAGCGGACGCACCGCCAAGGCCCTCCGCACGGTGATCAGCGCCCTCTCCGGGGGCCGCTACGTGCGCGTTGACCTCCTCGACGTCAACGAGGTCCGCTGAGTGGTGTCCCGATGAGCGAACCGCTCGTGGTGGGACGGATCGGACGGCCGCACGGGGTCCGCGGTGAGGTCACCATCGACGTCCGCACGGACGAGCCGGACACCCGGTTCGCCGCGGGCACGGAGATCATCACCGACCCCGCGGCCACCGGCCCCCTCACCGTCGAGCGAGTTCGCTGGCATTCGGGACGCCTGCTCGTGCGCTTCGCCGGAATCGGCGACCGCGACGCCGCCCAAGAACTCCGCGGCATCTGGCTCGTCGTCGACCCCGGTGAGATCCCCCCGTCCGCAGACCCGGACGACTTTCACGACCGGGAGCTCATCGGGCTCGCCGTCGTCACCGCGGAGGGCGCCGACGTCGGCCGCGTCGCCGACGTCCTGCACCACGGCCAGGACCTCCTGGTCGTGGACGGCCCCGGCGGGGAGACGCTGGTCCCTTTCGTGACCGCGCTCGTCCCCGAGGTGGACGTTCCCGGGGGGCGGCTCGTCATCGACCCGCCCCCCGGCCTGCTCGGCGAATCATGAGAATCGACCTCATCACGATCTTCCCGGAGTACTTCGCCGCCCTCGACATCTCCCTCCTCGGCAAGGCCCGGCGAACCGGACTCCTGGACGTCCACGTCCACGACCTGCGCGACTGGACCCACGACCGGCACCGCACCGTCGACGACACCCCGTACGGCGGCGGCCCCGGCATGGTCATGAAGCCAGAACCCTGGGGCGAGGCCCTGGACGACATCGTCCCCCCCACAC
>NZ_VCKW01000409.1 GCF_005889715.1 Actinomadura soli
CCGCCGGACGTCCCGCGGCCCGCGCGCACCAACCTGCCCGCCCAGCTCACCAGCTTCGTCGGACGGGAGGAGGAGTCGCGGCGCGTCGGCAAGCTGCTGCGCGAGACCAGACTCGTCACCCTCACCGGCCCCGGCGGCGCGGGCAAGACGCGGCTGGCCGGGGAGAGCGCCGCCGCGCTCGTCGAGGAGATGCCGGACGGCGTGTGGTTCGTGCCGCTCGCCGCCGTCAGCGACCCGGGCGACGTCGTGCAGGCCGTGCTCCTCGCGCTCGGCGTCCCCGAGACCGTGCGTCCCGGCGAGACCCGCGTGATCGCGCGGCCCCTCGAACGGCTCACCGACTTCCTCGCCGCCAAGCGGCTGGTCGTCGTCCTCGACAACTGCGAGCACGTCCTCGACGCGGCCGCCCGGCTCGCTGGGCACGTCCTCGCGCAGGCCGAGGGCGTGCGGATCCTCGCCACCAGCCGGGAGCCGCTCGGCATCACCGGCGAGTCGCTGTGCCCGGTGCCGTCCCTCCCGCTCCCGGACGGCGTCGTCGCCGACCCCGCGGACGCGCTCGGATACGCCTCCGTCCGGCTGTTCGCCGACCGGGCCGCGGCCGTCCGCCCCGGCTTCACGGTGGACGCCGAGACCGTCGCCGACGTCATCGCGATCTGCCGCGCCCTCGACGGCATTCCGCTCGCCATCGAACTGGCCGCCGCCCGGCTGCGCTCCCTCACGTCCGGCCAGATCGCGGACCGGCTCGGCGACCGGTTCCGGCTCCTCACCGGCGGCAGCCGCGCCGCGCTGCCCAGGCACCGGACGCTGCGCGCCGTCGTCGACTGGAGCTGGGACCTGCTGGACGACGTCGAACGCACCGTCCTGCGCCGCCTGTCGGTGTTCGCGGGCGGCGCCACGCCGGACGCGGCCGTCCACGTGTGCGGCCTCGACGCGCCCGGCGCCCCCGAACCCCACGACGTCATCGACGTGATCGCCGCGCTGATCGACAAGTCGCTGGTGATGGCGGACGGCAACGCCGAGGTCCGCTACCGGCTGCTGGAGACCGTCCGCGTGTACGCGGGGGAGCGGCTGGACGAGTCGGACGAGACCGGACGCGTCCGGTCCGCGCACGCCGCCTACCTGGTCGGCCTCGCCGAACGCGCCGAGCCCGAGCTGCGCCGCCACGACCAGCTCCGCTGGGCCGAGCGGCTGGCCGACGAGCGCGGCAACGTCACCGTCGCGTTCCGGCACCTCATCGAGACGCGCGACCGGGAGATGGGCCTGCGGCTGGTGGCGGCGCTGGTGTGGTTCTGGGTCCTGCGCGACCTGGAGATCGAGGCGGGCCACTGGGCGGTCGGCGTCCGCGACATGGTCGGCGACACCGTCCCGCCGGGCCTGGAGGAGCAGTACGCCCTGTGCGTCGTCTCGGCCGGACTCATCTCGGAGATGCGCCAGGAGGCCGGGCCGACACCGGAATCGCTGGGCGCGGTCTTCAACAGCGTCGCCCACATCGTGCCCGGGACGCCGACGCATCCGGCCCTCGCCCTCATGGGACCGGCGTCCAGCATGTTCAGCGGCGACATGGACGAGATCCGGCGCCGCCTGCGCCGCATCCAGGACCACCCCGACCCGTGGGTCCGCGCCGTCGCCCACACCCTCCTCGCGCACATGGGCATCAACACCGGGCACATCGACGAGGCCGCCGAGGAGGCCGCCGACGGCTACGCCCGCTTCCGCGACCTCGGCGACCGGTTCGGGATGATCCTCGGGCTCAGCGGGATGATGCAGGTCGCCACGGCCCGCGGCGAGCTCACCGACGCCATCCGGTTCGGCGAGGAGGCGTACGGCTACGCGACCGCCGGCGTCAGCCCCGAGCAGGGCGCGTCGATCCTCACCCAGCTCGCCCGGGCCCGCGCCGACCAGGGCGACGTCGCCCGGGCCCGCGAGGACCTCCACCTCGCGATGGCGCAGATGGAGCGGATCGGCGAGTTCGCCGAGGCCGCAAGTGCCTCGCTCCTGCTGTGCGAGCTGGCCCTGAAGGAGGGCGACCGCGAGGCCGCCCGCCCGTACGCCGACCGCGCCTACAAGTGGATCGAGCCGCGCGAGCACCGCCCCGACTTCGCCCACGCCGTCCGCCGCGCCTACAGCCGGCTCGGCTGCCTCGCCGAAGAGGACGGCGACCTGGACACGGCGCTCGGCTGGCACCTCCGGGCGTTCAGCGACATCAGGAACGACGCGCTGATGGGCAACCCGGCCCTGGCCGCGCTGGTCGAGGGACTCGCCGCCTTCGCCGCCGCGCGCGGCGCCCCCGCCCGCGCCGCCGAGCTGCTCGGCACCGCGCACAACCTGCGCGGATTCCGCGACACCGGCTGCCACGACGTCCACCGGACGCTCGCGGCCGCGACCGCCGTGCTCGGCGGCGACGCCTTCTCCGCCGCCTACGCCCGCGGCCGCCGCGTCACCCGCGAGGACGTCCTCGCGGCCGGCCCCGCCATCGTCCACTCCACCGCCCCGGACGCCGCCTGACGGCATGGCCGACGTCAGGCCCTTCGCGAATACATCCGCATGGCCAGCGGGAACGTGACCACGACGATCCCCGCCGCCCAAGCGAGCGTGTACCAGACGTGATTCCCGACCGGCCCGCCCACCATCAGCGCGCGCATCGAGTCCGCGAGATGCGTGACCGGGTTGACCTTCGTCCACGCTTCCAGCCACCCCGGCATCGTGGACGTGTCCGGAACGAGGACGCTGCTCCCGAACGTCAGCGGCATCACCCAGATGAACGCGAGCCCCTGAACCGTCTCCGGCGTCGGCGCGACCAGCCCCACCAGGACCGAGATCCAGCAGACCGCCAGGTAGAACACGTACGCGAGCGCGAACGCGGCCAGCACCGACAGCGGATCGGTATGGAATCGGAATCCCAGCAGCGACCCGAACCCGACCAGCACCGTCATCACGGTCACGAACCGTGCCGTGTCCCCGAGAACCGACCCGATCAGCGGCGCGGAACGGGCGATCGGCAGGCTGCGGAACCGGTCGAACACGCCCTTGTGGATGTCCTCGTTCAACGCAGTCCCGAGTCCCATCGTCGCGAACATCGCCATCTGCGCGACCAGCCCCGGCAGCAGTCCTTGCAGGTACGAGTGCGTATCGCCCGCCACCGCCCCACCGAACACGTACAGGAACAGCAGCAGGAACACGATCGGCATCAGCGTCGTGTCCAGCAGCTTCTCCGGAGAGTGCTTCAGCTGGGCGATGTTGCGCCAGGCCAGCGTCAGGCCGTGCCGCAGCGTGCGCTGCGGGCTGATGTGCGCGGGCGGCTCCTTGGCCGGACGGCGCCCGTCAACCGTCATGGCGGTCATGCCGCGCTCCCCTCGGAAACGAGTTCGGACTTCGGTTCTTCGGCGAGGTGACCGGTCAGCGTGAGGAACACCTCGTCCAGGCTCGGCATCCGCAGCGCCAGCTCCGCCGCCGTGATGGACGCGTCGTCCAGCCGCCTGACCAGCGCCGACAGCAGCCGCGGGTCGTGCACCGGCGCGGTCACGAGCCCGGCCGGCTCCTGCACCTCGGGCCGCTCCCCGGTCAGCTCGGCGACGATCGAGGTGAGCTGCGCCGTGCGATACGGCTCGGCCGCGCGGACCACCAACGTCTGCCGCCCGATCTGCCCCTTCAGATCGTCGGACGTGCCCTCCGCGATCACCCGCCCGTGGTCGAACACCGCGATCCGGTCGGCGAGCGCGTCGGCCTCCTCCAGATACTGCGTGGTCAGCAGCACCGTGGCCCCGTCGGCGACGACACCGCGGACCGTGTCCCAGACCTCGTTGCGGGCCCGCGGGTCCAGCCCCGTCGTCGGCTCGTCCAGGTAGATGATCTCGGGATGGTTGATCAGGCTCGCCGCCAGGTCGAGCCGCCGCCGCATCCCGCCCGAGTACGTCTTGACGGCACGCGACCCGGCCTCGGTGAGCCGGAACCGGTCGAGCAACTGGCGCGCCCTGGCCTTCGCCTCCCGCCGGTCGAAGTCCAGCAGCCGGGCGATCATCACCAGGTTCTCGATGCCGGTCAGCTCCTCGTCCACGGACGCGTACTGCCCGGTCAGCCCGATCATCGCCCGCACCTGGACGGCGTCCTTGACGACGTCGTAGCCGCACACCTCCGCGTGACCGGCGTCGGGTTTCAACAGCGTCGCCAGCACCCGGACGGCGGTCGTCTTACCGGCGCCGTTCGGCCCCAGCACACCGAGGACCGTGCCCCGTCGCGCTGAGATGTCCACACCGTCCAGAGCCTTCGTGTCCCCGAACCGTTTGCGCAGCCCTTCGGCGCGAATCACATCGTCCATAGGTCGGTCCCCTCACAGTTCTTCGTCCTGACGCCACCACCGTGGCCGAGCCCGCTGACATGGCACGGACATCGGCGACCGCCCGCTGACATCGCACTGACGCGGCACTGACGCCCGCCACCTGAAGCGCTGTGACCAGCGGGTTTCCTATGCCGGACGAAGGCGTGGACGCTCCGATTTGACGGGCCGTCCAGGGCTGCTTAGTCTTCTTCCTGCCCTGAGGGATGCGGGACGCCGAGAGGCGGACGGCCCCGGGGCGAAGCCAACAGAGGAAAATCGGTTCGCAGCTTGATCCGGGCCGGGGTACTCTTGAGTGGCAAGCCCGGACGGGATGCAGGACGCCGGAAGGTGGCCGGCCCGTAGGGCTCCTCCCATGAAGCGATCTTGGCGGGTTCTTCGCCTGCGGGTTCGTTGTGGTGTGGGAACTCGGTTCGTCTCCGCCTCCGTCAAAAAGATCTTCGTTGATCGGCTTGACAACGGCGGCGAGTCGGGTAAGTTAGAAGGGTTGCCCCGGAGCCGGGGCCCGTGGAAGCGGGCGGTCGGCGCGGTGGGTGTCCGTTTCTTGAGAACTCAACAGCGTGTTAAAAGCCAGTGCCTTTATACGGTCCGGTCGTTTTTGGCTGGGCCGTCCCCGCGGCCGCCTTGCTTTTGGTG
>NZ_VCKW01000040.1 GCF_005889715.1 Actinomadura soli
GCCCGGCCCCACACCCGACATCAACCACCGCCACGCCCGCCGCGACGCCGAGCAACCCATAAGAACGCGCCCGCAACTCGCGCATCTCAGCAATGCTCTCCGCGACGTCGAGTTGAGCAATAAGCGCGTCGGTACCGCTGGAACCGCCTGCCGTCTGCTTCTGATCCATGTCCAGAATCCTGCAACTTCAAGCCCACTTGAAGTCAACCAGGCTTTCGGCGACGCCGGATCACCAGGGGTCAACGTGTTTTCAGCAGGAAGAAGTAATGCATGTACTCGCCGAACAGTCCCGGGCGCAGCCTGATGGCGAGCCTGCGCGCTCGTAGGCCAGGCCGGGAGTACAGTTTCGGGTTCTTGACATCGACCTCCTTGACCTTCAGGTCCGCGGGCAGGTCCAGGTCCGCGACCATCGCCTCCAGCTCGCCGCCACATCGCCAGAACCGGTAATGGAGCCCCTCACCGGGCTTGGAGTGCAGGAAGTCGGGGTGGAACTCGCCGCGCAGGAAGGCGAGGCGGATCTTCCAGGTCAGCGGATTGGGCAATGTGACGAAGAGGGACCCGCCCGCTCGGAGCACCCTGACCGCCTGCGCCAACGCGTGTTCCGGGTGCGGGATGTGCTCCAGAACGCAGGAGAGCACCACAGCGTCGAACGAGGCACCGTCGAAGGGCAGAGGTGACATCGAGATGTCACTCTTGCTGGCTTTGATGCCTTGGGATCGCGCCTTATCGAGCGCGTAGTCGGAGACGTCCACTCCGAAGACGTCGCAGCCCTTGTCGCGAATCAGCCGAGCGCCGAGAACACCGTCTCCGCATCCCATGTCGAGAACGTCCGCCCGCTCCCGAATATGCGCGGCGACGAAGTCCCATCTGCTCCGCCATCGCCTGTTCAGTGTGGCGTACTCTGGACGATTCAGTTTCACCCGCCATGCCTCGTCATAGTATGCCTCGGTGGGTGTGACGTCTTCACCCATGATGCGCCGACCTTTCACTCGTTCAGGAACGTCCTGATCAATTTTGGCAGGGTGGGGAGGTGCGCGGGCGTGGATTCGCGCCGCCGCTGCTCGGCCTCTACGTCTTCGAGTCGGTTGCGCCGGTATTCGTGCAGAACACCGTGCGCAAATTCGTTCAGTCGTTCGCCCGATACGAGGCCGGCCCTCTCCAAGGCCCTTCCGTCGTCCAGGACAGTTTCGACGGATTCATGGCCGCAATAGGGGTTGTATCGCAGGCTCCGGGATATCGCACCGGACAGTGCGGCCGTTTCCGGTCCGGTGCTCTCGGCACCCCGAGCGCGGCCCAAGAGAGCCGTATAGAGTCGAGCATAGGATTCGAGGTCGGCGAAGGTGTTCTCCGCCATTACGATCTCACCGTAGGTGGCGCGGGCGGCGTCGAAGTCGCCCTGCCTCATCTGCGCTCTTCCACGAGTTACCCTCGCCCAGGAACGCACATATCTCAGGTCGAGGTGGTCGGCGATTCCGATGGCCTCCTGGCAGCACGCCAGCGCCTGATCATAGGAGCGTTCGAGCAACATCATGTCGGCCATGTACTTGAGCGTGACGGCGACTCCGCGCTCGTACTGCTGTTCCCGTTTGATCCGAAGACTGTCTTCGAGGTACCTGGCGGCGAGGGCTCTGTCGCCCAGCGCGTGATGCACCACTCCGAGGCTGCCGTAGAGCGGCCCGATCTCCCGCCAGGAACCCATCTTTCCGTGAATGGAGATCGCGCGCTCGTACAGGGACAGCGCACGCCTCCAGTTTCTGCGCCGGCGCTCGATGTTCCCACGGAACAGATAGATGTTGCCCAGGTCGTATTCAAAGGGGGCCTGCTCTTCCAGGGTCAGCGCTTGGCGCAGCAGATCCTCCGACGCGACCCAGATCCCGCTGTGGCTGAGCAGCCGCGCGAGCTGGATCATCGCGAAGGCCCCGGACCGCGGGTCGTCCTCAGTCTTGTAGATCCCCACCGCCTCCTTGGCGGCCTCGATCCCCTCGTCGGTCCTGCCGTGCAGTCGGCACACCGTTGCCTTGGCCAGGAGAAGCCGGGCCCGCGAGAGCGGATCCCCGCCGATCCGCCGCATCCCGCGCGCGATGTTCGCGTCGGCCTCGGAGAATCGGGAGAGAATGCCGCACGTCTCGACCAGCCGGTAATAGGACTCGGTCATGGCGATCGGCTCGGCGGCGGCGCCGGCCTCCAACTCGTCGACGGCGGCTTGATAGAGGCTCAGTGCCTCCTGGTAGCTTCCGCGGCCGACCAGCACGATCGCCCGCATCTCGATGATCCAGAGCTTGAGGTCACCCGGCAGATCGGAATGGAAGTCCAGGTCGTCTAGCAGTCGTTCGGCGGTGTCCCACTCGCCGTTTCTGATGGCCTCCTGGCTGGTGCACAGCAGCTTCCACAACTGGCCGTTTCTCGTCGCGTACTGAAAGGCCGCCATTTCCTTGATCATAGGATCGAGTGAGGTGCTGTAGCCGATGTTCCGCGCGGCGCGGATCATCTCGTGCCCCAGTTCGATTCCCATCTCTTCGTCAGCGGACAGGAGATGGTAGATCTCGTCGCTCAGGTACTGCGCGCCCCTCGCGCTCCTCCTGGAGCGGAGCAGGGAGGCGACCGTGCCGTGCATTCGCCGGACCCGGTCGGGGTCGAGCGCCCTGGTGTCGGCCAGCAGTGCGCCACGTGCCAGATCGTGCAGGCCGTAGCTGCCGTCCCTGTTCCTCAGCACGAACGACAGGCCGACGATGACGTCGAAATGCTCTCGTGCGTCCGGCCCGACCAGGGCGTCTACCATCTCCCTGTCGAACCAGCGGGGGATCGCGCAGGCCCGGATGATCTGCACGAGCGTGTCTTCGCCCAGTTCGGACATGAATCGGGAGATGACCCTATCCACCACCGCCGGATGGTCGTTGAGGTCGCTCAGGTTGCTGGTCCACAGACGGTCCGACTTGGCGCGATGCGTGTCCGCGATGACACCGCAGAGGAAAGGGTAGCCCCGGGTGGTGGTGTGGATGAGCCTGGCCTTGACTTCGTCGGCCATACCGTGCAGCCGCCAGAACTCGATGCTTTCCGTCTCGGTGAAGGAGGTCAATTCATAGGGGTGGGTGACGAATATGAGCGGTTCCCAGCTCGGCAACTCGGCTAGGGGGATTCTTCCGGCCACGACCAATGTCACTTCGGTTTGCAGATGCGGGATCACACTCTGCAGCAGCCACTCGTCCAGGCCGGCCGTGCACTGCTCGTAGACGTCCACGGTGAGAAGGAAGGCTCCCTGTTCGAGCGCCAGGTGGTTCAGCACCTTCACCGTGAGCTCGGTCAGCTTGGCCTCCGCGTTCGCGCAGAACTGGATGTCCTCCTCTTTGAGCCCGGTGCTCCGTGAGATGCGACGAACGTCGGATCTGCTGATCCTGCCGCCGATGAAGCTCCCGATGTGAGAGCCGACCATGGAGCCCATCGGCAGCCCGGTCGCCGATCCCAGCGTCTCCCCGACCACGCCGCCGAGAAGTCCGCCCGATTCCCTGGCCTCCGCCGACATGGCGCCCGCCGCGTGCGCCAGCTTGATTTCGATGGCCTCCAGCTTTTCGAAGTGCCTCTCGACCTCTCGAAGCAGGGACGCCGGGGTGGAGTTCCTGAGCTGAGAATAGAGACTTTGGAGCGCCGAAAAGGGAGTCCTCTGCTTCTGCACGCTGATGCCGGCGACGGGATGGCCCTCGGCCTCGGCCAGCGTGGCGAACTGCAGGAGCAAAAAGGACTTGCCCATTCCTGTCTGGCCATGGATGTTCAGGATCGCCACGTCTTCGAACGCGCCGTTGCGAAGCCTCCTGAGGAACATACTCAGAATCTCCTGCCGGCCCGCGAACCTGTTCGTCCGGCGGGACTTCAGGAGATCCGAGTAGGTGCCCATGCTTCCCCGTTATGCCTCGCCGCCTGCTCGCGGCCACATCATGACCCCCTGTTCCGGCCCAGGAGGTGAAAAGATGTACAGCTGGCGGAGGGTGGTCTCGCCTGCCTTGTTGACATGCTGGTGTTCGGTTCCGGCGGGAATGTAGATCGCGTCACCGGGGTCGAGCATGAACTCCCTGCCGCACGAGAGGATGGTGGCGATTCCCTCGATCACATAGATGAACTCATCGACCTCTCGCGTATGCGGTGGGACGCTCGACCCCGCGGCGAAGGAGATGTATCCGAGGGCAAGACTTTTCGCACCGGTCGATCTCGGGTCGATGAGCACCTGCGCAAGCACACCCTCGGCGCCTTTGTGGACTTCTGCCCTATTACCACGCGCGATGACGGGCTCCATCGCCGGCCTCCCCTGCTGATCGTTCTTTGCGGGTACCCTGCATGCCCATCTTTGCATGTTCGGCGGAGAGGCAACAGAAAAGGATCTTTCCTGCTCATGCTATGTGCAAAACTACGCATTGACTCCGTCAGTTGACTCCCCGCATGGTCCTTTAACCGTATTTTCGGGCATCCCACTCGATCGTTTTGCATATCCGATCAGGTCCGCTGCCAGGGGCGGAGGCAATTGATCAGCGGCCTGGCCAGGTGGAGGGGAACATGCGGTGTTTGAGGAGGCCGTCCACCTCGTCGGCGGCCTGTTTCGCGTCGCCGCAGGGGCAGAGGTAGCCGTGCCTGCCGCGCCCCGCCTCGTAGTAGGCCCAGTCCCCGCCGGGTGTCGCGCGGACGTGAACCGCGACGCGGACGTGGCGGTCCTGGCCGAACGCGAGGACCCACAGGAGCGGGGGACGGGTCGGGAACTCGTCGGCCTGGTAGAGCTTGATGTACCGATAGTTCTTGGGCGCGAGGGCGGCGGCGAGCAGGTCGAGGTGGTGGATGGCCGTGGCGCGTCCCAGACGGGTCCGCCACCGCAGCAGGTAGCGGCCCACCTGGACTTTCAGCGGGCGCAGCGGGCCCATACGAGCTTTCCCCCCTCGCCCAGCCGCCGGACACCCCAGTCGTGGACGAGCTGCGCCATCAGCAGCAGGCCGCGCCCGCTCTCGGCGTCGTCGTCCTCGTCCCGGACCACGGGGAGCGCGGTGCCCTCGTCCTCGACCTCGATGACGGTGAGCGGCTCGCACCCGTCCGGGAAGACGCGGACGACGATGCGCCCGATACCGACGTGCTTGTAGGCGTTGGTCACCAGTTCGGTAACCACGAGCCGCCCGGCGAAGTCGTCGGCGTGCCCGAGTTCGCGGAACCGCTCGGTGAGGTAGCGCCGCGCTTTCGCGGGCGCCTGGTCGTCCGGCTCCAGCACGAGCGCCGGCGACTCGGGCGCGAGTAGCGCTGCGGGCATCGGTGAATCCCCCTCCAGCTTGGACGGCGGCTGATCTCGAACGGGGCCAATCCGCCAAACCGGAAGTACCCGCCGTAATCACCCTGTGTTATCGAACGACCACCATCCAGCCACAGAAAGACGTACGTTAATTGTTGACCTGGCAAGCACCCGCATTCCGGTTGCGTTCCTGAGCAGCCTGGTTGCGCCTCTGGGAATGGAGATCAAGATGGCTGAGACCAGCAACAAGGGCAAAGACAGCCCTGAGCTCCGGACCTTCGGCGCAGTGGTCAGGCGGTCGCGGGAAGCGGCAGGGCTCAACCAGACCAAGCTCGCCGCCCTGGTGAACGTCTCGCGCGCCTACGTCAGCCACGTTGAACGCGGCGCGACGCGGTGCCGCTTCGACTTCGCCAATCGGCTGGACAGTGCGCTGCACGCGAACGGTGAGATCGTCGAGGCCTGGCACGAACTGCTGGAGGCGATCAAGTCGATCAAGTACGCCACGTACTTCGTGGACTTCCCGAAGGCGGAGCTGACGGCCAATCTCATCCGCGTCTACGAGACACACATAGTGAACGGGCTGTTCCAGACCGAGAGCTACGCCAGCGCAGTCCTGAAGAGTCCCGATGACGTGGCCACCCGGATGTACAGGCAGAAGCAGGTCCTGAGCGACCCCGCACCCAAGATATTCGTGGTGCTGGAGGAGAGCGTCCTGCACAGGCAGGTCGGCACAGTGGACGTCATGCGGGAGCAACTCGAGTACCTGCTCGAGCTCTCCCATAGGGACGGCATCCGGCTCCAGATCCTCCCGACCGTCTACGTCGAGGAAGCGCGGGCGGCCTTCGCGATCGCAACCCAGGCGGACCGCCGCGAGGCTACATACATCGTCAACGCGACGGATGGTGTGACCAGCGCAGACCCGGCAGACCTGGCGACCCTGAACGAAACGTTCGCTAGTCTTCAGGCAGAGGCGCTCAACGTGAGAGACAGCCGAGCGCTGATTAGAAAGGTGATTGACGAGAGATGGACCTGAGCAAGGCGGTGTGGCGCAAGGCTTCACGCAGCACGGTTCAGAATGACAACTGTGTTGAGGTTGCAGGCGCCCCGAACGCCGTGGCGTTCCGTGACAGCAAGGACCCCAGTGGTCCCAAGCTCATCATTAGCACCAGCGACTTCCAGCACTTTGCGAACATTCTCAAGCAACTTTAACTCGACATCCTGATTACCCGGCGAGGTCATGAGAATCATGAGCGCTAACGAAGCGCCTTGACCGAAGTCGGCTCGCAGTAGTGAATCTGGAGATAACTGTGTTGAGGTCGCTGATGCGCCGAGCGCAGGGGTAGTCCGCGTGAGTCGCTGTGACTTCCGACGGCTTGTCGGGGTGCTCAAGGAGCGGTGACGGGCGCGTGCAGTGGATGGCTCAGGGCAGCGTCGGCTATGGGTTGATGGTGCGTGCGTGATGAAGTGCGTCGTTTAGTAGGTTGGTGAGGCGCTGTTTGCCCTCTGCGGAGGGGGTTCCGCTCTGCCAGGCGCTGACCGCGTGCCATCCATGATTGGACAGCGGGAGTATGGGGTCCTTGGTTTCGACGTTGTCTGGGAGTTGCGGCAGTCTGACCATTAACCAGTTGGTTCCGAGAGCGGCGGCTGCGGCGATTCCGTTGGCTGCGAGGGCGGGAACGCCGAACAGCGGGATGATCGGGGCGTCGTCTGGGGCGATTTCTTCGAACCGTTCCAGCAAATCGGGGTGGGTGCGGAGTTCCCATCCGTCCAGGGCGTAGGTGTGGCCAATGGGTGTATTGGGGCGGCGGGCTCGCGTTTGCAGGTAGTCGAGCAGCACCCGGTTGGCTGGGTGGTAGGCCAATACTGGGTCGCTTCGCTCCATGGCCGCCAGCGTAGAGGCCGTGGTCGGACGTCCACTTGACCATGGCGACCTGCGCTAATCAGGCGCAGGCGGGCCTGTGTGCTGGCCGGGGTGGATGTCTGGGACGGGTGGAGGGTCGGCCCTGGCGCGGTTTGGGTGGGAAAATGCGGAAGAATGGGGGCGGTCACTGCAGGGCGGACAGGGCGGTCATATTGGGCGAGGGCGAGCGGTTCGCCGTTGCGCGGACGCTGAGCAAGGACCAGCGGGAGCGGCGGGAGCGGCTGATCGACTCGGCGCGGGAGCTGGCGCTGGAGGGCGGCTATCCGGCCGTCACCATGCATGACGTCGCGGACCGCGCCGGGGTCGGCCGTGCGACCGTCTACCGCTATTTCGCCACCAAGGACCACCTGCTCACCGAGGTCGCGGCGACGTGGGCGCACCGCGTCACCGACGACATCGAGGTGCTCGCGGTCGGGGACACGCCGCTCGAACGGCTGACCGCGCTGCTGGAGCGCATCGTGTACGTCGCGGCGGACGAGCCGACGCTGACCTCGGCCATCATCCAGGCGGTGACGTCGGACGACTCCAGCGTGGACGACGCGCGCACCGTCCTGTTCCTGTTCCTGCGCGACCGGCTGTCCACGGCGATCGGCGACCCGGTGCCCGAGCGGGAGGACGTCGAGCTCGTCCTCGGGCACGTCCTGCTCGCCGCGCTGGTCAGCCTCGCGTCGCTGCGCCAGCCGGTGGAGGAGGTCGCCGCGATGGTCCGCACGGCGGGCCGTCTGGTGCTGGCGGGCGCCCTCACCGCGCCCACTGCCCCTTGAATTGGTCCTGTTGGGGTGGGGTTGATTGGCTCTGGCGCGGGGACCACGCTGGTCCGTAGCGTGCTCGGGTGACGAACCCGCTGCTGTTCCTGCTGGCCGCGCTGGCGCTCGTCGCCATTCCCGGCCCGAACCACCTGTACATCACGACGCGCAGCATCGGAGAAGGGCGCCGGGCCGGGATCGCGTCCGCGCTCGGCGTCGAGGCGGGGACGGTCGTCCACATCGCCGCGGCGGGAGCAGGGCTTTCGGCGGTTGTTGCCGCGTCCGCGACCGCGTTCGGGTTCCTGCGCTATGCGGGTGCCGCCTACCTGGTTTTTCTGGCCTACCGGGCGTTGCGTGGGCGCCATGAAACAGGTGACATGGCGCTCGAACCGCAGCCGTTGCGCCGCGTCTTCCTGGACGGGATGCTCGTCAACGTCCTCAACCCGAAGGTCGTGCTGTTCTTCCTGGCGTTCCTGCCTCAGTTCGTCGATCAGGACGCGGGCGCGGTGCCGCTGCAGATCGTCGCGATGGGGGTCGTCACCGCGCTGATCGGCCTGGGGAGCGACCTGGTGTACGCGGTCGCGGCGGGCTCGATCGGTGGGTGGCTGCGTGCCCGTCCCGCGTTCCGGCGGCGGCAGCGGTACGCGACGGGCCTCATCTACCTGGGGCTCGGGGCCGCCGCCGTGTTCGCCGGTCCCAGCGCCCGCCGCACCTAGATCGTTGATGGGGGTTTGCCGAACCGGCTTCGGGCATGGCGAAGGGCGCCCATGATCAGTGTGTGAAGACAAACCTGGACGCCCTTCTGACCGCACTCTATGTCCATCTGGATGACCACGTCCTGCGCTCGGCCGGCCGGCCCCGCAGACGTGGTCCCGACCGGGTACTCAACGATGCCGAACTGGTCTGCATCGCCGTCGCCCAGGTGTTGCTGGGCTGCGATTCCGAGCGCCGGTGGCTCCGAAGCGCCCATGTCAGGATCGGTCACCTGTTCCCGCGGCTGCCCGGCCAGTCCGAGTACAACCGGCATCTGCGCGATGCGGCTCCCGCCCTGTACGCCGCGTCGATGTGGCTGGTGCGCCGGATCCCGTCCTGGCACGACCGGGTGCGGTTGATGGACGGCACCCCGCTGCGGTGCGGTGCCTCGCGCGCCACCGTGAACCGCTCGTCACTGGGCGAAGTGGCCGGCTACGGCATGGACAAATCGCACCACGCCTTCTACTGGGGCGCCAAACTGATGCTAATCACCACCGCCGAAGGCGCGGTTTGCGCCTTCAGCCTGGCCCATCCCAAAGAGCTGGACGAGCGCAAGCAGGCGGTGCACCTGCTGCACGTCCAGCAGGCCGCGCCGGGACCGTGCCCGATCGTGTGCGACAAGGGATTCGCCGGCGCCGGAGTGCAGAAGGCCGCCGCCGATCTGGGCCATGTGCTGATCCGACACGTCCGCCAAGACGAGCCCGATCCGCCGGTGGTGATGTTCCCGAGCTGGCTGCGTCAGCGGATCGAAGCGGTGATCTGGACGCTGAAGAACCAGCTCGGTCTGGAACGCCACGCCGCACGCACCGCGGAGGGGCTGTGGACACGGCTGTGCCAGCGCATCTGCGCGCTCAACGCCGCGATCTGGCACAACTGGCTGATCAGTGCTCCGGTCAAGCGATCACTGATCGCCTACGACCATTAACCCGACCTCCCCTACAACCCCCATCAACGATCTAGGTGTTGTTCAGCCGCGTGCCGTGAACTTCGCAGTGAGGTGGGCCATCAGCCGCGCGGGGGCGTCCTCCTGGAGGAGGTGACCGGCAGCGAGACTTCGCCCAGCAAATGCTCGTAGTCGGCCGTATCCACCTCCTGGATCTAGCTGTACTGGCGGTAGAACGCGGCCTGCCCCTCGGCGCCCTGCCACGGCGCGAGGAAGGCATCGAGGACCCCTGGCCGGAAGCCGACATGCGTGGCGTGGCGGAGGTGGGCGGCCACCAGCGCCTCGTGCGCGTAATCGGGAAGCTGACGGAAGACCTCTGCCCGCTGCAGGATGAGCTGGAACAAGCCCCTCTCCCACCGGCCGCCGCTCACCGCGTCGAAGAGGGTGAGATCCCCGAAACTCGCCCCTTCCAGCAGCAGCGTCCGCAGCGCCACCGCTCCGCCGATGTCGTGGGCGACGACGCTTGGACGGGACAGTCCCCAGTGGTTCAGGAGCCGGCTGAAGTTCCTGGCATGAGCGGCCAGGCTGAGGTCCTGGCCTTCGCGTTGGTCCGACCGGCCGAATCCCAGGTGGTCGAAAACGAAGACCTTGCGGGTCAGCGCGAGCGCCGGAGCGATGTCCCGCCACAGAAGGGACGAGTACGGGGTGCCGTGTACGAGCACGACCGGGTCGCCGCTGCGCATGACCACCCACCGCACGACCCCGTCAGGCGTCTGGAATTCTTCGTCCAGCCCCCAGTCCACGATGACCCCCTGTTCGAGCGAATGCGGCACTGACCGCCATCCCCGCCTGTGCGACCCGCTATGCCGCGTCGTCGTCCTCAATCAAACGATTGACCGGTTCGTTGCGGAGCGTCTAGTTTGTGGTGAATGACCAGCAGCGATGCCGGTGGGCGCGAGCGCATCCTGGACGCGGCCGGACGGCTGTTCGCCGCGCTCGGCTACGACGGCACGTCCACCCGCATGATCGCCGAGGCGGCCGGGCTCAACGTCGCCACCGTCGCCTACCACGTCGGCGGCAAGCGCGACCTGTACCTCGCCGTCATGGAGCGCGCACACCTGGCGGAACGGGCGGCGCTGGAGGGCGCGCTCGCCGAGGCCGACCTGGACGCGGAGGGCCTGCTCACCCTCGCCGACCGGTACATCGACTTCTGCGTCGACAACCCGGAGATCCCCGCGCTGTGGATGCATCGCTGGCTGTCGGACGCCTCCGACGTCGCGCACCTTGAGGAGCAGTACGTCAGGCCGCTGACGGACATGGTCGTCGCCGCCGCCCGCCAGGTCATGCCCGACGACGTCGACATCGAGTACGTCGTGTGGACGGTCGTCTGGTGCACCCACGGGTTCTTCTGCGGCGGCGTCCTGGACGGTGAAGGGCGGCGCCACGGCCGGAACGACCCGCGCGAGCTGGCCCGGTTCCGCGCCCACGTGCGCCGCCTCGTCGCCACCGCGATCGGCCTGCCCGCCCGGGCCGACTGATGGCGGGCGGGCTGCCCCGGCGCCGGCTTCTCGGCTACGGCGTCGGCTCGGTCGGCACCGGCGTGTTCTCCGCCGTCCCCGGCCTGCTGCTCCTGTACTACCTGACCGATGTTCTCGGTGTTTCCGCCGCGATCGCCGGGGTCGTGCTCGTGGTGCCGAAGGCATGGGACGTCCTGCTCAACCCCATCGTCGGCGCCGCCAGCGACCGGGAGGCCGTGCGGACCGGCCGCCGCACCAGGCTGCTCCTCCTCGGCGCGGTGACGCTGCCGTTCCTGTTCGCCGCGATGTTCGCCGTGCCGGTCGACTCCCCGGGGTTCGCGGCGGGTTGGGCCGGGATCACGTTCCTGCTGGCCGCGAGCGCTTTCGCCTGTTTCCAGGTGCCGTACGTGGCGCTGCCCGCCGAGGTGTCGGACGAGCCGTCCGAGCGGGGGCGCGCGATGGCGTGGCGGGTCGTCTGCCTGACGCTCGGCATCCTGCTCGCGGGCGGCCTCGCCCCCGCGCTGGCGGACGCGGGCGGTGGCGGGCGCGCCGGATACGCGCTGATGGGGGCCATGATCGGGCTCGCCATGGGTGCCGCGATGGTCGCGAGCACGCTCGCGAACCGCTGGATACCGTCCCGTCCGGGGCCGCGCCCGCTGGGGCTGGTCGCGGCGCTGCGCACCGCACGCGGGAACAGGCCGTTCTTCATGCTGCTCGGCGCGTACGTCGCGCACACCCTCGCCGTCGCGATCATGCTGGCGGGCGCGCCGTACGTGGCGACCTACCGGCTGGACGACTACGGGCTCACCTCCGCGATGTTCGTCTGCATGGTCGGGCCGAGCGCGTTCGCGGTGCCGCTGTGGCGACGGCTGTCGCGCAGGTATGGGCAGATCGAGTGCTATGCGGCCGGGCTCATGCTGTTCGCGGTGACGGCCGCCGCGCTGTATCCGGCGATCGGCTCGACGGCGGGCGTGCTGGCGCTCAGCGCGCTGATCGGCGTCTGCTACGCGGCCGTCCAGCTGCTGCCGCTGTCGCTGCTGCCGGAGACCGTCCACGCCGACGCGGGACGGACCGGGCACGCGCAGTCGGGAGCCTTCACCGGGCTGTGGACGGCCGCCGAGACGGGCGCGCTCGCGCTCGGCCCCGGCGTTTTCGCGCTGATCCTCGCGGCGTCGTCGTTCCGGTCGTCCGACCTGGATGAGCCCGTGCTCCAGCCGGACTCCGCGCTCACCGGGCTCACCGCCGGGTTCACGCTCGTCCCAGCGGTGCTCCTGCTGCTCAGCGTCCCCCTGGTGCTGGCGTACCGCCGGCTCGCCGCCGTCCATCAACGCAGTGAGGAAACAGCGGAACATGCCGTCTGACCATCTCCCCGAGATCGGCCGCCCGGCCGGTGAACTGCTCGCCGAACTCGCCCGGCTGCGGGACGCCGACCTGCCCGTGCGCGGCGGCCAGGTCACCGCCTACGTCTACGACACCGGACGCGAAGCCGTGCACGACCTCGCCGCCACCGCCTACGCGGAGATGCTGGAGGTCAACTGCCTGGACCCGACCGCGTTCCCCAGCGTCGTCGCCCTCGAACGCCAGATCGTCGGCGCGGTCGCGGACCGGCTGGGCGGCGGTTCCGGTGTTTTCACCAGCGGCGGCACCGAGTCGATCATGCTGGCGGTCAAGGCCGCCAGGGACGCGCACCCGGTGGACGGGCGGCCGGAGATCGTCCTCCCGGCGACGGCCCACCCCGCCTTCCACAAAGCCGCGCACTACCTGGGCCTGGAGGTCGTGCACGTCCCCGTCGACGCGTCGTTCCGCGCCGACCCCGCCGGGACCGCCGCCGCGCTGTCGCCCCGGACCGTCCTGGTCGTCGCGTCCGCGCCGTCCTACCCGCACGGCGTCATGGACCCGGTCCCGGAGATCGCCGCCATCGCCGCCTCCGCCGGGGTCCGCTGCCACGTGGACGCGTGCGTCGGCGGCTGGGTCCTGCCCTGGCTGCGGGACACCGGACGGGACGTCCCGCCGTTCGACCTGTCCGTTCCCGGCGTGACGTCCCTCTCCTGCGACCTGCACAAATACGGTTACGCGCCCAAGGGCGCCTCGGTCGTCCTGTTCGCGGACGAGTCGCTGCGCCGCCACGCCTACTTCGCCTCCGCCGGATGGCCCGGCTACACCGTGATCAACGCGGGCGTCCAGAGCAGCCGCAGCGCCGGACCGCTCGGCGCCGCCTGGGCGACTCTCAACGCGATCGGCGCGCAGGGCTACCGCGACCTCGCCGGGAACGCCATGAGAACAGCGGAACGGCTCATCGCGGGCGTCGCCGAGATCCCGGGGCTGCGCGTCCTCGGCCGGCCCGTCGTGCCGCTGGTCGCCGTCACGTCCGACGACCCGTCCCTGGACGTGTTCGTCATCGCCGACGAGGCCCGGTCGCGCGGCTGGTTCTTCCAGCCTCAGCTGTCCTACCAGGGCATCCCGCCGAACCTGCATTTCACGCTGACCGGCGTCAGCGACATCGACGCGCTCCTCACGGCACTGGCCGATGCCACGAAGGCCGCCCGCGCCGCCGGACCGCCCGACGTCCCGTCCGGCCTGGTCGAGGCCCTCGCCACCCTCGACCTCGACACCGTGGACGACGCAGGCTTCGCCGCCCTCCTCGCCTCCGTCGGCGTGGACCTCTCCAATGGCGGCGACCCGGAGATGGCCACGGTGAACGCCGTCCTGAACGCCCTGCCACCCGCAACCAGGGAGGAACTGCTGATCCGCTTCCTCTCCGCCCTCTACACCTGACCCGCCGCCGCGCGGTTCGAGAGCCTCAGCCGAGGCGGATCAGGCGTTTGACGATGGACGGCTCGTTCAGCGTCCGGCCGAGTTCCAGGGGTACGCGCGCCGCTCCGGCCGTCACGGTCGCGACCCGCTCGCCGGGCCCGCCTTCGCGTGGCGGGTCGCCCTGGACGCGGATCGGGACGGTCAGGCCGGCCCAGCCGACCACGGTCACCGGGGAGGCGGCGCGCAGGGGCGTGGTGTCGCCGAGGCCGTCATCGATCCGCCCGACCCTGGCCCCCTTCGGCGCGAGGGTCGCCACGGTCAGCGCCGCCTCGGCCGCCGTGACGAGCTGCCCCGCCGTGTTGACGGCGCCCGCGGCCGTCGGCGACTTCTGGCCCATCACCGCGCCCACGATCAGGGTGTTCACGCCGGCGACGTTCTTGCGCGCCGCGAACACGAAGTTGCCGCCGGCCGCGTCGGTGTATCCGGTCTTTCCGCCGACGACCCCGAACTGCCCCAGCAGGAAGTTCCCGCCCTCCCGGGTCTCGCCGCCGTCGTCCGGGACGTACGCCCGGGTGTTCACGATCTCGGCGAAGGCCGGGACGTTCATCGCCGCGCGCAGCAGTTTCACCTGGTCGGCCGCCGTGCTCACCGTCCCCGAGTGGTAGCCGCTCGGATCGGTGTAGCGCGTGCCCGTCATGCCCAGCGACGCGGCCGCCGCGTTCATCTTCGCCACGAACGCCTGGGCGTTACCGGCGTCCCACCGCGCCAGCTCGTGCGCGACGTCGTTCGCTGAGATGATCATCAGCGCCTCGAGCGCCTTGCGCTGGGTCAGCTGCTGGTTCGCCGTCACGCCGAGGATCGACTCGCCGCGCTGCTTGCGCCCGGGGATCTGCGCCGCCGCCTCCGGCGACACCGTCATCACCGGCCCCGCCTCGCCCGGTTTCAGTGGATGGTCGCGCAGGTACACGTAGGCGGTCATCACCTTGGCGACGCTGGCCGTCGGGATCGGCGTGGCCCCGCCCGACGTGCCCATCGTGCCGAGCCCGTCCACGTGGACGACCGACTGCCCGGCCGACGGCCACGGCAGCGCCGGAGCTTGCCCGGGGAAGGCGTGGCTGGACGCGAGGGCCAGCTCGACGGACGGCTCGGGCACCGGCCGCGCGAGCTGCCCTACGACGATCCCGGCGACGAGCACCAGCGCCGCTGCGACGACGACGAGCCAGTGCCGTCCTCGCTTGGGCTCTGCGCCCGTCTCGGCAACCGCCTCCAGGGGAGGTGCGGGTGGTCCGGGCAGAGCGGGAGGCGCGGGGGACGCTGGAGCGGGGCCGTCCCACGGCACCGTCCATTGCCCGGACGATCGAACAGCCGGAAATTGCGCTGGCGCGCTCTGCGACGGCGCGCTCTGCGCTGGCGGGGAGTGCGGCGGAGCGCTCTGCGATGGTGGGGGCAGGACTGGCAGCGCCTCAACTCGCGTGGGCCCTGCGCTGCCGGACTCAGGCTTAGCTGGTGTCTCCGCTGGGACGGCCTCCGGCGCCGCAGCCTTTTCGTCCTCCTCGGGCTCCTCCGCCTCGCCGGTGGGCTTCGGGAGGGGGACGTACCAAGGGCCTTGCGAGGGAGTGGGCGCGGGCTCTTCGGATGCGTCGTCGTCCGAGGCGGACTCTGGCGCGGCCTCGTCGGTGGCAGGACGGCGGATGGAGATGTCGGGCCTGGTCAGCGATACGTTCTCGGGAATGCGGAACTCGGCGGTGGCGGCGCGGGCGGACTCGTGCTCGTCGTCGGCGCGCTTCTTGTCCGAGCCGGACGTCACCGGTTCCTGCTGGGCGTCGTCGTCCACGGCCGACCCTCCTTGACTGGTTCCTCCAGGCGGACGGAGCGGCCCTCCCCGACAACCCCCGTGCATCTTGAAGGATGCGCAGTTTATCGAGAAGGTTCGCGTGCATCGGCACTTGCGCCGTGGTGTCGCGACGCGGATCCTGGCCCAGCGCGACGCGCGGCCGTGGCTGTTCGGCATCGCGACGAAGCTGGTCGCGCGGCATCACCGGACGGAGGCCGCGCGCTACCGGGCGCTGCGCAGGAGCCCGGTGGACGGGCCCGTCGAGGGTCCCGCCGACAGGGTCGCGGCAGGTGACCGCGTCGGCGACGCGTCCCGCGCTGGCCGAGGCGCTGGCGGGGCTGCCGAGACGGGGACCTGGACGTCCTGCTGCTGGTGGCGTGAGGCGACCTGGCGTACGAGGAGGTGGCGCGGGCGTTCGGCATTCCGGTCGGCACCGTCCGCTCCCGGCTGAACCGGGCCCGGCGCAAGGTGCGCGCGGCGCTCGGCGGCACGAACCCGTTGCAGGCGGACCCGATGGGCGGAGGAGGCGTGACCATGGACGATCTCGAACTGATCCGCGACTTCGGCCGGGACCTGGAGCACCAGCCGGCGGCGTCGCTGCTCCGGCAGCGCAGGCGGCTGGTGGACGCGGCGACGGCGCACAAGCGGCATGACCGGCGCGGCCCCGGGCGGTGGACGCTGTTCGGCGCGCTGGCGGCGGTGGCCGCGGCGGCGGTGACGGCCACGGCGATCATCGTCCCGGCTCCCGCGCCCGAGGATCCGAACCGGGTGGTCTGGGACCCGGCGGGCGCGGAGCGGATGTTCGCCCCGTTCCGCTCCTGAACGCCGCCCCGGCCTCCATGAGTGAGCCCGTTCCTGCCGGGTAGGGCCCGACTCGTCCCGGGCCAGAGGCAACGCGAGGCTCAAGGAGTGAGCGATGGCTACGAAGGTGCGCGACATCATGACCGGCTCCCCGACGTCGGTGTCCCCGGAACTCGACATCGTGACCGTGGCGCGGGCGATGCGCGACGAGGACATCGGCGCGGTGCTGGTCATCGACGGCGAGGATCTGCAGGGCCTGGTCACCGACCGCGACCTGGTCATCCGGGGGCTGGCCGCGGGCGGCGACCCGGCCCACGCGAAGATCGGCGGCATCGCCAGCAGGGCCACCGCCACGGTCGGGCCCGACGACTCGCTGGACAGGGCGGCGCAGATCATGCGGGAGCGGTCCGTGCGGCGGCTCCCCGTCATCGAGGACGGTCGCCCGGTCGGCATCGTGTCCATCGGTGACCTGGCGATGGAGGAGGACTCCGAATCGGCGCTCGCCGACATCAGCGCCGCCCGCCCGAACACCTAAGCGGTGCCGGGGAGGACGGACAGCAGACGGTCGATCTCGTTTTCGGTGTTGTAGTAGTGCACGGAGGCCCGCACGGCCGACGGAACGACGTGCGGGTCGTATCCGTGTGAGATCGGGCTCGTGACATTGACGTTGACGCCGTGTTCCCTTGCTGCCGCCTTGATGGCGAACGGCTCGTGGCCGTCCACGGTGAACGTGACAATGCCGGACGGCCGCACACCCTTGTCCAGGACGGTGACACCAGGCCGGACGGCCAGTGCCTCACGCAGCGTCCGTGCGAGCCCAAGCACGCGCTTCTCGATCGCGGGCATTCCCAAGGCGGACGCGTAGTCGGCGGCGACGCCCAGACCTATCTGCCCTGCGACGTACCGTTCCCATGTCTCGAAGCGGACGGCGTCCTGGCGCATCTCGAAGCCGTCCGGTGCGTTCCAGGTGGCGGCCTGCAAATCGAGGAAAGGCGGCTCCAGCGTCCGGACGACTCCGCGCCGCACGTACAGGAACCCTGTCCCGCGCGGGCCGCGCAGGAACTTGCGTCCGGTCGCGGACAGCAGGTCGCAGCCGATGTCGTTGACGTCCACGGTCAGCTGGCCGACCGACTGGCACGCGTCCAGCAGGTACAGGACGCCGTGCTCCCGGCAGAGCCGTCCGACCTCCGCGACCGGGTGGACGAGCCCGTTGTGCGTAGGGATGTGGTTGAGCGACACCAGCCGGACGCCGCCTTTGACGAGTTCGGCCTCCAGCGCGTCCAGGGAAATCGTTCCGTTGGGCTCGTCCGGGACGACTTCCACGCTCACGCCCTTGGTCGCGGCCATCTGCTGGTATGCGATCGCGTTGCTGGAGTACTCGCTCGTCGTCGTGAGGATGCGGTCGCCGTTCGTGAACGGAATCGCGTAGAACGCCATGTCCCATGCCCGGGTGGCGTTCTCCACGTACGCGATCTCGTCCGCGTGCGCGCCGATCAGCCCCGCCACCGCGTCGTAGAAGTGCTGGACGGCCGCCGCGTTCCGGTCCGCCGCCTCGTACCCGCCGATCGTCGATTCCAGCGCGAAATGCTCCGTCACCGCGTCGATCACCGGGCGCGGCGGCAGCGCGGCGCCGGCGTTGTTGAGGTGGGCCACGCTCGCGCAGCCGGGGGTGTCGGACCGGATCTCGTCGATGTCCACGTACGCCCTTCCCTCGAAAATGTCGTACCCGTCCGGCACCGTGGGATCCACGGGTCGCGTGCCGGCGCCCTCGGCTTGACCTCAACCTCCCTTGAGGTCACATCATTACCTCTATTCAGGCTAACGATCAGTGCCGTCGATCAGCGGGGGGCGTCATGGACATGGAAGTCACCGCGTGGATGTCGCTGCACCACGCGATGAACGCGCGCGACAGCAGGCCCTTCTCCAAGAAGACCCTGCGCCGCATCGCCGGGTTCGCCCGCCCCCACAGACGGGCGCTGGCCGCCTTCCTCACGCTCAGCGTGGCCCTGGCCGTCCTCACGGTCGCGACGCCCGTGCTGGCCGGGCAGGTCGTCAACGCCATCGTCGACCAGGCCGCCACGTCCACGGTCGTGGGCCTCGCCGTGCTGATCGCCATCCTGGCGCTCGGTGAGGGCGGCCTCGGGCTCGCCAACCGGTGGCTGTCCGCGCGGATCGGCGAGGGCCTGATCCTCGACCTGCGCACCTCGGTGTTCGACCACGTCCAGCGCATGCCGGTCGCGTTCTTCACCCGTACCCGCACCGGCGCGCTCGTCAGCCGCCTCAACAACGACGTCATCGGCGCCCAGCGCGCCTTCAGCGACACCCTCTCCGGCGTCGTCAGCAACCTGGTGACCGTGCTGCTCACGTTCGCCGTGATGGTGCGGATCTCCTGGCAGATCACCCTTCTCGCGCTGGTCCTGCTGCCCGTGTTCGTCCTCCCCGCCCGCCGCATGGGCAGCCGCCTGGCGCGCCTCGAACGCGAGGCCGCCTCGCACGACGCGGCGATGAGCACGCAGATGACCGAGCGCTTCTCCGCGCCCGGCGCGACGCTGGTGAAGCTGTTCGGCCGCCCGTCCCGGGAGTCCGCCGAGTTCGCGGCGCGGGCCCGGCGCGTCCGCGACATCGGCGTCCGCACCGCGATGGTGCAGCACGTCTTCATCACGGCGCTCACCATGGTGTCCGCGCTGGCCCTGGCGCTCGTCTATGGGCTCGGCGGCTTCCTCTCCCTGCGCGGCCACCTCGACGCGGGCGCCGTCGTCGCCCTCGCCCTGCTCCTCACCCGCCTCTACGCGCCGCTCACCGCGCTGGCCAGCGCCCGCGTCGAGGTGATGAGCGCCCTGGTCAGCTTCGAGCGCGTCTTCGAGGTCCTCGACCTGCGGCCGCTGGTCGCCGAGAAGCCCGAGGCCGAGATCCGCACCGTCCCGGCGGGGCCCGTCGCCGTCGAGTTCGACGGGGTCCGCTTCGCCTACCCGGCCGCCGACAAGGTCTCCCTGGCCTCGCTCGAAGAGGTCGCGACGCTCGACACGCGCGGCGGCGTCGACGTCCTGCACGGCATCTCCTTCCGCGCCGAACCCGGCCAGATGATCGCGCTCGTCGGCTCGTCCGGGGCCGGGAAGTCGACCATCGCCCAGCTCCTGCCGCGCCTCTACGACGTCGACGAGGGCACCGTCCGGATCGGCGGCGTGGACGTCCGCGACCTGTCCTTCCAGGGCATCCGCGACACGCTCGGGATGGTCACGCAGGACGGGCACCTGTTCCACGAGTCGATCCGCGAGAACCTCCTCCTCGCCCGTCCCGAGGCCGCCGAGGACGAGCTGTGGGACGTCCTGCACCGCGCCCGCCTCGACACCCTCATCAGGGGCCTCCCGGACGGCCTCGACACCATCGTCGGCGAGCGCGGCTACCGCCTGTCCGGCGGCGAGCGCCAGCGCCTCACCATCGCCCGCCTCCTCCTGGCCCGCCCCCGCGTCGTGATCCTGGACGAGGCCACCGCCCACCTCGACTCGACGTCCGAGGCCGCCGTTCAAGAAGCGCTGACCGAAGCCCTCGACGGCCGCACCGCCGTCGTCATCGCCCACCGCCTCAGCACCGTCCGCGCCGCCGACCTCATCCTCGTCGTGGAGGACGGCCGCATCGTCGAGCGGGGAACCCACGGCGACCTCCTCGCCGCCGAGGGCCGCTACGCCGACCTGTACCGCACCCAGTTCGCCGACGCCGACCGGCCGCCCATGGAGCCCGTCGCCTGACCTCCCGGTTTGACGTGCGGCCCGTGGGGATGACACGCCGCGAGGGACGCCACGCAGGGGGAGGACGCGAGATGGTCGACCGGAGCAGGCTGCCCGCTCCCGAGCAGGGGCTGGTGCTGACGCATTTCCTGACCGTGCGGGACGTGGCCCGGTCCCGCGCGTTCTACGCCGACGTCCTCGGCGGGGAGGTGGTGCTGGACGAGAACCCCGCCATCGTGAAGGTCGCCAACACCTGGATCATCATGAACCCCGGCGGCGGCCCCACCCCGGACAAACCGGACGTCACGCTGACCGCGCCCGAGCCCGGCGACCCGGTCTCGGCGTTCATGAACGTCCGCGTCGCCGACATCGCCGCGTTCTACGCGGCGGCGACCGCCCGCGGCGCCGAGTTCCTCACCGAGCCGATCGACCGCAAGGCCGAGATCCGCTGCTACATGCGCGACCCGGACGGCCACCTCATCGAGGTCGGCCAGGCCACCGGCATGCTCGAAGGCCGCTACGCCGGCCCACCCGCCACGACCGGCTAGGCGGTCTCGGCGAGGACCTGGCGGAGGGCGCGCAGGACGTGGGAGCGCCAGCCGCTGCCCATGCCGCGGAAGGCGAAGGCGTGGACGGGATCGTCCAGGTCGAAGCCCTCGTGCCGGATGAACAGGCGGGTGCCGCGGCCCTCCGGGACGAGCCGCCAGGTCACCGTCGTGTCGAGGGAGCCGCCGCCCCAGCTGATGCGCAGCAGGCGTTCGGCGTCGATGTCGAGGACCTGGCAGGCGATCGTCCCGTCGAAGCCGATGTTCGGGATCGGGCGGGTCGCGAAGGCGAAGCGGTGCCCGACCACGGGCTTGAAGTCGCTCGGCATCAGCCAGCGCGCCAGCAGGTCCGGGTCGGTGAGCGCCCGCCAGACCTTGGCGGGCGGATGCGGGAGGAACTCGTCCACCTCGATGGCCGCCCGCTCACCGCCGCCGCCGCTCATGCCGTCACCTTGATCCACGTCGCGTGCCCCTCTCAGATCCGGCGGAAGCGGGCGACGGCGACGGCGGCGGAGACGATGATGATCCCGGCCGTCCACGCCAGCGCCCGCGTGATCTCTCCGGTGTGCGGCCCGGGGTCCTGCGTGAGGGCCCGGACGGCGTCCATCATGACGGTGACCGGCTGGTTCTCGGCGAAACCGCGCAGCCATCCCGGCATCGTCTCCACGGGGACGTAGGCGCTGGACACGAAGCTCAGCGGCAGCGCGAGGAACCCGGCGCCCTGCGCCGCCTGCGGGTTCGCGGTGAGCAGGCCGAGCGCGACGAACGTCCACACGAAGGCGAAGCCGAACAGGACGCACAGGCCGAACGCGGCCAGCGCGGCGGCCCAGCCCTCGTGCACGCGGAACCCGACGGCGAACGCCAGCGCGGCCGAGACCGCGAGGATCAGCGTGAGCCGGACGGTGTCGGCCAGCACCTGCCCCGCGATGACGGCGGTGCGCGGCATCGGAAGCGACCTCAGCCGGTCGAGGTAGCCCGAGGCGGCGTCGTCGGCGACCGCGACGGCCGCGCTCATCCCGGCGAACAGGCCGCTCACGGTCAGCAGGCCCGGGATCATGTAGTCGACGTAGCCGGCGCCGCGGGTGTCGATGGCGCCGCCGAACACGTACCGGAAGATCAGCAGGAACGCGACGCTCTGGACGAGGCCCATCACGATGATCTGCGGTGTCCGGAGCGTCCGCCGGAGCCCGCGCTGCGCGACGACCCAGCTCGCCGTGGCCAGGCCCGGCCCCGCGGGGGCTTGGGTCACCGCCATGATGGCCGCCTCACGGTTGCCGCGTGGTGGTCGTTCATGTCGGGCTCCGTTCCGGGGTGGCGGCGGTCAGGGAGAGGAAGACCTCGTCGAGGGTCGGGCGGCGCAGGGCGATGTCCGCGATGGCGGCGTGGTGGCCGGCCAGCGCGTGGACGGCCTTCACGAGGTCGTCCGGACCGTTCCCGGCGGGCATGGTCAGCAGCAGCGAGGACGCGTCGGTCTGGACGGGGCCGACTCCTTCCAGCGCTCGTGCCGCCGGTGCGACCGCGGCGTGGTCCCGGACGCGCACCTCCACGAGATCGCCGCCGACCCGCGATTTCAGTTCGCGCGGCGTCCCCTCGGCCACCACCCGGCCCCGGTCGATGATCACGACCTGGTCGGCGAGGCGGTCGGCCTCGTCCAGGTACTGGGTGGTCAGCAGCACGTCGGTGCCTCCGGCCACGAGGTCGCCGATGGCGTCCCATAGGCCGATGCGGCTGCGCGGGTCGAGGCCGGTGGTGGGCTCGTCCAGGAGCAGCAGCCGGGGCGCGCCGACCAGGCTCGCGCCCAGGTCGAGGCGGCGGCGCATCCCGCCGGAGTAGGTGCGGACGAGCCGGTCGGCGGCCTCGTCCAGCGCGAGCCGTTCGAGCACGTTCCGCGCGCTCGCGCGGGCGGCGCGGCGGCCCTGCCCGAACAGCCGCGCGATCATCTCCAGGTTCTCCCGGCCGGTCATCGCCGCCTCCACGGTCGCGTGCTGCCCGGCCAGGCCGATGATCCGCCGCACCCGGGCGGGGTCGCGGACGGCGTCGATCCCGGCCACGCGCAGCGTCCCGCCGTCCGGCCGGACGAGCGTCGCCACCGACCGGACGAACGTCGTCTTCCCGGCGCCGTTCGGCCCGAGCAGCGCGACCACCCGGCCCGGTTCGGCGACCAGGTCGAGCCCGGCGAGGGCCGTCACGTCGCCGAACCGCTTGACCAGGCCCTCGGACTGCAGGACCGGCGTCACAGCTCGTCCTCCTCGTCCAGCAGTTTCCGCAGGTCCGACAGCCTCTCGCGCCAGAACCGCTCGTAGGGGCTCAGCCATTGCGACAGCTCGCGCAGCGGCTCGGCCTCCAGCCGGTAGATGCGCTGCCGGCCGCTCCGCCGCTCGCTGACCAGCCCGGCGTCGCGCAGCACCTTCAGGTGCTCCGAGACGCTCGGGCGGCTCATCGCGAAATGCGACGCCAGGTCGTTCACCGGGCGCGGGCCGTCCAGCAGCAGCGCCGTCAGCTCCCGCCGGACGGGGCTCGCCAGCGCCGCGAAGACGTCCCCGTCGCCGTGCGCGCCGAGGTCGGCGTCGGAGCGCATGTCAGCCCTCCGCGAGGACGATGCCGTTGCCGTCGGGGTCGGAGAGCGTGGCCTGCCGCCCCCAGGGCAGGTCCTGCGGCCCGTCGACGCCGACCCCGGCGCGGCGGAGCCGCTCGCAGTCGCCGTCCAGGTCGGATGTCTCCAGGATCAGCCCGTGGACGCTGCCCGGCGCCATTCCCGGGATGTGGTTCGCGAGGACGACGTTCGTCCGCGCGCCCTTCGGGGCGAGCTGGAGCCAGCGGATCGGCCCGTTGGACTCGTCACACACGACCTCGAACCCGAGCGTGTCCGCGTAGAAGGTCTTGGCGGCGTCCTGGTCGGACACCGGGACGGTCAGCAGCCGTACATGCGTGATGTTCATGCGGCAGACGATACGTAGGAGGTTCCCTACCTGTCAAACGTAGGAACCTCCCTACGCATCACCAGCCTCAGGGGATGATGACGAGCTTGCCGCGGGTGTGGCCGCCCCGGCTGGCGTCGAAGGCCGCGCCGACCTGGTCCAGCGGGAACGTCCCGGCGACCTCGACGCCGAGCGCGCCGCGGTCGGCGAGGGCGGCCAGCCGGGCGAGAGCCGCGCCGTCCGGACGCACCCAGATCCAGTGGCCGCCGTGCCGCTCGACGTCGCTCTCGGTGATCGAGACGTGGCGTCCGCCGGGGCCCAGCACGGACAGCGTCGTCTCCAGCTGGCCACCGGCGAAGTCGGCGACCGCGGACACCCCGTCGGCCGCCAGGTCCCGGACGCGGCCGGCCAGCCCGTCCCCGTAGACGACCGGTTCGGCGCCGAGTTCCCGCAGGTAGGCATGGTTCGCCTCGGATGCCGTGCCGATGACGCGGGCGCCCCGGTCGCGTCCGAGCTGGACGGCGAAGCTCCCCACGCCGCCGGACGCCGCGTGGACGAGGAGCACATCGGCCGGGCCCACGTCCAGGCGGTCGAGGGCGCGCTGCGCGGTCATCCCGGCCAGCGGCAGGCCACCGGCCTGGTTCCAGTCGAGGGCGGCCGGTTTGCGTGCCACGTGGTCCGCCGACACGGTCACGTACTCGGCGAACGTGCCCGCGCCTATGACGTCCTTGCGCGCGTAGGACATGACTTCGTCGCCCGGAGCGAAGTCCGGCGTGTCGGGGCCGAGCGCCCGGACCACCCCGGCGACGTCCCAGCCGGGAACGACGGGGAACACCGCGTCCATCATGCCGTCGAGGCCGCCCGCCATGACCTTCCAGTCCACCGGGTTCACCCCGGCGGCGCGCACCTCGATCAGCACCTGCCCCGGGCCGACCTTCGGATCGGGGACGACGCCGACCCTGAGCCGCGAATTGTCGTTGGCGAACGAGTCATACGAGACGGCGCGCATGCCCCCAACCTGCCACGGCGCCCACCGGCTAAACCGGCGCCTTCCGGGTAGAGGGTGCTTCGGCATCGGACGATCGGGGAGAACGCCATGCGCCTCATGGAACGGCTGGACAGCACAGTGCCGCTGGCGGCGCGGCCCTACGGGCTGTTGTCGTCCCGCGCCCGCCGCATGAACCGCGACGTCTACGACACGCGACTGCTGCTGCAGAAGACGACCTGCATGACGGGTGCGGACGCGGCCCGCGTCTTCTACGACCCGGGCCTTTTCGTCCGGGCCGGCGCCGCGCCGCGCCGGTTGAGCCTCACCTTGTTCGGTGAGAACGGTGTGCAGTCGCTGGACGGAGAACGGCATCGCGCGCGCAAGGCGATGTTCATGTCGCTGATGGCACCGGACGCTCGGGACGAACTTCGCGATATCGCGTCCAGGTTCTGGCGGGAGCGCATCCGGGAGTGGGAGGGGCGAGGGCAGGTCGTCCTGTACAACGGGGTCAGCGAGCTGCTGTGCCAGGCCGTCTGCGCATGGACGGGAGTGCCCGTCGCCGAGCGCAACGTCCCCGCGATCACCAGTCTGCTCACCGCGCTGATCGACGCGCCCGCCGCCATCGGCCCCCGCTACCTGCGCGGACGCGCCGCCCGGAGGATCGCCGACCGCTGGGCGGCCGGTCACATCCGCCGTGCCCGCGCCGATTCGGCCGCCGAAGCCCCGGCCGCCGACGGCCCGGACGGCGGGACGGCCGTGGACGTCATCGCCTCCTACCGCGACACCGACGGACGCCTCCTCCCCCCGGACGTGGCGGGCGTCGAACTGCTCAACGTCCTCCGTCCCACGGTGGCGGTGGGGCGCTTCGTCGTCTTCGCCGCCCTCGCCCTGCACGAAAATCCCCAATGGCGGCACCGTCTCGCGACGGAGGACGACCCGGAACTGCTGGAGGCGTTCGTCCAGGAGGTGCGGCGCTTCTATCCCTTCTTCCCGATGGTCGCGGCCCGGGCCGCACGCGACTTCGAATGGCACGGACACCATTTCCCGAAGGGCCGGCGGGTGCTGCTCGACCTGCAGGGAACCGATCACGATCCGCGCTTGTGGGAACGTCCCGACCAGTTCCGGCCGGAGCGTTTCATGGGCCGGGAGCCGGACGCGCATTCCATGATCCCGCAGGGCGGCGGCGACCATTACGACGGGCACCGCTGCGCCGGAGAATGGATCACCAAGGATCTGATGAAGGTGTCCGTCACGGCGCTGACCCGGTGGATGAGCTACTCGGTGCCCCCACAGGACCTGCGCGTCCACCCGTGGCGGGCCCCCGCCATCCCGAAGAGCCGCTTCATCGTCACCCAGGTCACGGACACCCGCGTCGAGGCCGCCACGGGCGGCTGACCGTGGCGGCCTCGACGCGGCGCGGGCCCTGACACGCGCGGACCCGGGCGCGTGCGGGCGGTCAGTCGACCAGGGCCCCGGCGGAGATGTTGACCTGGGTCGAGGTGAGGCTGGCGGCGCGGTCGGACGCGAGGAACGCGGCGACGTGGCCGACGTCGGCGAGGGTCGCGGCCCGCTTGAGCAGGGTGGAGTCCACGATCTGCTGCCTGAACTGGGCGGTCTCCGGGATGTCGGGGAAGGACTCGGGGATGCCGCCGGTCTTCATCGACAGCACGCGGACCGAGTGCGCCCCCAGCTCGCACGCCCACTGGCGGCGCATCGCCTCGATCATGTCGAACCCGACCTGGACGTTCCCGAGGCCCGGCGAGTGGTTCGTGCTGTCGGAGCCGCCGAAGTGCAGGATCACGCCGGAGCCCTGCTTGACCATGTGGCGCGCGGCGGCCCCCGTGGTCAGCATGAACGTCCGGGCCATCTTCTCCAGGGACGCGGCGAAGTCGCCGACCGGAATCTCGATCATGGGCCGGAACAGCCCCTCCATCGAGATGGCGTTCACCGAGACGTCGACGCTCCCGGCGGTCGCCGCGACCGAGTCGACCCAGCTGTTGACGGCGTCCTCGTCCAGGGCGTCCACGCGGGCGGTCTCGGCGAGCCCGCCCGCCTCCCGGATCTCCCCGGCGACGGCGTCGAGCTTGTCGGGCGTCCGTCCGGCGAGGAAGACCCGCGCGCCCTCGGCGGCGAAGGCGCGCGCCATGGTGCCGCCGATCGTCCCGCCGCCGCCGTAGATGATCGCGGTCTTGTTCTCCAGAAGCATCGCTTTCTCCTTCGTCTTCGCGGTGACTCGAAGCTAGGCGCGCGGCCCCGCGCCCCGCATCGGTCGCCGGACGTACCCTCGAAAACGCAGGTCAGAGCAGGAATCGGCAGCCCGGGAAGACCATCCGGGCGGACGCGTCCCGGCGACGCACCGGCACGGCTAAGTCAGATGACCGATACGAGCCGCGCCAGCTCCATGCGCCGGGTGACGCCGATCTTCGGATACGCCTTGTAGAGGTGGTGCCCGACCGTGCGCGGGCTCAGGTAGAGCTGCGCGGCGATCTCGCGGTTGCTGAGCCCGGCGGCGGCGAGCCGGACGACCTGCAGCTCCTGCGGGGTCAGCCGCTTGAGCGGGTCGGCGTCCCCGGCGCGGGCCGCCGGACGGTCGCCGAGGGCCTCCAGTTCGGCGCGGGCGCGCTCGGCCCAGCGTTCCGCGCCGAGCCGGTCGAACGCGTCCAGCGCCGAGGTCAGTTCCGCCCGGGCCTCGGTGCGGCGGCGCCGGCGGCGCAGCCATTCGCCGTAGAGGAGCCGGGTCCGCGCGGCGTCGTAGGCGCGGTCGCCGTGCAGGCTCAGCGCGGCCCGGTAGTGCTCGTCCGCGTCGTCGCCGTCGGACAGCAGCGCGCGGCAGCGGGACACCAGCGCGGTGAACGACGTCGCCGCCGCCCATGCCTCGAAGGCGGGAAGGTACGTCCGGGCCAGGTCCGGCCGCCCGGCACGCACCGCGGCCTCCGCATGGTCCGGGACGGCGCGGATCAGCACGTCGTGCCGCGCCGGGCCGGAGCACACGGCGTCCAGATGCTCCAGCGCGGCGCCGGCGTGGCCGTCGGCGAGATCGTGCAGGCCCAGCCCCCAGGACGCCAGCGCCGTGTTGGTCGGCATCAGGTGCGCGTGCCGGAGGACGCCGGGCGCCAGCGAGCGGCTGCGCTCCGCGTCCGACTCCAGCCGGACCGTAACGCAGTTCAGCACGGTGACCTGCATGTCCATGCCGATGTCGGCGGCGAGCGACAGGCCCTCCGCCGCGGCCGACTCGGCGCCGTGCAGGTCACCGAGGAGGAGCCGTCCGATCGCGAGGGGCTCCAGGACGTACGGCAGCCAGCCGAGCGCGCCCTGCGCCTTGACCTCCGCCGCGAGGGCTTCCAGCAGCGCGGTCGCGGCCCGGTCGTCGGCGGCGAGCAGCCCCAGGAAACCGGCGATGATGCGTTCGAGGACGCCGTCGACGTCCCCGGTCCGCGCCGCCTCGGCCAGCGCCCGCATCGGCGCGACAGCCCCGGACGCGCCGCCCGGCAACCGCCCGTAGGCGATCAGGCCGCCCGCCACCAGCGCCTTGGCCGAGCCCGCCGGAACCTTCGCCCGCCTGAGCAGCTCGACGGCGTCCCGGACGAGATCATGCGCACCGGCGTCCCGGGCGGCCCAGACGGCCTCGGTCAGCATCGACACCGCCTGCTCCGGATCGCTCTGCACGATCAGCGCCGCGCCCTCCAGCGCGAGTTCGGCGTCGGCGGCCGGGGACGTGCGCTCGTAGGCGACCTGGGCGCGGATGAACGTGGCCTCGGCGATGACCCCGTCCTCCCCGGTGAGGTGCGCGGCCTCCTCGGCGAGACGGGTCGCGGCGTCGGGGCGTCCGGCGTCGTAGGCGGCCCGCGCCGCGTGGACGAGCCGCCGGGCCTTGCCCTCCGCGTCCGTGCTGAGCCGCGCCGCCCGCTCGTAGGCGGTGGCGACGGCGGCCGTCCCGCCCCTGTCCCCGGCCCGCCGCGCGGCCCGCTCCAGCTCGGCCGCGACGCTCTCGTCCGGCCCGGTGGCGGCCGCCGCCCGATGCCACGCCCGCCGGTCGGCGTGCTCGTCGCCGCCGAGCGTCCCGGCCAGCGCGCCGTGCACGGCGATCCGCTGATGATGCGTCGCGTTCTGGTAGGTCACAGCACGGATGAGCGGATGCCGGAACCGCACCTCGTCGCCGTCGAGCACCACAAGCCGGGCCTCCTCGGCGGGCCCCAGATCGGCCGCGCCGAGCCCGAGCGTCTCCGCCGCCCGCAGGACGACGCCCAGGTCGGCGGTGCCGTCGGCCGCGACGACCAGCAGCAGCAACCGGGTCGCCTCCGGCATCCCGGCGAGCTGGAGGCGGAACGCCTCCTGGACCCGTCCGCCGACCTGGCCGCCGACCGGCAGCGGCCCCGCGTGGCGGGCTTCCCGCGACTGGAGCGCGTTCGCGAGTTCGATGAGGGCGAGCGGGTTGCCGCCCGCCTCGTCCAGGAGCCGCTCCCGAACCGGAACCGTCAAACCGGGCGCGTGCGCGTCCACGAGGTCCTGCGCGGCGGCGCGGTCCAGGCCCTCCAGCCGGACGAGGTCCAGCCCGTGGTCCGGGAACGGGGCGGCGGCGTCCCGCACCGTGAAGATCATGCCGATGGGGTCGGCGCCGAGCCGCCGGGCGGCGAACAGCAGCGCGTCCAGCGAGGCCCGGTCGAGCCACTGCGCGTCGTCGGCGAGGCACAGCACCGGACGGTCGGCGGCCAGCTCCGACAGCAGCGTCAGCGTCGCCGCGCCGATCAGGAACCGGTCGCTGACCTGCCCGGACGCCAGCCCGAACGCCGACCGCAGCGCCGCCGCCTGCTGGCCGGGCAGCGCGTCGAACCGGTCCGCGTACGGGTACAGCATCAGGTGCAGCCCGCTGAACGGCAGCTCCGTCTCGGACTCCACGCCCGCACCGCGCACGAGCAGCATGTCCCTCGCGTCCGCCGCGATCCGGTCGATCAGCGAGGTCTTCCCGATGCCCGCCTCGCCCCGGATGATCATCGCGCCGCTCCGTCCGGCACGAGCGCACTCCAGCACCCCGCCGACGCGCTCTCTCTCGCGATCACGCCCAATGAGCACGCGCAAACAGTAACAACCCGGCCACCCCCCAGCACCGATTCCACCTGCTCACTCCAGCGGCGCCGACGCTTCATCCGGAGATGGACGGGGCGGAGCCCCGTGCCAGCCGAACTCCGCCCGTTCCGGTCATTCCTCCACGGTCAGCTGCCTTACCCCGCTTGGACGGGGTCGCTGGCGGGAGATCGGGTGGTGTTTCCGTAGTGGTCGGTGGCGCGGATCGAATAGGTGTGGGTGCTGCCAGGGGTGAGTCCGGTGTCGGTGTGGTTGAGGGTTTTCAGATCCCAGTACTTGGAGCGTGAGTCGAGGGTGTGGACGACGGTGGTGCCGTCGCGGATGACCTGGTAGGTGAGGGTGTTGTTGTCGCGGTCCCAGGTCTGGGTCCAGGTGATCTGAAGGGTGCCGGTGGTGCCGTCAGGTCTGGTGACGGTGGGTTTGATGATCGGCTCGGGTGGGCCGGTGTCGTTGGTGACGGTGAGGGTGCCGAAGCGGGTGAGTGATTGCTGGGGGCGTTGGTTGACGGTGGTGAAGTCGCCGCCGACCCAGAGGTAGTTGTCGTTGCCGTCCATGGCACGGGGGCCTTGTCCGGCGTCGGGGCCCGCGTTGGTGGTGGGGAACCAGTGCAGGATGGGCGGGGTGTCGGTGCCAGTGGGTTGGGCGGGTTCGGCGAGGAGGCGCTGATAGCCGTCGATGGAGGGGAATCCGTCCGGTTGGCTGGCGCAGTCGTGGGCGTGGGAGCCGCTGTACAGCACGCCGGCGATGAGGGCGATGGCCTCCGTGCCGCCCTTGCAGTTGTCGACCCAGCGCAGGTGTCCGCCGTTGGGATCGATGGCCATGCGTCCGTCGAAGGTGCTGGTGCCGGCGGCGCTGACGTAGATGGTGTCGGTGGCGGTGTCGGCGATCAGGTCCGTCGCCCAGGAGTGGCGGGAGTCGCTGACGTACTCCAGGCCGGTCTGCCAAGGGGTGCTGGTGCCGGTGGCGTCAGTGCGGACGGCGCCCAGGCCGTGCGGGGGGTTGCCGTTGATGGTGTTGAACTTGCCGCCGATGATGACCTGGGTTCGGTCGGGGGAGATGGCCATGGACATGACGCGGCGGTCCGCGGTCGGCGCCCAGGCGGTGAGGGCGCCGGTGGCGGTGTTGAAGGCGGCCAGACGTTGGCGTGGGGTGCCGTCGACGCTGGCGAAGACGCCGCCGACGTAGAGGGTGGTGTCGGTGGCGGCAAGGGTTTCGACGGCGGCGTCGATGTCGTGCCGCAGGCCGGTGAGGGTGCCGCCGGGCAGGGTGAAGGCGGCGATGCGGGGACGTTGCTGGCCGTTGACGGTGATGAAGCTGCCGGAGAGGTACAGGGTGCGGCCGTCGGGGGAGGCTTGCAGGTCATGGACGATGTCCTGTTTGCCGGGGACGGCTTGGACGTCGGGCGCCCAGGGGAGCGGCTGGCCGGTGGCGGCGTTGAACGCGGCCAGGTTGTTGCGGGGCAGCTCCTGCGGGTCGCCGGGGCTGGTGCCGGGCGGGCGGATGGCGGTGAAGGTGCCGCCGACGTAGGCGGTGTCACCGACCACCTCGACATCCCAGACGGTGCCGTTGGTCTGCCAGGTCGGCAGCGGATCGGCGGTCACGGTCGGCAACTCCCCGGCCGGCGGCGCGGTATCGGCCGCCGCCGACGGTGCCATGGCGAGGATCGTGGCGGTCAGGCTCGCTAAGCCGAGCAAGGACCGGGCGTGGACAGTTCGTCTTCGCTGGCGGGGACGCCGGTGCTGTGGGGGATATGGCGGTGGCCAGGAGATGGAGAACATCAGGCCCTCTCCGAGATCGTCGAGGTCTGGTCGCCGTGATCATCACATTCGAGGGCCGCCCGGACAACATCGGTACTGACCCATTTTGATATTTAGGGTCATCTCATTCATGTGCGGCAGTGGGCCTTATTGATTTGTGCGCGCGGACGTTTGTTGTGGGCGGCTGGTTGTCTTGGTGTCCGGACATGGTCTTGGCCCCGTCATTGACCTGTGGTTCTCGCGACCGGCCACCCGTGATGCCCGGGAACGCCTTGATCGACTTCCCTTTTGATCGCATCGTGTTGATCGCATTGTCGAGAGCGTTTACTGCCCGTGTAAGCCACGTGCTTTGGGGTGATGTGGCGTGCTGCCGTCGTTGCCAACGACCGTTGACTTTTTCCGGCTCGGCTTATGTGGCCGTCCGTTGTTGTGGAGGAACTGGTGAAGACCAAGGGCCGGAGGCATGTGCTCGGAATAGGGCGGCCGCTGCGGACCATGGCCGCCGGGATGACGGTCGTCCTGGCGGCGGGCCTGGCCACCGCGCCCGCCGCGCAGGCGGATCCACCGCATTCGGAACGTCCCACCGTCGCCGACCACGAACGCAAGGTCGACGGCAAGCAGCTCAAGGCCCGCCCGCGGACGCCCGACCCCGCGGGTAAACCTGCGCCTCCGGCCAGAGCGGCGTGGCCCAAGGCGGGCACCGCCGAAGTGGAGGTCTCGGGGCGGCAGGCGCGGAGCACCGGCTCTTCGGAGGGGTTGGCCCAGGCCAAGGGCCTGCCGGTCGCGCTGGCGTCCCCGGGACCGGCCTCGGGTGCCGCCCAGGCGGGTCCGGTATCGCGGGGGACGGTGAAGGTCGCGGTGCTGAACCGCGAGGCCGCCGGCCGGGCCGGGGTCGAGGGGCTGCTGTTCACCCTGACCCCCGCCGATGCGGGCGCGGCGGGACGCGTCGGAGTCCGCGTGGACTACGCGGCGTTCGCCCAAGCGTTCGGCGGCGCCTACGGCACCCGCCTGCGTCTGGCCCAATTGCCGGCCTGCGCCGTGACCACTCCGTCCAGGCCGGAATGCCGGGGCGTGACACCGCTGACCACCACCAACAACGGTGAAACTCATACCCTCACCGCGGATGTGGCCACCGCCCAGACCGGTCCGACGGTGCTGGCGGCGGTCGCCGCACCCGAAGGTTCACAAGGCGATTACTCGGCCACAAAGCTGGAGCCGTCCGCCACGTGGAAAACCTCGGGAAACACCGGTGATTTCACCTGGTCCTATCCACTCAGAGTGGCACCCGTGCCCGGTGAGCTCACGCCCGGCATCGCGCTGGCCTATTCGGCTCAAAGCGTCGACGGCCGGACGACCAACACCAACAGCCAGCCTTCCTGGGTCGGTGAAGGATTCGACTTCTGGCCCGGCTTCATCGAGCAGCGCTACAAGTCCTGTGCCGACGACGGTGCGCCCAAGAACGGCCAGGGCCAGTCGCCGGGGGATTTGTGCTGGGGCTATGAGAACGCGACCGTCACCTGGAACGGCAAGGGCGGTGAGTTGGTCAAGGCCGCCGACGGGACGTGGCGGCTGAAGAACGATGACGGCACCCGGTTCGAGAAGCTCCGCTCGTCCGAGACCGGCAACGGCGACCACGAGGGCGAGTACTGGAAGGTCACGACGACCGACGGCACCCGCTACTTCTTCGGCAGGAACCGGCTGCCGGGCTGGGGTTCGGGCGGCCCGGAGAGCAAGTCCGCGTGGACGGTGCCGGTGTTCGGCGACGACGCGGGCGAGCCGTGCCACAAGGATTCGGGATTCGCCGACTCGTGGTGCCAGCAGGCGTGGCGCTGGAACCTCGACATGGTCGTCGACCCCAACGACAACGCCGCGATCTACCTGTACGAGCAGGAGACCAACCACTACGGCCGCAACCTCAAACCGGAGGATGCCACCCCCTACACCCGCGGCGGCCACCTCAAGACGATCGAGTACGGGCTGCGCGGCTACAACGTCTTCGCCGGCGCGCCCCCCGCCCGGGTGCTGTTCGACACGGCCGAGCGGTGCGTCCCCACCGACACCTTCGACTGCGCCCCCGCCAAGATCGTCACCAGTCCCGAGCAGTGGCCGGACGTGCCATGGGACATGAACTGCGCCGCCGGGACCCGGTGCGAGAGCGGGCACGGCTCGACCTCGCCCACCTTCTGGTCCCGGTACCGGCTCAAGAAGGTCACCACGCAGATCGCCGGGGCCCCCGGGTGGCCGTATCGGCCCGTCGACTCCTGGACGCTGGACCACCACTGGGGCGCCGTCAACGACGAGCGCGACCTCCTGCTCAAGGAGATCCAGCACACCGGGCTGGCCGGCCCGACCGCCGCCGACGACATCAAGCTGCCCAAGGTCACCTTCAACCACGAACCCAAGGCCAACCGCCTCGATCAGGCGGGTGACGGGCTGCCGTCCTACACCCGCTACCGGGTGAGCAAGATCTTCGATGAGTCCGGCGGCGAACTCGACATCGCCTACTCCGGCCCCGAATGCTCCCGGACAGCGCCGCCCACCCCGCACACCAACACCAAACGCTGCCACCCGTTGGTCTGGCACCAGTCCGGCCAGCCCACACCATTAACGGACTGGTTCAACAAGTACGTGGTCACCGCGGTGGTCCAGAAGGACCGCACCGGCCACGCCGCCGACATGGCCACCCGGTACGAGTACCTCGGCGGCGCCGCCTGGCATTACGACGATGACGACGGGCTGACCCGGGAGAAGAACAAGACCTGGTCGCAATGGCGCGGCTACGGCCAGGTGCGCGTCACCACCGGCGGAACGGGCGACCCCAAGTCGCAGACAGACACCTACTACATGCGCGGCATGCACGGCGATCGCGCCGGACCCGACGGCGGCACCAGGAACGTCTCCGTCCCCGACGGCGAAGGCGGCACGCACACCGATCACGAGGGCCTGGACGGGTTCGCGCTGCGCACCGTCCAGTACACGGCACCCGGCGGATCCGTGCACGACAAGACCGTCCGCACCCCATGGCGTGTGGTCACCGCCACCCGTGAGCGTTCCTGGGGCACTGCCAACGCCACCGCGATCAAGGTGGACATCGCCCGCACGTGGACGGCAATGGACGGCGGCACCTGGCGCGAGACCAAGACCGACACCGACTACGAGACCCAGTTCATCGGCGTCGGACGCGTGAAGAGCGTCAACGACCTCGCTGACGTCGCCACCGCCACCGACGACCGGTGCACCCGTACCACCTACGCCGACAACGTCTACGCGCACATGCTCGACTTCCCGTCGCGGGTGGAGACGGTCTCGGTGGCCTGCACGGCCGACGCCGACCGGACCAAGGACCTGAACTCCGACACGCGCACCTTCTACGACGGCGGTGGCTTCGAGGACGCGCCGACCAGGGGCAACGTCACCAAGACCGAAAAGGTCGCCGGACATGACGGTGACACGGCGCGATACGTCACCGAGGCGGAGATGACCTATGACGGGCACGGCCGTGAGCTGACCTCCACCGACGCGCTGGGCCAGACCACCACCACCCGCTACACCGAGACCGCAGGCCTGACCACCCGGACGGCCGTCACCAGCCCGCCCGCCCGCGGCGGCGACTCCTCGTCCGCGCTGACCATGACCACCTGGCTCGAACCGGCCTGGGGAGATCCGATCGCCAAGGTCGATCCCAACGGGCTGCGCACCGACCTGGCCCGTGACGCGCTCGGCCGCCTCACCAAGGTGTGGCTGCCCGACCGCGCCAGGACCAGCGGCAAGGTTCCGAACCTGGAGTTCCAGTATCAGATCGCCGACGGGAAGATCGTCGCGGTCACCACAAAGACCGTCACCAACGACGAAAGCCAACGTCTCATCGTCGAGCTCTTTGACGGATGGCTGCGCACCCGGCAGACCCAGGCGGAAGGCCCCGGTGGCCGGCTGATCAGCGACACCTTCTACGACGACCGGGGCAACGCGGCCAAGGAGTACAACGTCTATCCGGCCGGCGGTGCGCCTCAACCGGCCCTGTTCGCTCCCGACGCCGGTGACGTGGAGACGCAGATCCATCACGCCTACGACGGGCTGGGCAGGCAGACCGTCCAACGGCTGCTGACCGGCGCCACCGGTGAGAAGTGGCGCACCACGACCAGCTACGGCGGCAACTGGACGGCCATCGACCCGCCGTCCGGAGGCGTGCCCAGCGCCGAGTACACCGACGCACGCGGGCAGGTCACCGAGCGCCGCCAGTACAGCGGCCCGGCGCCGAGCGGGACCTACGACGCCACGAAATACGCCTGGGACGGCGCCGGGCGGATGACCGGCATCACCGACCCGTCCGGCAACACCTGGACCACCGCCTACGACGTGCGCGGCCGCAAGATCAAGACCATCGATCCCGACCGGGGCACGTCCACCTTCACCTACGACGACCTCGACCGGGAGTCCTCCGCCACCGACGCGCGCGGGCGGACGCTGTTCACGACCTACGACGGGCTGAACCGCAAGACCAACATCCGCGAAGGTTCGGCGACCGGTGCCCGCCTGATCTCGTGGGGTTACGACACCGCGGCGCGCGGCAAGGGCAGGCCCGCCTCGGCCACCCGGCACCGCGACGATGGCGACTACACCACCGGCATCACCGGCTACGACGTGCTGGGACGTACCGAGGGCGGCACTGTCACCATCCCGTCTTCACAGGGCGCCCTGGCGGGCAGCTACACCTTCGGCGAGACCTTCAACGCGGACGGCACCCCCGCCACCCGGACGCTGCCCGCCGCCGGAGGGCTGCCCGCCGAGACGCTGACGCTGTCCTACGACGGCTACCGGCATCCCACCCGGCTGACCAGCGGACTCGGCACTTACGTCAATGCCGCCGAGTACACCCCGACCGGCAAACCCAAGCTGCTGGAGCTGGGCGCCACCGGCAAGCGCGTGTGGAACGCCCTGACCTGGCAGTACGGCACCCAGCGGCTGGAGTCGTCCCGCACCTACCGCGAAGGCGTCACCGGCGACCCCCGCCGCGCCGCCTACCGCTACGACGAGGCGGGCAACATCCTGTCGATCTCCGACATCTCAGCCGACGGCACCGACAACCAGTGCTACACCTACGACCACCTCCGCAGGCTCACCGGCGCCTGGGCCGAAGGCGACACCACCTGCTCGGCCGCACCCTCCGCAGATGTCATCGGCGGGCCCGCGCCGTACTGGCGCACCTTCAACTACGACAAGGCCGGAAACCGCAAGACCGAGATCCGCCACGGCGTCGGCGGCAAACCCGACACCACCCGCACCTACGCCTACGCGCCGCCCGGCGAGGGCAACCGGCTCACCAAGATCACCCAGGCCGGCGGCGACGGCGACCGCACCGACACCTTCACCTACGACGAGGTCGGCAACACCACCGGCCGAGCCCTCGGCACCGCGCGCCAGACGCTGGACTGGAACAGCGAGGGCGACCTGGCGACCGTCACCCAGAACGGCGCTACCACCCAGTTCATCAACGGCCCCGGCGGCGACCGGCTGATCCGCAAGGACCCCGGCGGCGCCACCCTCTACCTGCCCGGCATGGAGCTGCGCGCCGAGCCCGGGGCCACCACCCCGACGGCGACCCGCTACTACACCCACGGCGGCGAGACCGTCGCGCTTCGCACCACCACCGGCGGTCTCACCTTCCTGACCGGCGACCACCAGGGCACCGCCCAGGTCGCCGTCGCCGCCGCCGACCTGAAATCCACCGTCCGGCGCTTCACCCCCTTCGGGACCGAACGCGGCACGCCCGACGACGCCACCTGGCCGGACGACAAGGGCTTCGTCGGCGGCATCAAGGACCCCACCGGCCTGACCCACCTCGGCGCCCGCGACTACGACCCCGAAACCGGCCGGTTCACCAGCGTGGACCCGGTCATGGACCCCGCGGACCCGCAGCAGCTCAACGGATACACCTACGCCAACAACACGCCGGTCGTCTCCAGCGACCCCGACGGTCTCCTCCGCGACGGCGGCGGCCAGTGCGGCACCATCCCGGAGAACCCCTGCAGCGGCGGCCGAAGGTACAACCCGGGCGTCAGTAAGGCCTACGACAAGGCGGTGGAGAAGGCGGAGGAGACCCGCCGGAACACCCACGGCACCGCGGCGTCCCAGTGCTACATGAACCCGCTGCGCGGAGGCTGCCCGATACCGGACGGCAAGCTGGGCGAGGCCGCAGTTATCGAACTCGCGCTCCAGCTGTATGAAAGGGGCCACTGGGGCTTCAAGAAGCGCAGCTTCAAAGAACAACTCTGGGATATGACCAAGTTCAGCGTACAGGTCTTGGTCTTTGTTTACGGCGGTCCCGAAGAGCTGGCTCTGGGAGCGATACTCAAGGGTCTGCAGCTGGCGCTGAGGTCGCGCAAGATAAGAAATCTGGCCGACAAGGCTCCGGACCTGCCCAAGTCCGATCGCCCGCCGCCCGGTGCTCCCAAGCCCCGATGCAGTAGCTTCCCACCGGGGACCAAGGTGCTGATGGCCGACGGCAGCCGCAAACCGATCCAGCAGCTGAAGCGCGGCGACAAGATCCTGGCGACCGACCCGGCCACTGGTGACACACGTCCACAGGTCGTCGTCGACACCATGACCAGCACCGGCGTCAGGACCATCATCCAGGTCACCGTCGACACCGACGGTGACCGCGGTGACAAGTCAGGCGTGGTGGTCGCCACCGACGAACACCCCTTCTGGGTCGCCGGCGACCTCGACCGGTGGGTCCAGGCCAAGAACCTCAAGCCCGGGATGCGGCTCCGCACCAGCGCGGGCGCTCACGTCCAGGTCACCGCCCTCAAGAGCGGCGCACGGCCGTTCCAGACCGTCCACAACCTCACCATCGCCAACACCCGCACCTACTACGCCCTGGCGGGCGGCACGCCGGTGCTGGTGCACAACTGCGGGGGCTGGGTGGACGGACACAGCCCCAACTGCCGCTGCGCGCATGGCGACGAGCCCATTCTCAACGACCCGCCGGTTACGGCGCCCGCCGATGAGCTCGATGATTTTACGGGTCACGCACTGCAGCGTCTTGAAGACCATGGGGTTTCGGCAGAGGACGCTCGGGCCGTCCTTGAGCGAGATCCTTTCTCCTACTACCATGAAGATCAGTGGAAGTTGGGCTACTACGATCCTCAATCCAAAGTCTTTGTGGCGAAGACCATCGACGGAAATGTCAACACCGTGATAGTGAACGCGAGCCGGGCTTATATCGACCGCCTTATGGGGGGCTGACCGTGGTGGACGTCAGGGTTACCTATGATCAGGTAGCAAATGCGGCGTACGTCGATCTGGCCAATCGAAAGGCGGGCCAACGGGTGGCGCACATGTACCCCTGCGACCCGGTCGAGGTCGGAGGAATGATCAATCTCGATTTCGACGAGGACGGCCGCCTCATCGGCATAGAAGTCCTGGCGGCCAACAAGAAACTGCCTCAACGGCTGATCGACGCGGCGGAACGAATTGACCGCAAAAAATGAGTGACCGCGCACCGGCACGTATGCCCGCGCTCTGACCGTGCAGGCCGGGGCGCATCGCTCCTCGTCCACAACTACGGCCGCGAGGAGGACCGGCCGGGTCCCCTCAATCCCGGCCGACCTCCCGCGCCCTCCACCTAGGGCTGTGCGCAGCTTCCCAGCCGAATGGGGATGAGCGGCCGATGAGCGCCTCCGGAGTCGGACCGTTCGAGAATGATGATGCCCAGGACTTCAAGGACGAACTCTTCGAAGCGTCCGAAGGCGAACGAAGCAACATGGTGAGGGAAGTGCTGCAACGTGTTGCGAGCATCCCGGCGGACTCATTTCTTGATCGAGAGTTCGCCGAACCGGCAGTAGCGGCGGCAGCTCTTGTCTCGGCAAGTATCCGAGGAGACGAGGCGACCTTCGAGGACGCCAAATTGCCGATCCCTCCGCTGGACTGGTCCAGTGACTTGTGCCGCCTGGCCCTTACCGCTTTGAGAAAAGTCGTTCGTGAAAACTCCGAGATCTGTGCGGAATGGTTTGAGGTTGGCTTGGGAGAGGAATGGAAGAGTGGTGTCGACACCCTCATGGAGCAGCTCTCTCAAGGCATCGAGTGAGGGTCGTGCCCGGATGGACGTCAACAAGGTCCTCGTTCGCGCGTTCGTCAGCCTTGTCGTCTCCATAGACCTGACGGACGATGAAGACATCGACCCGGATATCGCAACGGACATCCTTGAACCTGCCGCCGCCCTCTTCCGCGAGCTCACGGAGGAGGGGCGCAGGGAGGTTACCTCCCTGATTCTTGAATGCGCCGAACTGGAAGAGGACCCGGTGCGGAAGAGGTCTACCCTGGACCTCCCAGGAGATATCGGCCTTCTCGACGAAGACTGATCCAGGAGATCAAGGCCATCAGCGTTCCGATCCGACCGGAACGAGAACTCCGATCACGCCTGTTCACCGGCCGCTCCGCAGGGAGGCGCAGAGCGCGAGCATGAGTACACCCGGGTGACAAAGGTCCAAGAGCGTCCGGGGAGAGCAGGGGGCATCACGGCCGTGGTCGGCGGCAGGCATGGGTGCTGGCCTTCCAGCCCGGCGGCTCATCGGAGCCTGGCGCCGACCAGTGGGTTCGACGGGTCAGCGCAGGAGTGATCTCGCGGTCGGGGCAAGGGTCAGCCGCTTCAGGGTTGGTGCCAGGGCGGGCTGGATATGGGTCGTCCATTCCGGGGTGCGCGCCAGGTGGTCAAGGTGGTCGCGGTGGTGTTCGGCGTCGGCGAAGCAGGTGAACCAGACGAAGACGTTCTCGCCCGTCCGTACCGGAAGACCCGGAAAGGTGTTCTCCGCAGGCTCGGTCTGGAAGCGGGCAATGGGCGCCGCGCCGAGCTCCGTGAGGAACGGCGCGACCTCGTCCTCGAAGAACGTGGTGAACGCATCGTCGACGGCTTCGTCCTTGTGGACGATGGTGGCCATGACACGGGATTCCGGCGGCGTCGCGCCTATTGGCGGCCGTTCACTCCCGGCGGCGAAACCGGAATCGGACGTGATCGGACGCAGGAGATGAACGTCGTCCGAGTCGACCATCGTGGCACCGGCGGCGGGCCCGTGCGCCTTCCACGCCGCGCCGTCGACGTAGAACGCGGTGAGCGCCGCCTTTCTCGCTTCCATGTCGTGGAAGCCGCGCAGCCACACGAAGCGGTTCGGGTCGTCCACGTCGCGGAACTGTCCGAGGACGCGAATTCCGACGGCCTCCTGGGTTTCGACGAACTCGCGCTCGAAAAGGTCGATGAGCACGTCCCGTCCACCGGGGTGCAGGGTGTACTGCCTGAGCTCGACGACGGAGCAGATCGGCGCGGTCATCGGGAAGCTCCTTGCACGGGTGGTCGCTGGGGCGACGTCCAAAATGGCAGTCCCGCACCTGCGGCCACTAGGGGCAAAGGCGCCAAGTTCCACGCATTCTCCGCCACGACCACCGCCCTTGCCGGTGCCCTCGGCAGGACATGTCTAGGCTGGACGCCATGTATTCGACGCGCATCTCTCGTCACGTGAAGGCCGAGCGGTCGGTGGTCTACCGGGCGCTGCTCGACGCGGACGCGATCGCGAAGTGGCGGGTGCCGACCGGCATGAGCAGCCACGTGCACGAGTTCGACGCCCGCGAGGGCGGGGCGTTCCGGATCTCGCTCACCTACGACGAGCCGACCGGCACCGGGAAAACGACGGCGCGGACCGATACCTACCACGGCCATTTCATGAAGCTCGTGCCGGACGAGCAGGTCGTCGAGGTGTCCCGGTTCGAGACCGACGACCCCGAACTGAGCGGTCAGATGACGATGACCACGACGCTCACCGATGTGGACGGCGGCACCGAGGTCCTCATCGTGCACGAGGGCATCCCCGACAGCATCCCCGCCGCGGAGAATGAGACCGGCACACGAATGGCCCTGGACAACCTCGCCATTCTCGTGGAGACCAACTAGGGCGTTTCGAGCCCGTCCGCCACCTGATCAGAGCAGTTCGCCGCGTTCGAGGCGCCGGGCGGTGCCGTCGCGGTGGGTGGCGTGAGCGCGCACTCGGTCACCGGATCATCACCGTCCCGCTCCGTCCGGAGCGAGCGCCCTCCAGTCTCCCGGTGACGCGCTCCCTCGCGGTCACGCGCAAACAGTGACGAGAGCGAGACATTCATCCCAACCGTTTCCGCTGTGACCGTCAGGGTGAGGATACGGAGGCCCAGATGGCCCCGTGCGCAACGCTTTATCGGTTCGCGGGGCCAGGCACTGCTTATCCGGCAGATTCATGCAGAAGCAGCACCGGTTCCGGACATTGCCCGGGTAACCGCGTTGCTCGAAGGTGGGTTTCGGCAGCGGCATGATCACCGCAGGCCGCGTTGGAGGTATCTGCGATGGGATCTGAATACTCCGTCTCCGAGCCCGATGACCTGAGTGATGTCCCTTCTTTCAAGGCGGGTCTGCGGCGGCTGAAAGCCTGGTCAGGGATGTCCTACCGGGAACTGGAACGGAAGGCGAAGGCGGCTGGGGAGATCCTCCCGGCCACGACCATCGCGGACATGCTCAACCCCTCCCGTCCCCGCATGCCGCGAGAGAACCAGGTCCGGGCGCTCGTCCGCGCATGCGGGTGCGACGAGGACCAGGTCGCCGCCTGGCTCAGGACGCGCCGGCGGATCGTGATGAGCGAGGCCGCGCCGCCGGACGGCCGCCCCGCCGCACACGAGGATGGCGGGCAACCCGGTACGGACGTCGTTCCGGCTCCGGATGACCCGCACGTACGCCCGGGCCCGGCGAGTGTCCACCCCGTCCGGCGGCGCCTTACGTCCGGCCGTACCGCGATCAACGGATTGTTGACGGCCTGCGGGATCCTGCTGCTGGTCGGCGCCGGTGCGCCCCTCGTGGCACCGGCACTCGACGGCAAAGCCGATTCCGCGGAGGCTCCGCGACCGCAGTCGATGGCGATTCCCCGTCCGCCCGCGCCGGGGCTGCCGGTATCGGGTCCGTACCGCATTCGCGCAGCGCATTCGAGCCTGTGCTTGTCCGAGCGTCGAGGCACCACGAGTGGCCTCGTCCTGCAAACGTCGTGTTCCCGGGCCTTTCCACCAATGTCCCTGGAACACCAGGCTGCCACCCGGTATCGCATCACCACCGACCACCCCGAGTTCGGGCCAGGCTGCATGGGCATCTCCAAGGCCCGGAATACTCCCGGCTCATATGTGTTCGATGATTTCTGCGGCAACGAGAACGCAGGGGCGGAGATATTCTTCCTCACACGCGTCATCACTCCGGCCCACGGTTACACCATCCGTGTCGCCAGTAATGGCCTCTGCCTCGGATTCCCCGAGAACACCACCCGGGATGGAGCGCCCTTGCATCAGATGGAGTGCGACCAGAGCATCGGCCAGGTGTTCACCGCAGAACCACGGTAGGCACTAGGCACACGTGGGAATACCCGAACTCACGCCGTCGACGTCCCCCGAATAGATCCAGCCGGGATCCCAGTGATCACCTGGGTCCTCCGGCTCAGGGCGGACGTAGTACCAGGTGTTGCCCGAGCTGTCGAGAGTCTGGCACCACGCCCACAACTCTTGTCCCGTGGGCAGGTTGGGCCCCCCGATCCAGTCGCAGACCGAGGCGGGACCGTATTTCAGACGGATCGGCTTGTTGGTGCGCATGGACCCAGGACCGTGGGTGCGGGGACCCCGGCCACAGTCGGGAGCCGGCGCGGTCGCTCGTGCCAGTCTCATGCTTCCCCTTCAGGTGAGTGAAAGCTGATCGACTGACAATTGAGCACGCCGAACGGTGATGGCAATCACTCGCCCTGTTCGAGGTCGTCCGAGATCGTCCGCACATGTACGAAGATCCCATCACTCCAGGTCAGCAGCGGGGCCGGTGCGTCCGGCGCAGTACGGGCTTGATCGGGCGGCGCACCGGGCCCGTGGTCCGCGCCGCCGGGTCAATGCAGCGGTTCGGGGCGGCCGCGTAGCGTTCCCGGCTCGGGACCCCTCTCCGGCGGACGCGGCTAGCTTGTGGCCGATCTCGGTGAAAGCGGGAGAAGTCATGCGAAAGACGCAAGCCCCTGGATGGCGCACCGCGTGGCCTCTGGGCATCCCCATGTTCGCACTGCTGCTCGCGGGGTGCGGCGACGATGAACCGGGCAAGGCCACTCCCGCCTCCAGCGCGACGCACCCGCCGGTGACCACGCGCCCCGCCTCCCCAACTCCGACGCCGACCCCGACCGCGACGCTGCCGAAGGCGGCGAACGGCAGCCAGCTCGCCGCCTGCGCGGACGCCAGGTGCGAGGTGGAGGTCGGAGTCGGCGACGTCATCCGCTTCAACGCCCGCGTGAGAGGCCAGGCCGGACTGGCCGAGATGACGGTCGCGAGCATCGGAGACATGGCGATCGAATTCAAGATGGCGGGCGGAGGCATCGGATTCAGCCCACCCGGGTCGGACGATCCCTTCAACATCAACGGCACTTTCTCCCACACCCTGATAGGCACCGCTGGTCAGAAGGCCGTCATCCGCCTGGCCGCCCCCAAGCCCGGCGCCGGCGGAGCCGAAATCGGCTAACCCGCCCGCCCCTCATGCGACGCCCGGCCCTGGGCGGAGGGCCGGGCGTCCTTCGGGCACTACCGCTTGAGGTTGCTGAGGATGGTGTGGAAGGTGTGGGGGGTCAGCATGAGTTGGGGGCCGTTGGGGTCTTTGGAGTCGCGGACGGCCACGGCATCAGGGAACCGTGCAACCTCAACGCATGCACCGCCCTGGTCGCCGCTTTGCTGTGCTTTCCGCCACTTGATCACGTCCACCGGTCAACCGCCTTCTGCAGCAGCTCGCGGAGAGCGTTGGGTGTGAGGGTGAGGTGCCTGGCGTCGGGATCCTTGCTGTCGCGGATGCCAACGACGCCGGACAGGGCCGCGACCTCGACGCATTGTCCGGATGTGCCGTCAGAGGAATGGCTGGACTTGCGCCAAACCGGAGTGCTCATCTCAATGCCTCCATCGCTTGCTCGATCAGCTCCGCGGTGGAGTCTACGGGCGCGGCCTTCGCCGCGATGCGGTCGAAGCGCATGCGCAAGGCACGCGCACCATCTGCATCCATGATGAGCCGTCCGCCAGTGGCTGCTTCGATGTAGCCGATTTCGCCCTCTCGAACGGTGATGACTTTGAAGGAACCGTCCAGCGCCTCAGAGGCCCCCGAGGTTCGAGGCACGATGCGCATGATGATGTTGGGCCGCTCAGCCAATTCTCGCAGGTAAGCCAGCTGTTCGAGCATGGTTTCCACGCCACCGACCGGCCAGGTGAGGATGTTCTCTGTCAGCAGGACCCATAGCTCTGGCGGGTTGGGCCGCGTGAGGAGCTTCTGGCGCGCGAGGCGCTTTGTAAGATCGCTCTCGACGTCCATGTTTCGCCCGGCCAGCAGAAGGGCGCGGGCGTAATCGGGGGTCTGAAGAGGCCCGGGAATGAGTTGGCCGCTGAACATATGGATGAGGTACGCGCGGGCCTCGAACTCGGTGTAGCTCGACAACCACTGCGGGCTGGGAGCGAGCCGGGCGTACCACAGGGCGAAGGTGAAGAATCCGCCCGTCCGCCATGCTTTGTCCAGCTTGGCGGCCTGCTTGTCGGTGAGTTGGGCCTCGCCACCCTCCAGTCTGGAAATCGTGGACCGCGAGCAGTTGAGGATCTTGGCCACGGCGTCACCGGTGAGGCTGCGTTCTATGCGCTGAAACCGCAGCTGGTAGGCGATCCATGCCCACATGCTCGACTGCGGATCGGGGGGTTGATTGGTCATGTCACATGACCCTTCAAGATCATGAATTTTTCGGGAATTGCGTGGTCTGGCGACAACTCTATGTGGGTGAGCGCACTGTGTCACCAACAGGGAACGATCTGTGAGGTGATCAGGTGAGCGAGCCGGAGACGATTGTGATCAAGGCGGATGTGCGGGCGGTGCGGGAGGCGCGGGAC
>NZ_VCKW01000410.1 GCF_005889715.1 Actinomadura soli
CCGTGGGGGAGTGTGAGGTGGGTCACCGGGGCGATCATGGTGCGCTTGTCGCTCTACCTTTGAGAGGCTGCCGGTGAACCGGATCAAGGGTCGGAAGCTGTGAGGTGGTGGGCAGGTGCTCAGGGTCAACGACATCGACCTGACCGACTGGGAGTTCTGGCGGCGTCCGCACGAGTACCGCCATGAGGCGTTCAAAGCCCTGCGCTGGCATCCCGAATTAGTGCGTTTCGAGGAACCCGACATCGTCATCGTGCCGCAGGGTCCCGGGTACTACGCCCTGACCAGGCACGCCGACGTCGTCGAGGCGTCCCGCCGCCCGGAGGACTTCTGCTCCGGCAAGGGCGCCACCAGCATCTGGGACATGCCGGGCGATCTGCACGAGTACTTCGGCTCGATGATCAGCATGGACGATCCCCGGCACGCCAAGATCAGGCGGATCGTATCCCGGGCGTTCTCCCCGCGCATGATCCAGCGGTTCGAGGACCAGGTCGAGGCCGTCGCCGCCCAGATCATCGAGAACGTTACGGCGGGCGGTGGCACGGGCGACTTCGTCGCGGACATCGCCGCCCGGCTGCCACTGAAGATCATCTGCGACATGATGGGCATCGCCGAGGAGCACTACCGGACGGTCTTCGACGCCACCAACGTCATCCTCGCGGGCAACGACGCCGAGTACCTCCCGTCCGACGACCCCGAGCAGGTCGCGATGGCGCTGCTGGGCGCGGGCGAGACCCTCAAAGGGCTGGTCGAGGAGCTCGGACGGCAGCGCCGCAAGGACCCGGGCGACGATCTCACCTCGGCCCTCGTCAACGCCAACATCGACGGCGAGTCGCTGACCGACCAGGAACTCGGCTCGTTCTTCATCCTGCTGGTCGTCGCCGGCAACGAGACCACCCGCAACGCCATCGCCCACGGCCTCGACCTGTTCACCCACGACCCCGGCCAGCGGGCCCTGCTCACCGAGGACTTCGACGCCCGCATCCCCGGTGCCGTCGAGGAGATCGTCCGGTACGTGTCGCCCGTCATCTGGATGCGCCGCACCGCCACCCGCGACACCACGCTCAACGAGCACGAGATCAAGGAGGGCGACAAGCTGCTCCTGTACTACTGGTCGGCCAACCGCGACGAGTCCGTGTTCACCGAGCCCGAGAAGTTCGACATCCTCCGCGACCCGAACCCGCACGTCGGGTTCGGCGGGCCCGGGCCGCACTTCTGCCTCGGCGCGCACCTGGCGAGGCGTGAGATCACGGTGCTGTTCCGCGAGCTGCTGCGCCGGACGCCAGGCATCCGCGCGTCCGGCGAGCCCGAGCGTCTGGAGTCGAGCTTCATCAACGGCATCAAACGCCTGCTCTACACGTTCTGACGGGTGCGGCCACCAGGCCGGGCGGCGTCGCCGCCCGGCCGCCGGGCCCGCCGGGCGCGTCAGCGCAGCTCGCGCTTGAGGATCTTGCCGGTGGCGGTCATCGGCAGCTCGTCCCGGAACTCCACGATCCGCGGGTACTTGTAGGCGGCGAACTGCTCCTTGCCCCACGCGACCAGCTCGTCCTCGGTGACGGCGGCGCCGGGTGTCCGGATCACGTACGCCTTGATCTCCTCGCCGTGCGACGGGTGCTCGATGCCCACGACCGCGGCCAGCGACACGTCCGGGTGCGTCATCAGGACCTCTTCCAGCTCCCGCGGGTACACGTTGTACCCGCCCCGGATGATCATGTCCTTGGAGCGGTCGATGATGTAGTAGTAGCCCTCGTCGTCGCGGCGGGCCACGTCGCCGGTGCGGAACCAGCCGTCCTTGATCGCGGCGGCGGTCGCGTCCGGACGGCCGTAGTAGCCCTTCATGATGTTGTGCCCGCGGATGGCGATCTCCCCGGGCCCCTCGCCCTCGATCTCCTTCCACTCGTCGTCGATCAGCTTCATCTCGACGCCCCACACGGGCAGGCCGACCGACCCGGGCTTGGTCGGACGGTCCGGACGGTTGAACGACGCCACCGGCGACGTCTCCGACAGGCCGTACCCCTCCAGGATGTCCACGCCGAACTTCTGCTTGATCCCCTTGAGGACCTCCATGGGCAGCGCCGAGCCGCCCGACACCGCGACCCGCAGGTTCTCCCGGATCGTCGCGATGTCCTCGTCGGACGTGTCGTCGGTCAGCAGCCCCCAGTACATCGTCGGGACGCCCGCGAAGACGTTCACCTTCTCCTTGACCATCAGCTCGACGGCCTGCCTGGCGTCGAACCTGGCCTGCATGACGAGCGTCGCGCGACGGTAGAGCCCGACGTTCATCACGCACGTCTGCCCGAAGATGTGGAACAGCGGCAGCGTCACCAGCGACGTGTCGTGCGTCGTCCGGTAGAACAGCGTGTCGTCCACCATGGCGTTCGCCAGCAGGTTGTTGTGCGTGAGCTCCGCGCCCTTCGGCTGACCTGTGGTTCCGCTCGTGTAGATGATGACGGCGGTGTCGTTCGGCTCCGTCTGCTCGGTCTCGAACGTGTTCGGCTGCCCGGCGAGTGCCGCCCAGAACAGTTCGGCCCCCTCGATGGGCGACTCGGCAGCCGCCAGGTCCGCCGGCAGAAGGAAGAGGTGCTCGCAGTTCTCGACCTGCTCGAACCCGGCGTGTCCCATCTGGCCGAGCGGCAGCTCCGGCGTCCCCTCGAAGCAGAACAGCGCCTTCGCGTCGGAGTCGTCCAGGTGGTAGGCGATCTCCCGCGGTTTGAGCAGGACGTTCAGCGGGACGACCACCGCGCCGGCCTTGAGCGCCCCGAAGTACACCATCGGGAAGTAGGGGAGGTTCGGGCAGGACAGGGCCACCTTGTCGCCCGGCTGAACGCCGCGCGACCGCAGCAGGTTCGCGACCTGGTTCGCGACCGAGTCGATGAACGAGTAGGAGAGCCGGATGTCGCCGAACACGACCGCGTCCCGATCGGGCGTCTCCCTGGCGGCGTCCTCCAGCAGCACGGACAGGTTGAGCATGGCACTCCTCGCGCGGAATGGTGACCGGCCGGTTAGTTACCGGTGAGTGTACGAACCGTTCCGCACATCCTGCTCCATCGGCCTCCGCCCGCGCCATCCCCTGGGCTGGGGAAATGCGGGAAAGGCACAGGAACGAGGGGGCGGGGAAGCGGAGGGCCGGGGAGAGAGAGGCTCGGGAGACGGGAGGCGCGAGAGACGAGAGGGCAGGGGGACGGGAGGCCCAGGAAGGGGAAAAGGCCCCGGAATGAGAAGAAGGGCTCGAAAGAAGAAGGGCCCGAAAGAAGGAGGGACCGGGCGGGAGCGCGGTCCCGCCCGGTCCCTCAGGTGCGGGCGACGGAGAGCGACGCGGCCCGCGGAGGATGGTCTGTCAGCTGAACTCCACGTCCGAGCACTGGTAGAAGGCGTTGCCGGTGTCGTGGATGTCCCAAACGGCCAGGATCAGGTGCCTGCCCTGCTTGTTCGGCAGCGTGGCCTGGTGGGAGACGTTGTTCGGCGGCCGCTTGCCGCCGTCGTTGATCTGCAGGAAGGGCTGCGGCTCCAGTGCGGCGCGGGTGAGCTTCTGTGTGGGGTCCCAGCCGTCCTTCGTGATGAAGTACCGCCAGGACGTGGTGGCGTGTGCGGCGGTGAGCGTCCACCTGAAGGTGAAGGACTGGCCGGCCGTGAGCTTGTTCGCGGGCCACTGACCGCCGCGCGGGTCGTCGAGCGGCGCGAACCCGCCCCCGCCGCAGATCGTGCCGTCGCGGGGCCCGCGCTCCGGGAACCCCTTCGGGCCCTCGATGCTCTGCGGTTCGTGCTGCGCGCCGCCGCAGTTCTTCGCGACGCCCTGCTTGCAGAAGAGAGCACGGCTGATGGGAGCGTTGGTGTAGCCGTGCGAGAGGGCGGGCGTGGCGGTCGCCACGGTCAGCCCGGCGGACGCGACGGCCGCGAGGACGAGCGTCCGTTTTCGGGGAGGACGGAGTTTGGCGGGCATACTCGGTCTCCTGGCGGGGGTGGAGGCGACCTTGTTCGGAGTCGGTTGCCACGGTCGGACGGATGGACGGTGTTACGGTGGGAGCCGGAAGGTGTTCTTATAGGAAACCTTCCTATTAGATCGAGGATGAGGGATGGACGCCCATCGCGTCAACCCCCGATTCCGGTCCGGATTGCGGCCCTCCGGACCCGCTGCGAAGTCTCACCACATCCCGGCCCTTGCACCGTTACGATGTGCGGCTTCACCGAGAAAGGCGCGCGATCTTGATCATCTTCGGCTGGCGGGTGGTGTTCTTCACCCTGACCAGGGGAATCTTCCACTGCCCCGACTGCGGCGGCGACCGCGATTACCGGCGACGGCAGGGACGCAACTTCTTCACCCTGTTCTTCATCCCCGTCATCCCGCTGACGAAGACGGGCAGCGAGTTCATCGAGTGCGACACGTGCCACGGGCGCTGGAACCCCGGCGTCCTCGACGTGCCGACCACCGCGCAGCTCGCCCAGATGCCGGCGATGCTCCTGCGCATGGCCATCGCCCAGGTCCTGCGCTCCGGCGACTACACCAACGCGGCCGCCCGCTCGCGCGCCGTCGCCGTCGTCCGGCAGGCCGGCGAGCCCGCCTACGAGGACGCCGCCCTGAACGCCGACCTCGGCCGCCCGTTCGAGGAGGTCCGCGTCGAGATGGGCCGCGCCGCCTCGGCCCTCGCACCCGAGGCGCGCGAGAGCATCCTGCGCGCCGCCGCCGAGATCGCCCTCGTGGACGGCCCGCTCACCGTCTCCGAGGAGGAGACGCTGTCGGCCGTCGGCGCCGACCTGCAGCTCACCCGCGTCCAGGTGACCGGCGTGATCTCCCTGGCCCGGCAGGAGTCCGGCCACTGAGCCGCCGCCCCGCCCCCGGCCTGCCGCTTGTACACATCTCCGCGCCCACGAGACCCTAAGCCATCCCGTATGCCGTCTTCTGCCTGAAAAAAAAAAAACATGGCTTCGGCGGAGCTGGCGG
>NZ_VCKW01000411.1 GCF_005889715.1 Actinomadura soli
GGATCCGGACGGGTGCCGCGGCACCGTCCGCGACGACGACGCCGTCCGCGCCGAGCGTGACAACGACGGACCGGGGCCCGGAGCGGGGCGGGACGCGGCGGGACACGGGTTGCGCGGACGCGCCCGGCCCCTGTAGTCCGTTACACCGTGCGCTCATGGGACTGGGACGTTGTCGTCGTCGGATCGGTCAACGCGGACCTGGTGGTCGGCGTCGACCGGCGGCCCGCGCCGGGGGAGACCGTCCTCGGCTCCGACCTGGCCACCCATCCGGGCGGCAAGGGGGCCAACCAGGCGGTCGCGGCGGCCCGGCTCGGCGGCCGGGCCGGGCTCGTCGGGCGGGTCGGCGACGACGGCCACGGCGAGCTGCTGCGCGGCGCCCTCGCGGCGGACGGCGTCGACCTCGCCCATCTCCTCACCACGCCGGACGCGCCCACCGGCGTCGCGCTGATCACGGTCGGACCGGACGGCGACAACAGCATCATCGTCTCGCCCGGCGCCAACGCCCGGCTCGGCCCGGACGACGTCACGGCCGCCCGCGCGATGATCGCCGCCGCGTCCGTCGTGTCGTTCCAGCTAGAGGTGCCGCTGCCCGCCGTGGTGGCCGCCGCCCGCGTCGCCGCCGAGGCGGGCGGGCGGATCGTCCTCAACCTGTCGCCGCCCGCGCCCGTCCCCGACGAGCTGCTCACCCGCTGCGATCCGCTCGTCGTCAACGAGCACGAGGCCACCTATCTACTGGGCGAGGACAGGGCCGGTGATCCGCGTGCGCTGGCGGCCGCGCTCGCCCGCTCCGGGCCCCGGTCCGTCGTTGTCACGCTCGGCGCGGACGGCGTCGTCGTCGCGGACGGTGCCGCGGCACCCGTCCGGATCCCGTCGCCGCGGGCGGAGGCGGTCGACACCACAGGCGCGGGCGACGCGTTCACCGCCGCGCTGTGCCTGCGGCTCGCCCGCGGCGACCCGCTGCTGGACGCCGCCCGCTACGCCGCGCGGGCCGGGGCCGCCGCCGTCCGCAAGGCGGGCGCGCAGAGCTCGTTCCCCACGCCGGACGAGCTTCCCCCGCCCCCGGCGGACCGGTGACGGACGAGGTCAGGGCCCGGTCCGGGCACGGAGCCGGTACAGCTCGTCGGCGACGTCGTGGACGTCCGCGCCCAGGTCGAACGCGCTGAGCAGGTGCAGGTCGTCCGCGGTCTCGATCTCCAGGATGCGGGTGTGCAGGAGGAGGCGGCGCCGCTCGTCCACCCGGATGGAGGTCACCGCGTCCCACGGGACGCGGCGGCGCCCCGCGTAGCCGGTCACGACGGTGACGCCGTCGCCGTCGGCGGCGAGCCGCACCGGGGCGACCAGGTCGCGCAGCGCGAGCACGTTCAGCCCGGCGGCCGCGGCGATCGCGAGGAACAGGAACTGGGGGTCGTGGCTGTAAAGGACGGCCAGCGCCGTGACGGCCGCCGCCCCGGCGCACTTCACCGCCACCTGGGCGGGCGGCACCCGCCACCGCCGTTCCGACGCCGCCGTCATGTCCGAAACCCCGTCATGCCGACACCGTAGCCGCAGCCGGTCACCGCCCAGGCCGCGGATGGGACCCGGCGGTCACAGTTCGGTGTCCGATCCGTCACCCCGCGTGCAGAGTATGCCGGTCACGGCTGTTTCGAAGGCGGTCAGACCTGGTCAACACGGGACCGTCCGCTAGCGTCATATGCATGCGACTCGGCGTGCTGGACGTTGGCTCGAACACCGTGCATCTGCTGGTGGTGGACGCCCACGAGGGAGCCCGTCCGCTGCCCGCGTTCTCGCACAAGGCTGAGCTGGCGCTCGCCGACCATCTGGAGGAGGGCGACCGCCTGTCCGACGAGGGCGAGACGCTCCTGCGCGACTTCGTCGACGGGGCGTTGCAGATCGCGGAGGACAAGGGCGTCGAGGACCTCGTCGCGTTCGCGACGTCCGCTGTCCGCGACGCCGCCAACGGCGAAAAGGTCCTGGAGCGGATCCGCGCCGACAAGCGGATCGACATCAGGGCGCTGTCCGGCGAGGAGGAGGCGCGGCTGACGTTCCTCGCGGTGCGGCGCTGGTTCGGCTGGTCGTCGGGACGGCTGCTCGTGGTCGACATCGGCGGCGGGTCGCTGGAGATCGCCTCCGGCATCGACGAGGAGCCGGACGTCGCGTTCTCGCTGCCGCTCGGCGCGGGCCGCCTCACCCGGGACCGGTTCAGCGCCGACCCGCCGCCCGCGGAGGAGGTCCGCGGCCTGCGGCGGCACGTCCGGGCGAAGATCGCGCGGCGGGTCGGGGACGTCGCCCGGTACGGCCCGCCCGACCACGCGGTGGCGACGTCCAAGACGTTCAGGCAGCTCGCCCGCATCGCCGGCGCCGCCCCCTCGGCAGATGGACCGTACCAACGGCGGACGCTCGCGGGCGCCGACCTGACCGACTGGGCGGAGAAGCTGGCCGCGATGCCGTCCGCCGAGCGGGCGGAGCTGCCCGGCGTGTCCGAGCGGCGCGCCGGCCAACTGCTCGCCGGCGCGATCGTCGCGGACGCCGCGATGGACCTGTTCGAGCTCACCGAGCTGGAGATCTGCCCCTGGGCGCTGCGCGAGGGCGTGATCCTGCGCCGCCTCGACATGATCACGGAGACGCGGTCGCGGGAGTCGTGATCATCGGTTGGCCGGAACCGGCCTCCGGCCCCCATCCCTCACGCGATATGTCTTGCCGAGCGGCGTTCGGCGGCGTATGTAAGAAGATCCCGGGGGTCTGACGTTCATGGGGGTTCCGATGTCGCGCGCGTACAAGTTCGCTTCCCTGCCCTGCGGGCGGGTCGGGAAATGGGTCGTCCTGGGGGTCTGGCTCGTCCTCCTCGTCGTGGCGATGCCGCTCGCGGGCAAGCTAACCGGCGCGCAGTCGAACGAGTCGTCGGCGTGGCTGCCGCAGGACGCCGAGTCGACCCGGGTCCTGGAGGTGTCCGAGCGGTTCGTGCCCGCCGACACGTTCCCCGCCGTGGTCGTCTACCACCGCGACGGCGGCGCGCTCACGGCCGCCGACCGGGCGAAGGCCGCCGCGGACGTCCCCCGCCTCCAGGCCGTCAGCGGCGACCCCAAGGGCTCCGCCCCGCCGCGCAAGCTCGCCGTCAGCGTCCAGGGGCCGATCCCGTCGAAGGACGGGAAGGCGCTGGAGACCCTCGTCAACGTCCAGGTCGGCAACGACGGGTGGGATCTGCTGGGCCCGGCCGTCGACGACTACCGCGACATCGTCCAGAAGGGCGCGCCGGGGCTGGAGGCGCACATCACCGGGCCGGCCGGGTACGCGGGCGACTTCAGCAACGTGTTCTCCGGGTTCGACAAGACGCTGCTGCTCATCACCGCCGCCATCGTCATCGGGATCCTGCTGATCACCTACCGCAGCCCGATCCTGTGGCTCGCGCCGCTGGTGTGCGTCGGGTTCGCGCTGATGGCGGCGCAGGCGGCCATCTACCTGCTGGCCGAGTACGCCGGGCTCACCGTGAACGGGCAGGCCGCGTTCATCCTCACCGTGCTCGTTTTCGGCGCGGGCACCGACTACGCGCTGCTGCTAATCGCCCGCTACCGGGAGGAGCTGCGGCGCCACCGCGACCGGCACGAGGCGATGGCGATCGCGCTGCACCGCGCCGGGCCCGCGATCGTCGCGAGCGGAACGACGGTGGCGCTGAGCATGCTGTGCCTGTTCGTCGCCACCCTCAACTCCACCAAGAGCATGGGCCCGGTGATGGCGATCGGCGTCGCCGTCGCGCTCGCCGCGATGGTCACGCTGCTGCCCGCGATGCTGGTCATCTGCGGGCGCTGGATGTTCTGGCCGCGGCGCCCCTCGTTCGGCTCGGACGAGCCGACCGAGCGCGGCGCGTGGGCACGGGTCGGCGCGGCCGTCGCCGTCCGGCCGCGGGCCACGTGGCTGATCAGCGCCGTGGTGCTCGGCGCGTTCGCGGCCGGCCTCTTCGGGCTGCGGACCGGGTCGCTGCCCGCCAGCGAGTCGTTCAGCACCGGCAAGCCCGACTCGGTCACGGGCGAGGAGGTCCTCGGACGGCACTTCCCGGCGGGCAGCGGCTCGCCCCTCCAGATCGTCACCAAGGACGGGACGCAGGACGCCGTCCGCGCCGCCCTCACCAAGGTCCCCGATGTCGCGGACGTCAAGCTCGCCGGCAACAACCCCGGGCGGCCGTCCGGCGGCATCGTCTACCTGGAGGGCACGCTCACCGCGCCGCCCGACAGCGATCGCGGGTTCGCCGCGGTCGAGAACGCCCGCACCGCCGTGCACGCCGTGCCCGGCGCGAACGCCGAGGTCGGCGGCTCGTCGGCGGTGACGCTCGACATCAACGACGCGTCCCGCCGCGACCAGAAAGCCGTGATCCCGATCGTCCTGGTCGTCGTGTTCGGCATCCTCGCGCTGCTGCTGCGCGCGCTCGTCGCGCCGCTGATCCTCGTCGCGACGGTCGTGCTGTCGTACGCGGCGGCGCTCGGGGTCAGCGCGCTCATGTTCAACCACGTCTTCGGGTTCCACGCGGCCGACCCGTCGTTCCCGCTGTGGACGTTCGTGTTCCTCGTCGCGCTCGGCACCGACTACAACATCTTCCTGATGACCCGCGTCCATGAGGAGACGAAACGGGTCGGCACGCGGCGCGGCGCGCTGATCGGGCTCGCCGCGACCGGCGGCGTCATCACCTCGGCGGGCGCGGTCCTGGCCGGGACGTTCGCGGCGCTCGGGTCGCTGCCGCTGGTGTTCGTCGCCGAACTCGGCTTCACGGTCGCGTTCGGGGTGCTGCTCGACACGTTCGTGGTCCGGTCGGTGCTGGTCACGGCGCTGAACCTGGACGTCGGACGGCACATGTGGTGGCCGAGCGCCCTGGCCCGCGTCCAGGCCCCGCCCGCCGCCGCCGCGGAGGCGCCGGAGAGCCCGGG
>NZ_VCKW01000412.1 GCF_005889715.1 Actinomadura soli
TCTTCGGGGGTGCTGGACGAGTCCTCGGGCGGGTTCGTCATGCGGGTTCTCCGATGTTCGGGGGGATCGTGACGCGGATGCGGCAGCCGCGCGGGGTGTCCAGGACGGTGATGTCGCCGCCGTGCAGGTCCGTCGCCCAGCTCGCGATGGCGAGGCCGAGGCCGGTGCCGCCGCCGGGCGTCCCGGCGCGCGGGCCCGGCGAGGAGCCGCGGGAGAAGCGCTCGAAGACGCGGACGCGTTCCTCGGGCGGGATGCCGGGCCCTTCGTCGGCCACCTCGATGACCAGGCCGCCCGGCGGGCTCCCAGGGAACGGGCGTGCCGTGATGGTCACCGGACGCCCGTCCGGGCCGTGCCGGGCGGCGTTGTCCAGCAGGTTCGCGACGATCTGGTGGAGTCGGTCGCGGTCGGCCGCGGCGCGCAGCCCCGGCGTGATGTCGGACTCGAACACGGCGTCCGGGCGTCCGGCGGCGGCCTCCGCGGCGACGTCGGCGACGAACGCGGCCACGTCGATGTCGGTGACGTCCAGCGTCGCCGCGCCCGCCTCGACCCGTGACAGGTCGAGGAGCTGGGTGACGAGGCGTCCGAGCCGTTCGGTCTGGTCGAGGGCGGTTTCGAGGACGTCGGGCGTCGCGGGCGTGACGCCGTCCGCGACGTTCTCCAGCACGGCCCGCAGCGCGCTGATCGGGGTGCGCAGCTCGTGCGACACGTTCGCGACGAACTCGCGGCGCTGCCGGTCGACCTCGGCGAGGTCGGCGGCCATCCGGTTGAACGCCTGCGCCAGTTCGCCGACCTCGTCCCGGGACGTGGCCCGCACCCGGCGGCTGTAGTCGCCGCCCGCCATCGCCCGCGCCGCCGCCGTCATCTCGCGCAGCGGCGCGGTCATCCCGTGCGCGAGCAGCTGGATGACGACCAGGGAGATGATCACGCCGACGGGCAGCGTCTCCCGGGCCCGGAACCCCAGCGGGTACCCCCACAGCACGATCAGGACAGCGACGCACGCGGTGGCGACGACCACGACGCCGAACTTCACCTTGATGGACCGTAGCGGGTCCAGCGGCCGCGGAAGCCTCGCCCACAACCTGTGGATAAACCCGCGCGGGACGGCGGTCACGATGCCGCGTCCAGGCTGTAGCCGACGCCGTGGACGGTCCGGATCAACCCCTGCCCGAGCTTGCGGCGCAGTGCCTTGACGTGGCTGTCGACGACCCGCGTCCCGGACGCGTCCGCCCAGTCCCACACCTGTTCGAGCAGGACGGCCCGGGTCAGCACCGTGCCGCGGTTGCGCAGCAGGCAGGTGAGCAGGTCGAACTCGGTCGGCGTGAGATGCACCTCGCGCCCCTCCAGCCGCACGCGCCGCCCCCGCTGGTCGACCTCCAGCGGCCCGAAGCGCACGGAGCCTGCCGCGTCATCAGCGACGGCCGCGCCTGACTGCGGGCGTTCGACGCGGCGGAGCACGGCGCGGATGCGGGCCACGAGCTCCCGCATGCTGAACGGCTTCGTCACGTAGTCGTCGGCGCCGACGCCGAGGCCCACGATCAGGTCCGTCTCGTCGTCGCGGGCGGTCAGCATCAGCACGGGCACGGGACGTTCCGACTGGACGCGGCGGCAGACCTCCAGCCCGTCGAATCCGGGCAGCATCACGTCCAGCACGATGAGGTGCGGCTCGTACGCGCGGGCGCGCTCGACCGCGGTGGGCCCGTCGCCGGCGACATCGACGCCGAACCCCTCCGCGACCAGCCGGTCCGCGATGGCCCGCGCGATCGTCGGCTCGTCCTCGACGACGAGGATCCGCGTCTCGTTCCCTGTCACGGACCAGACTCTAGAAGCCCGTTATGTATGTGATGAGCGCGATATGTGCAGGACTTGTGAAGATCCCGGGGGTTCCAGGGGGTCGCCCCCCTGGGCTATAGAGGCCAGGTGTGGACGGGGGCGTTGTCGCTCATGTGGTCCACGTAGGAGCGGATCATCATGCGGAGTGCCTCGTGCCGTGAGACGCCGCTGGAGTTCTCGATGGCGTCGACGGTGGCTATCTGCCAGGCGGCGCCGGTCTGGCCGGTGACGCAGCGGCGTTCGATGATGCCTAGGAGACGGTCGCGGCGGGACGGGTCGACGCCCCACCGCTTCAGTCCCTCGTGGGCGAGCGGCAGGAGTTTGCGGAGGATGAGTTCGGCGGCGGGGACCTCGCCCATGCCGGGCCAGTACAGGGTGGATTCGAGGCCGTCGCGGGCGGCGCGATGCAGGTTGTCCTCTGCGGTCGCGAAGGACATCCGCGTCCAGACAGGGCGTTCGTCTTCGGCGAGCATGCGGACGACACCGTAGTAGAAGGCGCCGTTGGCGATGACGTCGGCGACGGAGGGTCCGCCGGGCAGGACGCGGTTCTCCACGCGAAGGTGCGGCCGGCCCTTGACGACGGCGTAGATGGGGCGGTTCCAGCGATAGATCGTCCCGTTGTGGAGGGTCAGTTCGCCCAGTTCGGGGATGCCGCCGTCGTCGAGGACCGCGCGGGGGTCCTCGTCGTCGCAGAGGGGGAGCAGTGCGGGGAAGTAGCGGGTGTTCTCCTCGAAGAGGTCGAAGACGGACGTGATCCAGCGTTCGCCGAACCAGACCCGTGGCCGGACGCCCTGCGCCTTCAGCTCGTCCGGACGCGTGTCGGTGGACTGCTCGAACAAGGTGATGCGGGTCTCATGCCAGAGCCTGTGCCCGAACAGGAACGGGGAGTTCGCGCCGATCGCGACCTGCGCGCCCGAGATGGCCTGGGCGGCGTTCCAGTAGGCGCCGAACTGGTCGGGGCTGACCTGCAGGTGGAACTGGACGCTCGTGCACGCCGCCTCGGGGGTGATGGTGTCGGCGTGCATGTGCAGCGGTTCTGGTCCGTCGATCGCGATGCGCATCTCCTCGCCGCGCGCGGCGAAGATCTGGTCGTTGAGCATTTTGTAGCGCGCGTTGGAGGAGAGTGTCTCCTCACCGATGTCCGACCGCCGCAGGGTCGGCAGGATGCCGATCATGGCGAGCCGTCCGCCGACCTCGCGGGCGCGGGCGTCGGCGTGGTCGAGATGGTCGCGGACCTCCGCCTCCAGTTCGCCGGTGCCCGTCCCGCCGAGTTCCCGGGGCGGGATGTTGATCTCCAGGTTGAACTGGCCGAGCTCCGTTGCCCAGGCCGGGTCGGCGATCGCCTTGAGCACGTCCGCGTTGCGCATCAGCGGATCGCCGACTGAGTCGATGAGGTTGAGCTCGATCTCCAGCCCGATGTGGGGGCGCTGGAAGTCGAACTGGGATTCGCCCAGCATGCGGGCCAGCACGTCGAGGCACCTGCGGACCTTGTCGCGGTACCGCCGCCGGTCCTCGCCGCTGATGGTGACCGAAGCCACGTCCCTGCCCATGTGTCCGTCCCTGTACTTCGGAGGAACCGTCTTAAACGGGATCTCCTGGTGCGAGTAGGTGAAAACCCGGCGCAAAGGTTTCGGACTCCCGATTTGTGACCGGCGGGTAGCGTGTGTGCTTCGTCCGAAACCTGGCTATTCCCAGCGGGGAGGACCTATGCGCATGCGGCCCCGGTCCATTCAGGCCAGGGACACCCTCATCGCCGCCGTGATAGCCGCCCTGGTCCTGGGCGTGGCCGCGGTGGGCGTCGACTTCGCCTTGCGCACCAGGATCGAGACCGATCTTCTCCAGGGGACGCAGGTCGAGGGCCGGCGGGTGAGCGGCGGGGTCCGCGACGGGACGCTGGAGGGCCAGATCGCGGACGGGACCCGCGGCCGGATACTGATCCAGGTCGTCGAGCCCGGCGGGCGCGTCACAAATGCGACACCGGCCGCAACGGACAGGCCGCCGGTGAGCAGACTCTGGCCGTCGAGCAATGTGCGCGTCCGCGACTACATCGAATGCCGCGGCGTCTGGCCGGACCGCGAGTGCTTCGTCATCGAGGCCATCCGCGTCTCCACCGCCCCCGACTCCGTCGTCGTGTACGCGTCGGAGCCGCTCCCGTCCTACCTGGTCAACGGGCTCCTGGAGGCGGCGCTCGGCCTGGGCGTGCTGCTCCTCGCCGGGTGCGCCGCGTGGATCACCTGGCGGATCGTCGGCCGCACCCTCGGCCCGGTCGAGGCGATCCGCGCCCAGCTCGCCGAGATCAGCGCCACCGATCTGAGCCGCCGCGTGCCCGAGCCGTCAGGGCAGGACGAGATCGCGCAGCTCGCCCGCACCGCCAACGCGACGCTCGACCGGCTGGAACGTGCCGTCGGACGGCAGCGGCAGTTCGCCTCCGACGCGTCCCACGAGCTGCGCACCCCCATCACCGCGCTCCGCGCCAACCTGGAGGACGCGTCGATGCACCCCGACGACAACGACCTGCGGGCCGTCGTCACGTCGGCGCTGCGCGACACCGACCGGCTGGAGTCGATCGTCACCGACCTGCTCCTCCTCGCCCGCATCGGCACCGGCGGCCCGAACGCGCAGGAGCCGATCGACCTGGCCGAGCTCGCGGACGCGGAGATCAGCAGCCGCGCCTCCGGCCGGAAGGTCCAAACGGTGCCGGCGGGACGGGTGCCGGTGCGCGGCGTCCGCATGCAGCTCGTGCGGCTGCTGGGCAACCTGCTGGACAACGCCGACCGGTACGCCGAGTCGTCGATCATGGTCGAGGTGACCCGGGAGGGCGCCCAGGCGCTGCTCACCGTCACCGACGACGGCGTGGGCATCGCGCCCGCCGACCGCGAACGCGTCTTCGAGCGCTTCACCCGCCTCGACACCGCCCGCAGCCGCGACGCCGGCGGCACCGGCCTCGGCCTCGCCATCGCCCGCGAGATCGCCCAGGCACACGGCGGAACCCTCCGGATCGAGGACCACCCGTCGTCCGGCGCCCGCTTCGTCCTCCGCCTCCCCCTAGTCACCACCCTC
>NZ_VCKW01000413.1 GCF_005889715.1 Actinomadura soli
GGCTGGTGTACCAGCCGTGCTCGAACGCGGCGTCGGCGGTGAGCGCGGCCTTCACGCCTTCGAGGAACACGAAGTTGTGCAGGCTGCAGCGGGACGAGCCGCAGAACGGGGCGATGCGGTCGACCATCTCGGGGTGGCTGACGGCCCACTGGTAGGTCTGGCCCGCACCCATCGACCAGCCCGTCACGAGGGGCAGGCGCTCGATGCCGAAATGCTCGGTGACGAGGCGGTACTGGGCCTCGACGTTGTCGTACATGGTGACGTTCGGGAAGCGGGCCCGGTCGTAGGGGGGCGGGGTGTTGCTGGGCGAGCTGGACAGGCCGTTGCCGAGCATGTTCGGCACGATGATGAAGTAACGGGACGGGTCCAGCGCCATGCCGTCGCCGATGAGCCACTCGTTGTCCTGATGGCGGCCGGAGTACCACGTGGGATACACGATGGCGTTGCTCTTGTCTTCCGCCAGGTCACCGTAGGTCTCATAGGTCAGCTGCGCCCCGCGCAGGGTCGCACCGCCCTGCAGGACGAAGTCACCGAGATCGAACGTCGTGGCCATAAGCCCCCCTTAGTTCCTGCTGAAACTATTTCGTGCGGAATCAATGGTCAAGGGGGTCGAGGGGAAGCTGGTACAGGACGTCGAACTCCAGGCCGTCCGCGGCGGCGAGGAACATCTTCTGCCGCAGATGCCGGTCGCGGACCTCGACGGGGCCGCGCGGGCCGTCGTAGCCGAGGCCCTCCGAGAGCGCCGTCATCCTGCGGACGTCGGGCTCACCGCCGCTGCGGCGGAACAGTTCGGCGAGCAGCCGCACGCCCTCGTAGCAGGACTCGCCCATGCTGTTCAGCGGCGGCGCCTGCGGGCCGAAGCGCCGGTGGTAGCGGGCGCCGAAGTCCAGGCCGTCCCCGGTCGGGAGCGTCTCGAAGAACCCCGCCGCGGCGAACAGCCCGCGGGTGCCCTCCACGCCGGACGCGAGCAGCATGTTCTCGTCCATCAGCGGGCTGAAGCGCAGCTGCTCCAGGCCCGCCGCCCCGAACGCGCGGTTGAAGGCCACCGCGTCGTCGCCGACCAGCAGCATCAGGACGGCCTCGCAGTCGCTCGTGTCGATCCTGCGCAGCGGCTCGCCGAAGTCCTTCGTGCCGAGCTGGACGTAGATCTCGTCGCACAGCACCGCGTCCTGCTCGGCCAGATAGGACCGGACGGCCCGGGCGGTGCCGCGCGGCCAGACGTAGTCGTCGCCGACGATCGTCCAGCGGCGGATGCCGAGCTCGGACGACAGCCAGCGCAGCGCCGGGCGGAGCTGCCGCTCGGGCGTCTCGCCGGTGAGGAAGACGCCGGGCGAGCGCTCGCCGCCCTCGTAGAGCGCCGTGTAGACGTACGGGACGCGGCCGGCGATCTCCGGGACGAGCCGCTGCCGGACGGTCGAGACGTGCCAGCCCGTGACCGCCTGCACGGCGCCGGAGCCGACCAGCTTCCCGACCTGCCCGGCGACCCGCGCGGGCGGCGCTCCGCCGTCCACGACGGTCAGCCGGAGGCGGCGGCCGAGCACGCCCGCCTCTTCGTTGATCTCTTCCTCCGCGAGCCGGGCGCACAGCTCGGCAGAGGGCCCGAAGAGTCCCGCGGGCCCCTGACGCGGCACCACCAGGGCGACGTCCAGGTCGTCCATATCCCGGACGTTAGTGGATCCTCGCCCAAAATAGTTTCGATAAGACGGTAATCTTGTATCTCGCGATGACTACAACAGGTATGGCGCAGGACGAGCTGGACCTGCCGCGGATGCTCGCGCGGGTCGAACGCGGCATCGCCGCCCGGCTCGCCGCCGCGCTGAAGACGGCCGGCTCCACCGTCGAGGAATGGCGCGTGCTCTCCCTGCTCGCCGACGGCGCCGGACACACGATGACCGAGATAGCCGAGTTCGCCCTGCTCCCGGCGCCGACGCTGACCAAGGTGATCGACCGCCTGGTGTCGGCGGGGCTGGTGTTCCGGCGCGTCGACGACGCCGACCGGCGCAGGGTGCTGGCGTTCCTGTCCGAGCAGGGCCGCGCGTCGTTCGACCGGCTGACCGCGGCGATCGAGGCCGAGTGGCGCGGCGTGCAGGACGCGGTGGGCCAGGAGGAGCTGGCGCTGCTGCGCGTCCTGCTGACGAGGATGTCCGCGCGGCTGGCCTGACCCGCCCTTGCTTTCGTCCGGAATATTTTCACGCGAAAGCATCAGCGGAGGTAGCTCTCGAACCCGGCGGCCAGGGCCTCGGCCATGCGCTGCCGCACCGGGGCGCTGGACAGCTTGGCCGCGTCCCCCGGATTCTGCATGTTGCCGCACTCGATGAACACCACCGGCACCGTGGACATGTTCAGCCCCCCGAGGTCGCCGCGCCGGTCCAGGCCGTCGCGTCCGCGATAGGTCGAGTAGGGGATGCCGGTGCCGGAGCGGTAGGCGTCGCGGACCGCCGTGCCGAGCTTCCGGGACGGCTCGACGATCGACGCGTTCTTCCCCACGGCGACCGGCTCGATGACATGGAACCCGTGCCCGGACGGCTCGGCGCCGTCGGCGTGGATCGACAAGGCCGCGTCGGCGCGCAGGCGGTTGCCGATGGCCGCCCGCTCCGTGACGCAGGGCCCGACGCCGGTGTCGTCCTTCCTGGTCAACGTCACCATGGCACCCCGCTCCCGGAGGACGCGCACCAGCCGGTCGGCGACGTCCCAGGTGAAGGCGTGCTCGCTGTAACCGTCCCGGGTGTTGGTCCCGACCGTGTTGCAGGGCTTGTAACCGTTGCCGACGAAGACCTTCTTGTTGATCTCCTCCGGGTGGTCGGCGTTCCCGCCGTTGTGACCGGGATCGATGACGATGACCTTCCCGTTCACCGCCGATCCACCGGTGGCGGTGGTCGTCGGCGCCCCATCGGTGGTCGTCGTCGGCGCCCCGCCCGTGGCCCGGGGCGGCGGCTCGCGGTCGGCGGGGCCCCCGCATGCGGCCAGCATCGCGAGGCACAGCCCGGCGCCGGCGGCCGCTGGCCCGCACCCGTGAATCCGCACCGCGCCACCCCCCCGTGACGGCTCGCATACCCCCTCTGACAATCTGCGCTGCACGGGGCCGCCTAAACAAGCCAGGTCCGGGGCAGCGGCATCGTGGACGATGAGTCGACGCGGAGGGAGCGGCGATGACGCGGTCGTGGTGGGGCTGGGGCAACGTCGAGGACGCGGTCCGCGGCGCCGAACTGGACGCGCTGCTCGCCCGGGCACGCGCGCTGGCGCCCGGCGAGCTGACCGATCATGAACCGCCGAGCATCGCGTCGCTCGGCCTGCCCGCGTCCCGGATCTCCGCGCCCGCCGCGCTCGCCGCCCTCTGCTCGGCCGACCCCGGCGACCGCGCCGCGCACGCGCACGGCAAGGCGTTCCGGGACGTGGTCCGCAACCTGCGCGGCGACCTGCGGCACGTCCCCGACCTCGTCGCCCGGCCGCGCGGCGAGCGGGACCTGATCGACCTGCTCGACTGGTGCGGCCGCGACGGGATCGCCGTGATCCCCTACGGCGGCGGCAGCTCGGTGGTCGGCGGGATCGAGCCGCGGTTCGCGGACGGCCGCGCGGCGGTCACGGTCGATCTGACCCGGATGGGCGATGTCCTGCAGATCGATCCAGTGAGCCGGGCTGCGCGCGTCCAGGCCGGCGTGTTCGGCCCGCGCCTGGAGGACCGGCTCAGGCCGCACGGGCTGACGCTGCGGCACTTCCCGCAGTCGTTCGAGTTCTCGACGCTGGGCGGCTGGCTGGCCACCCGCTCCGGCGGCCACTACGCGACCCTGGACACGCACATCGACGACCTCGTCGAGTCGATGCGCGTCGTCACGCCGGGCGGGGTCGGCGAGTCGCGGCGCCTGCCCGGCTCGGGCGCCGGGCCGTCCCCGGACCGCCTCTTCCTTGGCAGCGAAGGGACGCTGGGCATCATCACAGAGGCGTGGATGCGGTTGCGGGAGCGTCCGCGCTGGCGGGCCAGGGCGTCCGTGCGCTTCGCGGACTACGGCGCGGCGGTGGCGGCGACCCGGGCCGTCGCGCAGAGCGGGCTGAACCCGGCGAACTGCCGGCTCCTCGACGCCGCCGAGGCGCTGGTCAACGCGGGCGTCTCCGTCGGCGGCGGGGTGCTGGTGTTCGGGTTCGAGTCCGCCGACCATCCGGTGCGCGCGTCCCTGGACCGCGCCGTGGAGATCTGCCGCGACCACGGTGGCGAGGCCCCCGACGGGCCCGCGGACGGCGATCCCGGCGACACCTGGCGCTCGTCGTTCCTGCGGATGCCCTACCAGCGGGACGCGCTCGCCCGGCACTCGCTGATCGTCGAGACGTTCGAGACGGCCTGCACCTGGGACGGATTCGACCGGCTGCACCGCGCGGTCACCGGCGCGGCGCGGGCGGCGATCCGCGAGGTGGCGGGCGACGGCATCGTGACCTGCCGGTTCACCCACGTGTACCCGGACGGGCCCGCGCCGTACTTCGGCGTCTACGCGCCCGGCCGCTGGGACGGCCTGCTCACCCAGTGGGACGAGATCAAGGCGGCCGTGTCCGAGGCGATCGCGGCGAACGGCGGCACGATCACCCACCACCACGCGGTCGGCCGCGACCACCGGCCCTGGTACGACCGCCAGCGCCCCGGCCCGTTCGCCGCCGCGCTCACCGCCGCCAAGGCGGCCCTCGATCCGGCGTGGATCCTCAACCCCGGAGTACTCCTCCCCGATGCCCATTTGTCAGGACACGCCTGATCTGACACGGCTATCGTCTTCCGACGTGAACGCGCCCCCGCCCTCAGGCGCTCCGGGCCCTTCCGGCCCCGGACCGGTGCCCTCCGAACCTTGAGGCGCGCCCACGCCAGGCGCACCGCCGACCCAAGTACCCGGCGCACCGCCCAGCCC
>NZ_VCKW01000414.1 GCF_005889715.1 Actinomadura soli
ATGGATGTGACGATGGCCACCATGGAATGGGTTGCTTGGTACAATTCTGAAAGGCTACATTCTTACTGCGGGAACGTCCCTCCGGCCGAGTACGAGGAGACGTTCCACCGATCGCCCGCCGGCACTGGCCTGGCGATCGAGGACCAAGCGATCTAGCCTCCAACTTCGCCGGGGCGGTCCACCCGTCCCTTTCACGGTTCGGTGGCAGGTGGCTGGTTGCCCATGACCTGCCCGGCGGCCTCGGTGAAGGACCGCAGACGGGCGCGGTAGTCCTGCCGCTGTTGGGTGAACCGGCCCAGGGCGTCGTGTTCCCCTTGGGCGAGGGCGTACAGCGTCCGGTTGCAGGTGCTCGCGGTTTCTCGCACTGCCGCGGCTTCGCTGGTGACGCCGGTGGGGCCTTCGAGCATGACGATCCAGACGCAGCGTTGCAGCGGGTCGAACGCGTCGCGGAGGTCCGCGCGGAGCGCATCGAGGCGGCGATGTTGCTCGTCAGGGTCGGCGACTTGGGCGTAAATATCGCCGAGTCTCCAGTACAGCTCGCTGACGCGGTGGGCGTGTTCGATGAGGTCCAGCTAGGCCGCGCGGCGGGAGGCGCGGAGTTCGGCGCGGTGCTGGGCCTCGGCCGTGGTGCGGGCCTGGACTCTTGCGGCGCGGGCGTTGCCGAGGCTGGTGACCCAGCCGGCAAGCACGGCGGTGCCGCCTGTGACGATCGCGACGAGGGCGGAGCTGTCCATCACATGCCTGGGTGGTCACGGGTGTGTCGCGGGAGAGCGTGCCCGGTGGTCGGGATGGTGTCACGGCGGCGGCCGGTTGCGGGCAGGCTAGCCGGAGCTACCCTCCGGGCGGGTTGACGTATGCCGCTCAGCCTTCACGCGGTTCCTGGTCGGGATGCTGAGCGATCCCCGTGACAGGTCCCGAAACGACAATGATCTCCGGGGCGTTGGTGTGGGTGTCCGGGTGAAGCGTGATGGTGTAGCCAGCCGCGTGAAGGAATGCGGCATAGGCGCCCGTCATGATGGCGTCGACCTTGTCCTTGAGGACGTGCCAGTTATGGTCTGAGTGGTCCCGGTCCGCTACAGCGGATCGGGCGCAGCTGGCGGTGCTGCTGCACCGGTGACCTCCCGGAGTACTGCGGCGGATGCGGCTCCTGGTGCGGCCGGACACGGTGCTGCGCTGGCACCGCGACCTGATCGCCGGTCGGCACGCTGCCCGCTCCAAACGCAAGCGTCCGGGCCGACCACCGACCGTCCGCTCCATCCGGGCTCTCGTTCTTCGCCTGGTGAGGGAGAACCCGAGCTGGGGCTACCGGCGGGTGCACGGCGAGTTGCGGGTGCTCGGCGTCAAAGGTGGCCGCCTCTACGGTTTGGGAGATCCTCAAGGACGCCGGTATCGATCCGGCACCCGAGCGTTCTGCCACCATCTGGGCCGGGTTCCTGCGCTCCCAGGCCGAGGTGTTGCTGGCGTGTGACTTCCTGGAGACCGTGACTCTCACCGGTGCTCGCATGTACGTGCTGGCGGTCATCGAACATCACACCCGCCGCATCCGGGTTCTGGGCGCCACCGCTCATCCGACCGCAGCGTGGGTGACGCAAGCGGCCCGGAACCTGGTCATGGATCTGGAGGACTCCGGCTGCCGGGCACGGTTCCTGATCCGCGACCGGGACGGCAAGTTCCCCGACCTGTTCGACGCCGTCCTGGCCGATGCCGGCATCCAGACGGTGCTGACGGGGGTGCGGATGCCGAGGATGAACGCGGTGATGGAGCGGTGGGTGCAGACCTGCCGAGGCGAGCTCCTGGACCGCATGTTGATCTGGAACCAGCGACACCTGCTCCACGCCCTCCGCGAGTTCGAGACCTTCTACAACGAGCATCGGGCTCATCAGGGCATCGCCAACGCCCGCCCGTTGAAGCCGCTTCCTCCGCCGATCACCGAACCCGACCAGATCGCGCATTTGAACATCCGAAGAAGGCAACATCTGGGCGGCATCCTCAACGAGGACGAGCATGCCGCTTGACCTGCGCGGACGAGATTTTCGGCAGAGACAAGATCGCCGAGCGGGTCGGGTCCTGACAATGACCTGCTCGATCTGGTCATCGGACGACAGTACGGACCTCGTCCATTGATCTTTTCTCGTACAAGGATCTTTCCGAAAGCACGGTCAGCGAAGCCCCTTGATCGAAATCAAGACTGTTGATCTGACCAAGATGATCTGCACACCAATATGGGACGCCCGAAACATAGGTGTCACTGTCACCTGCATGACTACTTTAAGATTCTGCTGTACAATGTGATGTATGGTTGGACCGAAAAGCAATTTGTTCTACTTGGCCTCTCTGTTTGCCGGCCAAGCAAATCCGTGAGGTGCGTGAAGTTAAGTTACGAGGTTGTTTCGAAATGACAAATCAAGATTGGACCAAAGGGTACGGGGCAACTCCTGGAAGCGAACAACTCGGACGAGAGAACGAGCGGCTGAGAAGGGAATTAGGACTTCCTCCGGATAGGGGTGGGTGTGGAGCCTGTCTCGGGTCCATTCTCGTTTTGATCTTCCTATTTCTGGCGTTCGTCACTATTGTGGGAGCGCTATCCGGAAAGCCCACTCCACCTTCACTGACATGTGAAAGTGGTTACGCCAGAGAGGGGTCTGAATGCAAATCCACTAAGACAGACAAGCCCAGACGTCATAAAGCAAGTCCATCAAAAAGTGGTCGGCAGTAGAGACAACCCTTTCGTCGCTCGGCTTGGTCGGTAACCGCGTAGACCATGTCCTGTGTGATGAGTCGGGGGAGTCGTTTGTCGCAGCACATGGCGGCGAGGCCGAGGAAGGTCAGGTAGTCACGGGTTAGCGTTCGTGGCGGATGTTGAGCCTACGGTATCCCGACAACCAGGACAGGGTCCGGTCGATCACCCATCGGTGCCGCCCTAATCGCTGGCTTGAGTCGGTCCCCTTGCGGGCGATGCGGACGCCGATACGCTAGCTGCGCAGCCATCTGCTCAGTTCAGGCGTATCGTAGGACTTATCGGCATGCGGCTTTTGCTGATGACAATTCTCAGTGCCATGTCTCATGTGAACCCAGCGATCACGGGTTTCAGGCCCTGGCCGTCGTGGGTGTTGCCAGGCGAGATACCGACCAGGACGGGCAGCCCGTCCGATCGGACAGAATGTGCATCTTGGAGCCGAGCTTACTCCCGTCCACGGGGCTCGGACTTGCAAGTTCGCCCCCCTTTTCACCCTGACGTGAGCACGATCTAAGACCACCTGGGAAAGGTCGAGCAGCCCATGGGCGGCGAGTTCGTCTAGTATTCTGAGTCATTAGTTTGTTGTTAGTTGGTAGGCTTTGGTGATGCCGAGTTCGAAGCTTGAGCCTGTGGTGTTGTCCGATGAGGAGCGGTCGGTGCTGACCGGGTGGGCGCGCCGGCGGAAGACTGCGCAGGCTTTGGCGTTGCGGTCGCGGCAGCCCACGCGATCAGTTGATGTTGTGCGCGCTGGCTAGCGGTGTGGGGGGGTTGATTCTTGTTTTAGCGGCTCGTTCTCAGCAGGGCATCCGTCCAGCACAGCGAAGTCCTTGCGGAAGAGCTGCACCTTGGTCGTGGCGCTCGCCGTGTGTTACGGCAAAAACGATGCTGTCGCCTCCAGCGCCCTGCCAGGCAAGTCCATGCCCTAACTTCCGAATCGGTTGCCGCGGCAGCTCAACCGCTACGACGGCTCAACCGTTACAGCTGGGGCTGTTGCTCCTGCGGATCCAATCCTGTGGCGCTCGAACAAGTCGGTGAAGAAGGTGCAGACCATCTCTTTCGCCGCAGCCGTGTCGCGGGTCAGCTCAAGTGCGCCGAAGCGGTACACCTCATACCCGGCCAGCCGTAGGACGCGGTCTTCCTTGGCCATCTTGGCGTACTGCGCAGCGGAGGCGATGTACCGCTGGGGGTTCTGCTCGTCTTGGACGCCGGAGTGATGCTGGCCGTCGACCTCAAGAACGACGCGGACGTTGTGCGGCAAGAGCAGCAGGAAGTCCATGCGTTCGAAGTCGACGACATCGTCCTCACGGAGTTGCTGCCGTTGTTTTGCGGGTCATGGGATCCAGATGGAGGTACACCTGCGGGAGCAGCGCTGGATAGGAGGAGCCATCCGGTCTTTTGAAGAACTGCTCGTAGTAGGTGCGGAACACCAGTTCTTCACCGGGGCTCTTGGTCATGGCGACGGTCTGGGTCAAGCGCTCGACAAGGTTGTACCCGACGCGGAAGTTCGACAGGGCCAGCGGCATCTGCTGCTGGGCGCGCCACCACTTGACCATGTGCCCCCAGGTGAGTCCGGACTCCTTGGACCGCGGTCGGTCGTAGATCAGGATCTTGTCGGCGTTCCTGGTGACCTTGAAGTCGTTGTTGATCGCGTTGATGACGACGATCCGGGGCTTGGGACCGATGGAGGCGAAGATCAGGTTATTCATGGTGCCGCTGACACCGCCGCCGATGGTGCGGTGGCCGAAGATAGGGCTGCCGCTGATCTCGTCAATCTGGACGATCTCGTAGCCGTCGTGAACTAGGGCCTGTCTCAAAGTGGGATGAGCGGCGTGTCCGGCGCCGAAAGTAGTGAGGTCTCCGGTACAGGAGTCATCGACCAGACGACCCTGAGTCCCGGAGACCTCGTGGCCACCCTGGCGGTGACGAGGCGGTTCGACCTGACCGATGAGCAGTGGGCGCTGCTGGAGCCGCTGCTTCCACCACGCAAGAGGACAGGTCGGCCGTCGAAATGGACCAAACGCCAGCTCATCGATGGGATCGGCTGGCGGGTGCGGACCGGTGCGCCCTGGCGGGACGTGCCGGAGTACTACGGCTCC
>NZ_VCKW01000415.1 GCF_005889715.1 Actinomadura soli
GGTGACGAGGCAGCAGACGCCGGTGGCGCCCCCGACGACGCGGCAGCAGCCGGGTGGCTCCGGGCCGTCCACGCCCGGTGGGTCCGTTCCGTCCGCGGCGGGTGGGTCGGTGCCGTCGGCGCCCAGTGGACGGACGGGTCCGAACTCGGCATCGAGCGGTTCGGCGAGCAGCGGTTCGCGGACGCTCGGGTCCGGCCGGACGGCGTCGCGCGGCGGGTCGCGCGGGACGGGCTCCGGGGGGTCGGCGCGGCGCGGGATGCTCGGCGCCGGGCTGGTCGAGGTGCCGCCCGTCCCGGCCCGTGACCCGGCCTCGGCGATCATGGAGAAGCCGGAGGTCCCGGAGAACAGGCGCTACTGCAGCCGGTGCGACGAGAAGGTCGGCCGCAGCCGGGACGGGCGGCCCGGCCGCACGGAGGGGTTCTGCGCGAACTGCGGGCATCCGTTCTCGTTCACGCCGAAGCTCCACGCGGGCGAGCTGATCGGCGGGCAGTACGAGGTGCTCGGCTGCCTGGCGCACGGCGGGCTCGGCTGGGTGTATCTGGCCCGCGACCACAACGTCAGCGACCGGTGGGTCGTCCTGAAGGGGCTGCTCGACACCGGCGACGCCGACTCGCTGGCCGCCGCGACGGCCGAGCGGGCCTTCCTGGCCGAGGTCGAGCACCCCAACATCGTCAAGATCTACAACTTCGTCCGGCACGACGACTCCGGCTACATCGTGATGGAGTACGTCGGCGGCCGGTCGCTGAAGGACATCCTGCTGAGCGCCCGCCGCGAGCACGGCGACGCGACGGCGCTGCCGCTCGGCCAGGTCATCGCCTACGGCCTTGAGGTGCTGAGCGCGCTCGGCTACCTGCACGGCGTCGGGCTGCTGTACTGCGACTTCAAGCCGGACAACGCCATCCAGTCGGAGGAGCAGCTCAAGCTGATCGACCTCGGCGGGGTGCGGCGGGCGTTCGACGTCGACAGCCCGATCTTCGGGACGCCCGGCTACCAGGCCCCCGAGATCGGCTCGCGGGGCCCGTCGATCACGTCCGACCTGTACACGGTGGGGCGGACGCTGGCCGTGCTGAGCTTCCCGTTCCGCGGCTACACGGGACGGCATCTGCGCAGCCTGCCGCCCCGCGAGGAGGTGCCGCTGTTCCAGCGGCACGAGTCGTACCACCGGCTGCTGCGCCGCGCGACGCACCCCGACCCGACCCGCCGTTTCCAGAGCGCCGCCGAGATGGCGGAGCAGCTCACCGGCGTCCTGCGGGAGGTGCTGTCGGCCGAGGACGGGCGCCCGCGTCCCGCGCCGTCGCCGCTGTTCGGGCCCGAGCAGCAGACGGCCGGCACGGACATCGTCGGCGGTCTCGGCCTGGGCGGTCCGGACGGCACGGGCTCCGGGACCGGCAGGACGGACCCGCCGATCCTCGCTCCGCTGGAGCCCGGGGCCGCGGCGGCGGCGCTGCCGGTCCCGCTGGTGTCCGCCTCGGATCCGGCGGCGGCGTTCCTCGCCGGGCTGACCGCCCGCGACCCGGGCGACCTGGCGGCGGCGCTGAGCGCGGCGCCGGTCGCGTCCCGGGAGGTGAGGCTGGCGCTGGTCCGCGTCCGGATCGAGCTGGGCGACCTGGACGCCGCACACCGGCTCCTGGAAGAGCTCGCCACCGAGGACCCGGACGACTGGCGCGTCGACTGGTACCGCGGCGTCCGCGCCCTCGCCGACGGGCGCGGCCGGGACGCGTCGGCCGTCTTCAACGACCTGTACGACCTCGCGCCCGGTGAGCAGGCGCCCAAGCTGGCGCTCGCCTTCTGCCACGAGCTGATGGGCGTGATCCCGCAGGCCGACCGCTTCTACGAGACGGTCTGGCGCACCGACCCGACGCATGTGAGCGCCGCGTTCGGCCTGGCCAGGACCCGTCTCGCGGGCGGCGACCGGGCCGCCGCGGAACGCGTCCTCGACTCGGTGCCCCGGGTCTCCAGCCACTATCTCGCCGCGCAGCTCGCGGCCGTCGCGGTCGCCGTCCGCGGCCGGGGCCCGGCCGACCTGAACGCGCCCACCCTGATCGAGGCGGGGCGGCGCCTCGCGTCCCTCCGGCTGGACACCGAGCGCGCCGCCGCGTTCGCCGCCGAGGTCCTGGAGGCCGCGCTCGCCTGGGTCCGCACCGGGCGCACGCTGCCGGCCGGGGTGCGGCAGCCGATCCTCGGCACCGGGCTGGACGAGCCGTCCCTCCGCGTGAAGCTGGAGCAGACGTACCGCGTCCTCGCCAAGCTCGCCGACGGCGCGGACCACCGGCACGTGATGGTCAGGCGGGCGAACGCCGTGCGTCCGAGGACGCTGTTCTGACGATGGACGCCGACCAGCACACCCATGCCGGACGCTGCCGCGATTGCGGCGAACCCGTCCAGGAACGCGACCGCTTCTGCGAGGAGTGCGGCCGTCCCGACCCGACCGCTCCGCGCCCCGCGCCCGCTCCGGGCGGGTGCGTCGACTGCGGAGACGGCGCCATCGGGACGGACGGCTACTGCGAGGAGTGCGGCTTCCGCCAGCCGAGCGGGCGGGAACATGCCGAGGCCGAGCTGGGCGGCTTCGCGGCGGCGGTGAGCGACCTCGGGCTGAGGCGCAGGCGCAACGAGGACGCGTTCACGCTCGCGGCCCTGCCCGCCGGGGCGTGCGCGGTGGTGTGCGACGGCGTCGCGACGGCGCCGGGCTCGGAGGAGGCGTCGCGGCGTGCGGCGGACGCGGCGGTGTCCGTCCTGGCCGGACGTGTCTCGGTGGGCATGGACCCTGAAGCCGCCACGCGCGCGGCGGCAGAACGGGCGGCCGAGGTCGTCGCGGGCCTCTGCAGGGACCCCAAGAATCCGGACGGTGCGCCTGCCTGCACGTTCGCGTCGGCCGTCGTGGACGGCGCGGGCGTCACCGCCGGGTGGGTGGGGGACAGCCGCGTCTACTGGCTCTCGTCCAGCGACTCGTTCCTGCTGACACGCGACGACTCCTGGGCCGCGCAGATGATCGAGCGCGGGGAGATGAGCGCGGCGGACGCGTGGGCCGACCGCCGTGCGCACCTGCTGACGGCGTGGCTCGGCGCGGACGCGGGCATCGTCAAGCCGCAGATCGCGGCGTTCCGGCCCGCGGGCCCCGGCATGGTCCTGGTCTGCAGCGACGGCCTGTGGAACCACCTCCCGGACGCGGCGGACCTCGCCGCCGTGGCCCTGAACGACGACGGTTCAGACGGCGGGGCGCGTCCAGACGGCTCCGGCGGGCGAACTGTTCGTGCGGTGCGCCGGCTGTTGCGGGCGGCGCTCGACGCGGGCGGGCACGACAACGTCACGGCGGTGGTGATCGCCTGGCCGCCGCCAGCAGCGAGCAGGCCGCCAGGAGCGAGCAGGTCGCCAGCAGGGAGCAGGGAGCCGGGCCGATGAGCGACGTCCCCGAGTTCACGATCCGCGTGGACCAGAACGCCTACCTTCCGGCCGGCGGGCAGGAGATGCACGCGATCGTGACCGTCGAGGCGCGCTCGTCCATGGACGACGACGGCGCGAGCGGCACGGGACGCGCGCCCGCCGCCGAGATCATCCTCATCGACACCTCGGGCTCGATGTCGTACCGGGGCAAGATGGCCGCGGCGAAACGGGCCGCGCGGGCGGCGGTGAACGTGCTGCGCGACGGCGTGCGATTCGCCGTCGTCGCGGGCGCGAACCGGCCGCGGATGATCTACCCGCAGGGGGAGCGGCTCGTCGCGGCGGACGAGACGTCCCGGCGGAACGCGGTGCAGGCCGTCCAGCGGCTGGAGGCGGCGGGCGGGACGGCGATCGGGTCCTGGCTGCGCCTCGCCGACCGGCTGTTCACCGGCCACGACGACGCCGTCAAGCACGCCATCCTGCTGACCGACGGCAAGAACCAGCACGAGTCCGCCGAGGAGCTGGACGCGGCGCTCCGCGCCTGCTCGGGCCACTTCCTCTGCGACGCGCGCGGCGTCGGCACCGACTGGGACGTCGCCGAGCTCCGCAAGATCACCTCGGCGCTGCTGGGCGGGTTCCTCGACGTCCCCGACCCGGCCGACCTGGAGGCCGACTTCCTGGCGATGACCCGCACCGCGATGAGCAAGGAGATCGGGGACGTGTCGCTGCGCGTGTGGACGCCGAAGCAGGCGCGGCTCCGGTTCGTCAAGCAGATGGTCCCGGCCGTGGAGGACCTCACCGGCAGGCGGGTCGAGTCCGGGACGCAGACGGGCGACTACCCGCTCGGCGCGTGGGGGACCGAGAACCGCGAGTACCACCTGTGCGTCGACATCGACGAGCCCGGCGACGTGGGACGGCAGATGCGGGCCGCGTGGGTGAAGCTCCTCGCGGGCGACGACGTCCTCGCGTCCGGGAACGTCCTCGCCGAGTGGACCGACGACGAGGCCAGGTCGACGCGGATCAGCGGGCGCGTCGCGCACCACACCGGCCAGTCGGAGCTCGCCGACGCGATCCGGCAGGGCCTGGAGGCGCGCCGGGCGGGCGACGAGGACACCGCCACGGCCCGCCTCGGACGCGCCGTGGTGCTGGCCCGCGAGGTCGGCAACGAGCAGATCTCCGACCTGCTGGACCGCGTGGTGGACGTCGTCGACCCGGCGAGCGGCACGGTGCGGCTGAAGCGGGAGGTGTCCAAGGCGGACGAGATGTCGCTCGACACCCGTTCCGTCCGGACGGTCCGGACCCGTCACGGCGACGAGCCGGGGGGAGGCTGAGGCCCATGCCGCTCTGCCCGCGCGGGCACACGTCCGAGGCCGCCGACTACTGCGACGTGTGCGGCGACCTGATGCCGGGCGCCCAACGCGCCGAGCCCGCCCCGC
>NZ_VCKW01000416.1 GCF_005889715.1 Actinomadura soli
GGGTGGCGGCGCGGGCGGGTTCCATGCGGGTGACGCCGGCGCGGAGGATGGCTTCGAGGAGGCCGGCGCGGGAGCCGAAGTGGTAGGTGATGGCGGAGTCGGTGGACGCGGTGGCCGAGATGTTCGGCTACCTCACCGATGTGATCGCCGCGCGTCGTCATGGTCGCGGGCGGCAATGACACGACCGGGAACCTGATCTCGCACGGGGTGGCCCTGCTGGACGGCGACCACGTGCAGCGCGAGCGGCTCGCCGCCGACCTGTCGCTCGTCCCGAACGCGCTGATGGAGTTCCTGCGGCTGGAGGGCTCCGTGCAGGCGCTGGCCCGGACGACGACACGGCCGGTGACGCTCCACGGCACGCAGATCCCGGCGGGCGAGAAGGTGATGATGCTGTTCGGCGCGGCGAACCGGGACGAGCGCGAGTTCGGCCCGTCCGCGAACGATCTGGACATCACCCGGGAGATCCCGCGCCATTTGGGCTTTTCCAGCGGCGTCCATTTCTGCATCGGCTCGCATCTGGCCAAGCTGCAAGCGCGCGTCGCCCTAGAGGAATCCTCCAGGCGCACCCGAACGTGGGCGTCGACACAGAGAACGCTGAACGGATCGCGTCCCCGTTCACCCGTGGCTGGGTGTCGCTCCCAGCCACGGGCATTGCGGCCGCTTAGCCCATGTGCGGGTACCGGTAGTCGGTCGGCGGGACGAACGTCTCCTTGATGGAGCGCGGCGACGTCCAGCGCAGCAGGTTGAACACCGACCCGGCCTTGTCGTTGGTGCCGGACGCGCGCGCGCCGCCGAACGGCTGCTGCCCCACGACCGCGCCGGTGGGCTTGTCGTTGATGTAGAAGTTGCCGGCGGCGTACCGGAGCACCTCGGCGGTGTACGCGGCGGCGGCCCGGTCGTCCGCGACGACGGCGCCGGTCAGCGCGTACGGGGCGACGGACTCCATCTGCGCGAGCATCTCCTCGTACCGGTCGTCGTCGTACACGTGGACGCCGAGGATCGGCCCGAAGTACTCGGTGCGGAAGATGTCGTTGCCGGGGTCGCCGGACACGAGCACCGTCGGCCGGACGAAGTATCCGACCGAGTCGTCGCAGTTCCCGCCGGCGACGATCTCGACGTCGGGGTCGGCCTGGGCCCGCTCGATGGCCGCCTTGTTCTTGGCGAAGGCCCGCTCGTCGATGAGCGCGCCGATGAAGTTGGACAGGTCGGCGACGTCCCCCATGGTGAGCCCGTCGACCTCGGCGACGAGCGCGTCCTTGAACCCGCCGTCCCAGATCGACCGCGGGACGTACGCGCGCGACGCCGCCGAGCATTTCTGCCCCTGGTACTCGAACGCGCCGCGCACGAGCACCGTCTTCAGGACGGCCGGGTCGGCGGACGGGTGCGCCACGACGAAGTCCTTGCCGCCGGTCTCGCCGACGAGGCGCGGATAGCCGCGGAACTTGTCGAGGTTGGCCCCGACCGTCTTCCACAGGTGCTTGAACGTGGCGGTGGACCCGGTGAAATGAATCCCCGCGAGATCAGGATGCTCCAACGCGACGTCCGAGACGGCAACACCATCACCGGTCACGAGGTTGATGACACCGGGCGGCAGCCCGGCCTCCTCCAGCAGCCGCATGAGCAGCACAGCGGAGTACGTCTGCGTAGGCGACGGCTTCCACACGACGACGTTGCCCATGAGCGCGGGCGCGGTCGGCAGGTTCGCGGCGATCGCGGTGAAGTTGAACGGGGTGATCGCGTAGACGAACCCCTCCAGCGGGCGGTGGTCGGACCTGTTCCACACGCCGGGGCTGCTGATCGGCTGCTCCGCGAGGATCCGGCGGGCGAAGTGCACGTTGAACCGCCAGAAGTCGACCAGCTCGCACGGGCTGTCGATCTCCGCCTGCTGGACGGTCTTGGACTGCCCGAGCATCGTCGCGGCCAGCAGCGTCTCCCGCCACGGCCCGGACAGCAGGTCCGCGGCCCGCAGGAAGATCGCGGCCCGGTCGTCGAACGACAGCGCCCGCCAGGCCGGCGCGGCGTCGAGCGCGGCGGCGATGGCGTCGCGGGCGTCGTCCTGCGTCGCGGTCCCGAACGTCCCGAGGACGGACGCGTGCTTGTGCGGCTGGACGACGGCGACCTTCGGGCCCGCCCCCAGCCGGCGCCGCCCGCCGATCGTCATGGGCAGGTCGATCGGCGCCTCCGCGGTCAGCTCGGCGATCTTCGCTTCGAGCCGAGCCCGCTCGGCGCTGCCCGGGGCGTAGCCGCGCACCGGCTCGTTCGCCGGAGTCGGAACATTGGTGACGGCGTCCATGAAGGGAACCCTCCTGCTCAGCGGGAAACGAACGAACGAAGAAAGAACACGAGATTGGCGGGACGCTCAGCGAGGCGGCGCATGAAATAGCCGTACCAGTCGGCGCCGTAGGGGACGTACACGCGCATCTGGTGGGCCTCGGCGAGCCGCCGCTGCTCGGCCGTCCGGATCCCGTACAGCATCTGGAACTCGTAGGAGGACGGCGACCGCCCGGCGGCCAGCGCCAGCGCGATCTCGATGATCCGCGGGTCATGGCTGCCGACCATCGGATATCCGTCACCGCGCATGAGCGTCCGCAGCCCACGCACATAGGCGCGGTCGACGTCACGCTTGCTCTGATGGGCCACCGACTCGGGCTCCGCGTAGGCGCCTTTGACCAGCCGCACGCGCGACCCGTCCCCGACCAGGTCTCGGAGGTCGCCATCAGTGCGCCGCAGCATCGCCTGAATGGCGACGCCGACCCATGGGAAGTCGACGCGCAACTTCCCGAGAATCTCCAGCGTGGAGTCCACGGTCGTGTGGTCTTCCATGTCCAGCGTGACGGTCATGCCGACCCGTCCCGCCGCGGCGCAGATGTCCCGCGCGTGGTCGAGCGCGAGGTCCCCGGGCAGGGCCTGCCCGAGCGCCGACAGCTTCACCGACGCGTCCGCGCCACCGGCGAGCCCCTGCTCCGCGAAAGCGGCGAACAGCTCCAGATAGGCGTCCCGGGTGGCTTCGGCCTGGCCCCGGTCCTTCGTGTCCTCCCCCAAATGATCAAGAGTCACCCGCAGGCCGCCGGCGTCGAGCCCCCTGACCGTGCCGAGCGCCGCGTCCAGGTCCTCCCCCGCGACGAACCGGTCGACGACCCCCCTGGTCAGCGGCATGGACGTGACGAGACCGCGCATCCGCCGGCTGCGCGCGGCGGCGAGGAGCAACGGACTGAGCATCGGACCCTCCATCAACGAGGAACACCTCGCACGTTAAGAGCGCCCGCCCCCACCTCGTATAGTCAGATGTAACTTTCCTGAACTCACTTCTTCATACAAACGTACAAGGGAAGAACCCATGGACCTCCAGGAGATCGCCGAGAACGCGGCGGACCTCCTCCACGCCCCCGCGACCTTGGAGGACCGCGACTTCCACCTCGTCGCCTACGCACCCCACGGCGACACGATCGACCCCGTCCGGATGGAGTCGATCCTGCACCGCCGCGCCACCGACGCCGTCCGCACCCGCTTCGAACGCCACGGCATCGCCCGCGCCACCGGCCCCGTCCGCATCCCCGCCGACACCTCGGTCGGCCAACTCGGCCGCCTCTGCCTGCCCGTCCGCTGGAACAACGTCACCTACGGCTACCTCTGGCTGCTGGACGACCAGGAGCGCATCACCAGCACCGAGGCGGCCCGCGCGATGCCCCTCTGCGAACGCGCCGGCCACCTCATGGCCCGCCAGGCAAGGGAACGCGACGACCTCGGCTGGAAGGTCGCCGACCTCCTCTCCGCCCACCCCGACACCCGCACCCAAGCAGCGACAGAACTCACAGAGGCCGCGGCCCCCGATCCACCATTCACAGTCGCCGTCCTACGAACCCCCAGCCCAGAGCCACTCAACCCGTGGCTGCTCCCCCACTCCGCCCTGACAACGGTCTGGCAACGCGACCACGTCCTAGTCCTCCCGCAGACGGCCGCCCGCACAACGGTCGACAGAGCGCGCCGCCTCCTGGAAGAGCGCAACGCCCCCGTCCAGGCAGGCGTCTACTCCCCGTGCCTCACCCTCGACCACGTCCACGAGGGCTGGCTCCGCGCCCGCGTCGCCGCCCGCGCCGCCGCCCCCGGCGAGACCCGCGACTGGACGACCTTGGGCGTCCTCCGCCTCCTCCGCACCGCAGGCGACGAGGCCCTGGCCCAAACAACCCAAACAAGGGGCACCGAGCAACTCCTCAAGCACCCCGACCTAACCGAAACAGCCCGCACCTACCTAGACCTAGCGGGCAACGTCCAGAAGACAGCCCAAGCCCTGAACATCCACCGCCAAACCCTCTACCACCGCCTACGCCGCATCGAAGAGCTGACGTCCCTCACCCTCACCAACGGCCAAGACCGCCTAACCCTCCACCTGGCCCTAACCCTCTCCCCCCACCTAGACCAACCCACTCAAGCCAGAGACTCCTGATCAGGACTCGGCAAGCCCGCCGTGCCGGGCCCGAAGCTCCCGCTTCAGAATCTTGCCGCTCGGGTTCTTGGGCAATGAATCAGCGAACACCACATACTTGGGCCGCTTGTACCCGGCCAGCCGCTCCCGGACGTGCGCGCTAACGTCGTTCACCGCCGCGTCGAACTCCGCGAATGTGACCCGACGTTGCCCACTGACCACGGCGACCTTGTCCGGATACCGCCGCGCCGTCCGATGCAGAAGATTTCCGACCGAATGCTGCCGCGCACGAGCAACCGCCTGGTCCATTGGACGCCTCCCAGCCCCGGAACCCCCAGGTGAAC
>NZ_VCKW01000417.1 GCF_005889715.1 Actinomadura soli
GGCCCCTCCCACTCCCGCGCGACGAACTCGTCCCGCACACCGACAAGCAGCACAGGAACGGGGGAAGACGGATCCACACTGATGATCGCCGTGCACATGCCCCCAATTGCACCACCCACCCCGATTCGCCCGAAGACCGGGGTCAACCTCCACCCTGGACGGGTCACGACACGGTTCTTGGACGGCACCTCAGCCGACGGTTACGGGCAGGCACGCGGAGCGAGCGCCAGCGAGCGCAGCGGGCATGCCCGGCCGCGTCCCCGCAGCGCCGGGAGCGCCAGCGACCGGAGCGAGGAGACCCGTGCCGCGCAGCCGGGGGGCGCGGGGGGCGCCCCCCGATTTACAAGGGCGGCCAGGGAATCGCCGGCCAGTCCTCCGGGGGGTAGGGGTGGATGCGGTGCTTGAGCATCAGCTCGACGCGGCGGCGGGTGGCGTCGACCTCCTCGGAGGTGAGGAGCTCGGAGAGGCGGGCGCCGAGCGCGCCGCCGGCCAGGCCGTCCCGGACGCGGCCGAGGGCCTCCAGCGCCTCGGGTGACAGGGGCTTGCCGCGCCACTGCCACAGCACCGTGCGGAGCTTGTACTCGACGGAGAAGCACACGCCGTGGTCGCAGCCGTAGACGCGGCCGTCGCCGGGCGGCAGCAGGTGGCCGATCTTGCGGTCGGCGTTGTTGACGACGGCGTCGAACACCGCCATGCGGCGGACGGCGTCGTCGTCGTCGGAGCGGGACAGGGCGACGAGGTCGATGTCGGGGTCGGGTTCCACCCACAGCTGCACCATGCCGGGCCCGTAGGGGCCGTCGCGGTGGACGGTGGGCGGGACGGTGCCCCAGCCCATGGTCTTGGACACCTCGTAGGCGGCGACCTCGCGCTCGGCGAGGGTGCCGTCCGGGAAGTCCCACAGGGGGCGCTCCCCCGCGACGGGCTTGTAGACGCAGGCGGCGGACTGCCCGTCGTGCTCGATCGAGCAGTAGAGGGTGGCGTTGGAGGCCTGGACGAGCCGTCCCTCCACGCTGAGCCGCCCGCCGCGCAGCAGCCCCTCGGCGGCGGCGACGTCGCGGGGGGAGACCGGGCATCGGGGCGCGCCGCCTCCGGCGGCGTCGCCCGCAGGCGCCCGGTCCCGGGAGGACTGCGTCATGCGCTCATTCTTCCGGCCACGCCGTCCATGATCCAGCACAACGGGCCCATTTCGTCCGCGGCGGGCCGGAACCCGCGCCACGCGGCGCGCGTCCGGACGGAACGGGCTCGGGACGTCATCTCAGCCGAGGTATCCGTTCTGGCGGGGGCACACGTGGCCCTCGGTGTCGAGGGGCAGGCCGCACAGCGGGCAGGGCGGGCGCCCGGCGGCGACGACCTTCAGGGCCCGCTCGGCGAACGCGCGGGCCTGCGCGGCGCTGATCCGCACCCGCAGCACGGCGATGGCGGGGTCGTCCTCGCCGACCTCGGTCTCCTCCTCGGCCTCGGTGACCTCCTGCGCCTCGATGACGACCTGCTCGTCGTCGGGGTCCCACGCCAGCGCCATCGTGCCGACCTTGAACTCCTCCTCGACCGGCTGGTCGAGCGGGTCGTCGTCGACCAGTTCCGACGGGGTGACGGCCGGCACGGGGGCCTCCCCGCCGCTGCGCCGCAGTACCTCGTCGAGCAGCTCCTCCAGCCGCTCGGCGAGCAGTGTGACCTGGAACTTCTCCAGCCCGACGCTCGTGACGCGGCGCCCGGAGCGGGCCTGCAGGTAGAACGCGCGGTCGCCGGGCCGCCCGACGGCGCCCGCGACGAAGCGCTCCGGCAGGTCGTAGGAGATGACGGGCATGACAAAGACCCTACGCGCCGCCGCCTGGGACCGCGTCATCCGGCCCGAGTCCCTCTTTCCCGGCGTTTTCGCCGGACGTTTCGGGCACGAGACCGGCGATGTCGCCGCCGGTGTCGTTGACGCGGACGACGAACGGGCGCGTTTCGGTGTAGCGGATCACGGTGAGCGACGCCGGGTCGGCCTGGATCCGCTGGAACTGGTCGAGGTGGAGGCCGAGCGCGTCGGCGACGACCGCCTTGATGATGTCGCCGTGGCTGCACACGGCGTAGAGGGCGTCGGGGCCGTGCTCGGCGGCGATCCGCTCGTTCCAGTCGCGGACGGCGGTGACGGCGCGGTGCTGCGCGGCCGCGAGCGACTCCCCCGCCTCGCCGGGGAACCGGACGGCGGACGGGTGGGCCTGCACGACCCGCCACAGGGGCTCTTCGGCGAGTTCCTTGAGGGGACGGCCCGTCCAGTCGCCGTAGCGGACCTCGCCGAACCGCTCGTCCGTCTCGACCTTCTCGGCGGGGACGCCGTGCCCGGCCGGGCGCCGGGCTGCGCGCGCGGCGGCGATCGCCTCGGCGGTCTCGGCGCAGCGTTCGAGGGGGCTGCTCACGATGGCGGCGAGCGGCAGCGGCGCCATGCGTTCGGCGAGCGCGGCGGCCTGCGCGCGGCCCCGCTCGTCGAGGTGGACCCCGGGCGTCCACCCGGCCAGGAAGGGGCCGGTCATCGCGGTCAGGCCATGCCTTACCAGGAGAAGCGTCGTCACAGCGGCCACTCTAGGAGATGACCGCCATCGCGGGACGCGGACCGTCCGCGGCGCGGATGCGGGAGAATGCGCGGTGTGATTGTGGACAAGGCCATCTACACCAACGGGACGCGCCGCGACATCGACGGCGACATCAGCGACGCCTTCGACCTCGCCCGCGAGGAAGGCGACTGTTTTGTCTGGATCGGCCTGTTCGAACCCAACGAGGACGAGTTCGCGCTGGTCAGCGACGAGCTGCAGCTGCATCCCCTCGCCGCCGAGGACGCCGTGTCCGCGCACCAGCGGCCGAAGATGGAACGCTACGACGACACGCTGCTCATCGTGCTGAAGACGCTGTCCTACATCGACGAGACGTCCGACATCGAGGTCGGCGAGATCATGGTGTTCCTCGGCCCGGACTTCGTCATCACCGTCCGGCACGGCGCGGGCAACCCGCTCAGGCCCGTCCGCAAGCGGCTCGAGGACTCGCCGGAGCTGCTCAAGCACGGCGCCACGGCCGTCCTGTACGCGGTGTGCGACGAGGTCGTCGACCGGTACGGCATCGTCGCCCACGAGGTCGAGATCGACATCATCGGGCTGGAGAAGGCCGTGTTCAACCCGGGCGCGCGCGACGTCACCGAGGACGTCTACTCCCTCAAGCGGGAGGTGCTGGAGTTCCGCGGCGCGGAGGACCCGCTGATCCCGGTGCTGCAGGAGATCGCGAAGGGGCGGGTCGCCGAGTGCGGCTCCACCCAGGAGTACTTCCGCGACGTCCTGGACCACCTGCTGCGCGTCGACGGGCAGGTCGACGCGCACAACGAGCTGCTCAACAGCGTCCTGACCGCGCATCTGGCGCTGCTCGGCAAGCAGCAGAACGAGGACATGCGGAAGATCTCCGCGTGGGCCGCGATCATCGCGGTGCCGACCGCGATCGCCGGGATCTACGGCATGAACTTCGAGCACATGCCCGAGCTGAAGTGGACGTGGTCGTACCCGGTCGTGCTGGCGTTGATCGCGGTGATCTGCGTGCTGCTGTTCCGGCGCCTGCGCCGGAGCGGCTGGCTCTAGCCCGGAGCGGTCGGCTCCGGTCCGGCGGCGGACCGATACATTGACCGCCTATGAAGGAGCGTCACCTCGGGCGGAGCGGGTTGCTGGTGTCCCGGCTGGGCCTCGGCACCATGACCTGGGGGCGGGACACCGGCCCGGAGGAGGCCGCGGCACAGCTCGTCGCGTTCGTGGAGGCCGGGGGCACCCTGGTCGACACCGCCGACGTGTACAACGACGGCGACAGCGAGCGGATCCTCGGGCACCTGCTGCGCGAGCTCGTCGACCGGGACGGCGTCGTCGTCGCGACCAAGGCCGCGATCAGGCCGGACGGCCGCTACGACGGGTCCCGGCGGCATCTGCTCCGCGCCCTGGACGCCTCCCTCGACCGTATGGACCTCGACTACGTCGACCTGTGGCAGCTGCACGTGTACGACCCGGCGACGCCGCTGGAGGAGACGCTGTCGGCGCTGGACGAGGCCGTCGCGTCCGGCCGGGCCCGGTACGCCGGCGTGTCCAACTACGCGGGCTGGCAGGTCGCCAAGGCCGCCGCGTGGCAGCGCGCCTGGCCGGGCCGCGCGCCCGTGGTGTCCGCGCAGCTGGAGTACTCGCTGCTGAGCCGCGACATCGAGCGTGAGGTCGTGCCCGCGGCGCTGGACGCCGGGGCGGGGCTGCTGCCGTCGTCGCCGCTCGGCCGGGGCGTCCTGACGGGCAAGTACCGCACCGGCATCCCCGCCGGGTCGCGCGCAGCCGCCTCGCACTACGCCGACTTCGTCCAGCCGTACCTGGACGACGAGTGCGCCCGCATCGTGGAGTCGGTGGTGACGGCCGCGGAGGGGCTCGGCCGCTCGCCGCTCGCGGTCGCGCTCGCCTGGGTCCGCGACCGGCCGGGGGTCGCCGCGCCGGTCGCCGGCGCCCGGACGGCGGCGCAGCTGGGCGCCATACTGGAGAGCGAGGACCTCACGCTGCCGCAGGAGATCCGGGCGGCGCTGGACGACGTCTCCGACACCGCGACGGGAAGCCCGTGACCGACACCCCTGAGCACCCCTCTGGGCACCGCTCCGAAGGCGACGGCGCGCCGTCCGCGGCCGAGCGGGCCGCGCGCGCCGAGGAGGCGATGCGCGCCGCCGAGGCC
>NZ_VCKW01000418.1 GCF_005889715.1 Actinomadura soli
GCCCGCGCCCCGCACCGACCTCGAACCCGGCGGGGGCGACGAGCACGAAGTCCTCGTCGTACAGGTCGAGCCCGGTCACGCCGCCGACGGCCACGGGCAGCGCCAGCAGGACGACGTCGAGCCGTCCGGCCAGCAGTTCCGCGACGATCTGGTCGGTCCGCTCCTCGCGCACCGAAAGCTCCAGCTCCGGGAACTCCTTGGCGAGCCGGGGCAGGACGACCGGCAGCAGGTACGGCGCGACGGTCGGGATCACGCCCACCCGCAGCGGCCCCACGAGCGGCCCGCGAACCGCCCTGACCTCGTCGACCAGCCGGTCCAGCTCCGTCAGGACGGCCTCGGCGCGCCGCGCCACCCGATGCGCCCTCCCGGGCGGCCACCTGCCGGCCGAGGCGTTCGAGGCCGCCAAGGGCGCCGCGTCGGTCATGGCGATGAACAACGTCTACTACCGCGCGACCCACCTGATCGGGGACGGGACGTACGCGACGCTGCCCGCCAGGCTGAGGATGTCGATCATCGGCAGGCCGGGCGTGGAGAAGGTCGATTTCGAGCTGTGGTGCTTGGCGGTGTCGGCGGTCAACGGCTGCGGGCGGTGCCTGGAATCGCACGAGAGGGTCGTCCGGGAGGCGGGCCTGTCGCGGGAGCTGGTGCAGGAGGCGTTGCGGATCGCCGCCGTCGTGAACGCGGTCGCGGCGACGCTCGACGCCGAGGCCGCGCTCGCCCCGGCCACCGTCTGACGCGCACCACCGTCTGACGTGCTTGCACGACGTCAGGCCCGTGCTGCGGGCCTGGCGTCGGTCACTCCCACTCGATGGTGCCCGGGGGCTTGGACGTGATGTCGACCGTGACGCGGTTGATCTCGCGGACCTCGTTGGTGATGCGCGTCGAGATCCGCTGCAGCAGCTCGTAGGGGAGCTTCGCCCAGTCGGCCGTCATCGCGTCCTCGCTCGTCACCGGGCGCAGCACGATCGGGTGGCCGTAGGTGCGGCTGTCCCCCTGAACGCCGACGGAGCGGACGTCCGCCAGCAGGACGACGGGGAACTGCCAGATGTCGCGGTCGAGGCCCGCGTTGGTGAGCTCCTCGCGGGCGATGGCGTCCGCGTCGCGGAGGATGTCGAGGCGGTCGCGGGTGACGGCGCCGACGATGCGGATGCCGAGGCCCGGGCCGGGGAACGGCTGGCGCCAGACGATCTCGGTCGGCAGGCCGAGCTGCTCGCCGAGCGCGCGGACCTCGTCCTTGAACAGGCTCCGCAGCGGCTCGACCAGCTTGAACTGCAGGTCTTCGGGGAGGCCGCCGACGTTGTGGTGCGACTTGATGTTGGCCGCGCCGGTCCCGCCGCCCGATTCGACGACGTCCGGGTAAAGCGTCCCCTGGACGAGGAATTCCACCGGTTCAGCGGCATCCTCCCCGCCCTTCTGAGGCGACGACCCCCTGGAACCGCCCCTGACGATCTCGCGCGCCGCCTCCTCGAAGACGCGGATGAACTCGCGTCCGATGATCTTGCGCTTCTCCTCGGGGTCGGCGACGCCGTCGAGGGCGGCGAGGAAGCGGTCCTGGGCGTCCACGACGTGCAGGTTCACGCCGGTGGCGGCGACGAAGTCCTTCTCGACCTGCTCGGGCTCGCCCTTGCGCAGCAGGCCGTGGTCGACGAACACGCAGGTCAGCTGGTCGCCGATGGCGCGCTGGACGAGCGCGGCGGCGACGGCCGAGTCGACGCCGCCCGACAGCGCGCAGATCGCCCGCTTGTGCCCGACCTGCTCCCGCACGGCCTCGATCGACTCGTCCGCGATGTTCACCATCGTCCAGTTCGGACGGCAGCCGGCGCCCTCGTAGAGGAACCTCCGCAGCAGCTCCATGCCGTGCGCGGTGTGCAGCACCTCAGGGTGGAACTGGACGCCGAAGAGGCCGCGTTCGAGGTCCTCCATGCCGGCGACGGGCGTCACGTCCGTGCTGGCCGTGACGGTGAAGCCGGACGGGGCGCGGCTGACGCAGTCGCGGTGCGACATCCACACCGGCTGCTCGTGCGGCAGCCCCGCGAACAGCATGCCGGGGGACGAGACGGTGACGGTCGCGCCGCCGAACTCGGCGACGTCGGAGTTCTCCACCGTCCCGCCGAGCGCCTGCGCCATCACCTGGTGGCCGTAGCAGATCCCGAACATGGGGACGCCCTGCCGCTGCGACAGGTCGAACAGGCCGTCCGGCGCGACCGGGGCGCCCTTCTCGTACACCGACGCCGGGCCGCCCGACAGGATGATCGCCTTCGGGCGCCTGGCGAGCATCTCCGCGGCCGGCATGGTGGACGGCACGATCTCGCTGTACACATGGCACTCGCGGACGCGCCGCGCGATGAGCTGCGCGTACTGCGCGCCGAAGTCGACGACGAGAACGGTGTCAAAGGATTGGTCAGCGGCCACCAAGAACGCCTTTCGCACGGGCCGGAACGACCCCACCAGTCTACGGGCCCGCTGCCAGCGCCGATGCGCGCGCCCCTGGCACGACCAACACATGGTGCGATCCGCCGATAACGGTCGGCATCCATTTACCTTGATCACACTCACGGCAGGACTTCGCTCTGATACCTGTTGATGACGCCCTGTATTCGCATGGTTCCCGTCCGCAAGCGTCCCTCCCCAGGCCCTAGGAGTGCCGTGAAGCTGCTCGCCATCACCGCCTTGCTCGCCGCCGCCATACCGGCCTTGCCGCCCGGTCCGCCACCGGCCGCCGCGGGCTCGGCGGCCACCGCCGCCCATCTGGGCGCCGCACCTCAGGGCGCTGCGCGTCAGGGCGCCGCACATCGGGACGGTGCGCGTCAGGGCGCCGCGCATCGGGACGACTGCGCGGACGCCGGCGCACGGCTCCGTCCGGGCGGGCACGGGCACGGCCGGGAACACAACGACCTGACGCCTGGGGAGGCCGCCGCCGTCGAACGGCAGCTCGACCGGATACTGGACCGTCTCGGCCTGGACCTCGGCCCGGCGGACGGCGCGGGCGGTCAGTCGACCGGCGCCGAACTGCGCGCCGCCCAACCGGTCACCATTCCCGTCTACTTCCATGTGCTGCACGACGGCTCTGAGGGCAACGTGTCCATGGCGGAGGTCAATCGGCAGATCAGCACGCTGAACGACTCCTACGGTGGACGCAATGGAGGCGCGAACACCCGTGTCTCCTTCACGCTCCGCGCCGTGAGCCGTACGGACAACGCGGACTGGTTCAACGATCCCGAACGGTACGAGGGGACGTACAAGCCGAGGCTGCGCAAGGGCGGTAAGTCGACGCTGAACCTCTACAGCGCCCAAATAGGCGGGGACCTGCTCGGCTGGTCGACGTTCCCGTGGAAGTACAAGTCCGAGCCGAAGATGGACGGCGTGACCATCCACTACGGCAGCATGCCGGGCGGCTCGATCGACAACTTCAACAAGGGCTTCAGCGCCACCCATGAGGTCGGCCACTGGCTCGGGCTTTACCACACGTTCCAGGACGGCTGCGGAAGCCGGGGCGACAGGGTCGCGGACACGCCCGCCGAGCGCGATCCCACGAACGGCTGCCCGGCCGGCAAGGACACGTGCCCGTCCCCCGGGGAGGACCCGATACACAACTACATGGACTACAGCTACGACACGTGCATGACGTCCTTCACCGCCGGGCAGGGCGCCCGGATCCACAAGGTGTGGAAGGCATACCGCGCCTAGTCGGCGCCTTTCGCCCTCGGCCGAGAATACGGGCGCGCTGGGCAGGCTAGCGGCCGAGGATGCGGGCGGCGTCCTCGGCCGGTAGCCGGCGGACGGCCTCCCGTAGCGTGACCCCCGACATGATGCCGACGCGTGGTTCGACCCACGCCACCACCCAGCCCGGGTCCTTCTTCGACAACTCGCGCAAGACCCACCCAAGGGCTTTGCGGATGAAGAACTCGCGTTCACCGATCAGGGCGTCCCCGAACCGGTCGAGCCGTTCCAGATCCGGGTTTCCCGTCCGGACGCCTGCGAGCAGAGCCAGGACGGCCGTACGCCGTATCCACATGTAGGGGTCGCTGACCCAGGCGTCCAACGCCGTGGCCAGATCCGGATACCGGAGGACCAATCCGCCGACGACCTTTTCCGCGATTTGGTCCACGTACACCCAGCTCGCCGAATCCCGGACGAGCCGTTCGGCCATCCCGAGGTCGTTCGGTTCCAGCGACGAGGCTCGCTTGGTGAGGATCTCAATCGCGGCCATGCGCGCCTCATGCACGGGACGGCCTTCGTCCGTCACGTTCCAAAGGGCCTTGGCAAGAGCGACCAAATCGTCCCGCGTGGGCGTGATCCTCACCGACGACGTCGCCACCTTGCGCAACGCCGGCACGGGCACGCCGATATGCGCGAAGCCGCTCTTCAGGTAGCGCTTCTCATTCTCAGCGCGTACCGGGTCGGCCTGTGCCCGCAACTCCGCCAGGATCCGCGACGCCTCGCCCTCGACATCCATGCGGACACGCTACGCCGCCCGCGCTAGGGCGCCGTATTCAGCGTTGGACATCCCGATTCGTCCAGGTTTGCCAAAGACGAGATGGTCGTTCGCATCCACTCTTGATCCAGCAGTAACTCCGCTCCCCTCGCGCGCGCCCCCGCGCGCGCAACCCCCTGAGGAGTTCCATGAAACGCGCCGGAATCGCCAGCGTCCTCGGCGTGGTAGCCGCCTTCAGTGCGTACGCACCCGCCG
>NZ_VCKW01000419.1 GCF_005889715.1 Actinomadura soli
CCCCCCGGCCAAGATCGCGCCGGGACGACCTCCGGTGGGGGGACGACCCCCCGCACCCCCCGGCAAAGGCAGGGTGCTGGTCACGGGCCCGCGGACGCGTACCGTCCGCCGCCCCCGCTACCCGGTCACGCGGGAGATCGACGAGCAGACCGGGCTCGGCGAGGCGTACATGCGCTCGCTGGTCCGCACGCAGCTCCGGCTCGCGATCCGGCTGTGCCTCGTCCTCGCCGCCGTGGTGGCCGGGCTGCCGCTGCTGTTCGCGCTGGTCCCCGAGGTCCGCGAGCAGGAGGTGCTGGGGGCGCCGCTGCCGTGGGTGCTGCTCGGCGGGCTGATCTACCCGTGGTTCGTCGCCTGCGGCTGGTGGTACGTCCGGCAGGCCGAACGCAACGAGGACGACTTCGCCGAACTCGTCGACCGCTCCCTCGCGGACGGGGACCGGGCCGCCCATGAGACCGGAAGGTAGGGAGCCGTGAGCGCCGCGTACGGGATGGCGGGCGTCCTGCTGGTCGTCGTCGCCACCGTCCTCATCGGCGTGCTCGGCGTCCGCATCTCCCGCACGACGTCCGACTTCTACGTCGCGTCCCGGACGGTCACGCCCCTGCGGAACGCGTCCGCGATCGGCGGCGAGTACCTGTCGGCCGCGTCGTTCCTCGGCATCGCGGGCCTGATCCTCGCCTACGGCGCCGACATGCTGTGGCTCCCCGTCGGCTGGACGGGCGGGTACCTGGTGCTGCTCGTCCTGGTGTCGGCGCCGCTGCGCCGCTCCGGCGCGTACACGCTGCCGGACTTCGCCGAGGCGCGGCTCGAGTCCATGGCGGTGCGGCGCGTCGCGAGCGTCCTCGTGGTGCTGATCAGCTGGCTGTACCTGCTGCCGCAGTTCCAGAGCGCCGGGCTCGTGCTGCGGACGGTCACGGGCGCCCCGGTCTGGACGGGCGGCGTCCTCGTCGCGGTCGTCGTCGCCGTGAACGTGTGGGTCGGCGGCATGCGCAGCGTCACGCTGGTCCAGGCGTTCCAGTACTGGATGAAGCTGACCGCGCTCACCGTCCCGCTCGTCTTCCTGCTGCTGGCGTGGCGGTCCGACGGCGCGCCCGGCCTGTCGTCGGAGGCCCCGCCGCGCTTCGACGACCGCACCACCGTGGCGGTCGAGACGGCCGTCACCGTGGACGTCACCACGTCCACCCAGATCGTCGTCGACGGACGGCTCGACGGACGCGCCTACGACCACGTCCCGCTGACCCTGAGCCCCGGACGGCACCACATCGACAAGGACGCGTCCATCACCTTCCCCGCGGGCGCCGACGTCCCGCACGTCAGCGGCGGACCCGTCACCACCGACCGCCAGTGGGCCATGCCCCTCGACGGCCGCGAACACTCCCTCTACGCCACGTACTCGCTGATCCTCGCCACGTTCCTCGGGACGATGGGCCTGCCGCACGTGCTCGTCCGCTTCTACACCAACCCAGACGGACGTGCCGCGCGCCGTACGACCGTCATGGTCTTGTCCCTGCTGGGCGCGTTCTACCTGTTCCCAGCCCTGTACGGGGTCCTCGGACGCCTCTACACCCCCGAACTGCTGATGACCGGACGCGCGGACGCCGTCGTCCTCACCCTCCCCGGACGGCTCATCGGCGGCGTCGGCGGCGACCTGCTCGGCGCGCTGGTGACGGGCGGCGCGGTCGCGGCGTTCCTGTCGACGTCGTCGGGGATCACCGTGTCCGTCGCGGGGGTCCTCGCGCAGGACATTCTGCGCGGCGGGGTCCGCTCGTTCCGCGCCGCGACGCTGCTCGCGCTCGTCGTCCCCCTCGGCCTGGCCATCGCGGCCCGCTCCCTCGCCGTCGCCGACGTCGTCGGGCTCGCGTTCGCGGTCGCCGCGTCCACGTTCTGCCCGCTGCTCGTCCTCGGCGTGTGGTGGCGGCGGCTGACCGTCCCGGGCGCGCTCGCCGGCCTCGTCACGGGCGGCCTGCTCGCGGGCACCGCCGTGATCGTGACGATCGCGGCCGGGCCGCCGGACGGCTTCGTCGGCGCGATGCTCGCCGAGCCCGCCGCCTGGACGGTCCCCATCGCGTTCACCGTCATGATCGCCGTGTCGTGGTGCACGCCGGGACGCGTCCCGCCCGGCACGGCCCGCATGATGGTGCGCCTGCACACCCCCGAGTCGCTCGACGTCGACCGCGGCACCTGGCGACCGAAACGGGTGTGACCGCCCGCGGCGGCCGACACGAGTGCGACCGTCCGCGGCACCCGGCGACCGTGACGGGTGTGACCACAGGGGCGCCCGGCGACCGTGACGGGTGCGACCGTTCGTCGCGCCAAACGGACCGTTCATCGACGCGGCGAGCAGACCAGCGACGATGAGCGGCAGCTGAACGCACCCTCCCGCCGGTCCCCTTCGCCTGCACGGACACTCTCCTTACGGTGGCGCGTGACCGGCGTCACTACAGAGGAGGGGCGGTCGTGTCCGTCGATAAGAGTGCCTCCGGCACCGTCTACGAACGGTTCCAGAGCAGCACGGAGTTCCAGGAACTCCGACGCAGATTCCGCAGATTCGCATTCCCGATGACCGCGGCTTTCCTCAGCTGGTACCTGCTCTACGTCGTCCTGTCCGGGTGGGCGCGCGGCTTCATGGGCACCGAGTTGGTCGGCTCCATCAACGTCGCGCTGGTGTTCGGCCTCCTGCAGTTCGTGTCGACGTTCGTCATCGCCTGGCTGTACGCGCGGCACGCCGACCGCAGCCTCGACCCGCTCGCCGACAAGATCCGCGGCGACATCGAGGCCGAGGCCGCCGGGAAGCCGGAGGACGCCCGATGAGCAACGAGACCCTGTCGATCATCCTGTTCCTCACCTTCGTCGCCGGCACGCTCGCGATCACCGTCTGGGCGAGCCGGAACACCAAGAACGCCACCGACTTCTACGCGGGCGGACGCTCCTTCTCCGGCGTCCAGAACGGCCTGGCGATCGGCGGCGACTACATGTCCGCCGCGTCCTTCCTCGGCATCGCCGGCCTCATCGCGCTGTACGGCTACGACGGGTTCCTGTACTCGATCGGGTTCCTCGTCGCGTGGCTCGTCGCGCTCCTCCTGGTCGCGGAGCTGCTGCGGAACTCGGGCCGGTTCACGATGGCGGACGTGCTGTCGTTCCGGATGAGCCCCCGCCCCGTCCGCACCGCCGCCGGCGTCTCCACCATCGTCGTGTCGATCTTCTACCTGCTGGCGCAGATGGTCGGCGCGGGCGCGCTGGTCTCCCTGCTCTTCGGCTTCACCAGCGATTTCGCGAAGGGCGCCACGATCGCGCTGGTCGGCATCCTGATGATCGTGTACGTGGTGTTCGGCGGCATGAAGGGCACCACCTGGGTGCAGATCGTCAAGGCCGTCCTGCTGATGACCGGCGCGACGCTCATCACGATCCTCGTGCTGAGCGAGTTCGGCTTCAACCTGTCGTCGCTGCTGAACGACGCGGCCGACCAGAGCGGCAAGGGCAAGGACTTCCTCGAACCCGGCCTCCGCTACGGCACCGAGGCCAGCGGCCTGGAGGGCAAGCTCGACCTGATCAGCCTCGGGCTGGCGCTCGTCCTCGGCACCGCCGGGCTGCCGCACATCCTGATCCGCTTCTACACCGTCCCGACCGCCCGCGACGCCCGCAAGTCGGTGCTGTGGGGCATCGGCATCATCGGTTCGTTCTACCTGCTGACCCTCGTCCTCGGCTTCGGCGCCGCCGCCCTCGTCGGCAGCAAGGACATCGCCAAGGAGAACCCGGCCGGCAACACCGCGGCCCCGCAGCTCGCGGAGAAGATCGGCGACATCGTGTTCGGCGACGCGGGGGGCACCATCCTCCTCGCGGTCATCGCCGCGGTCGCGTTCGCGACGATCCTCGCGGTCGTGGCGGGCCTCACCCTCGCCTCGTCGTCGTCCTTCTCGCACGACCTGTACGCCCACGTGTTCCGCAAGGGCAAGGCCACCGAGCGGGAGGAGGTCCGCGTCGCCCGGATCTCCGCGTTCGTCATCGGCGCCGTCGCGATCGTCCTCGGGATCTACGCGCAGCGCCTGAACGTCGCGTTCCTCGTCGCCCTGGCGTTCGCGGTGGCCGCGTCCGGGAACCTGCCCGCGATCCTCTACAGCCTGTTCTGGAAGCGGTTCAACACCGCCGGCGCCGTGTCCGCCATCTACGGCGGCCTCGGCTCCGCGATCTTCTTCGTCACCTTCTCCCCGGTCGTGTCCGGATCCCCGAAGGCCCTGTTCACCGACGTGGACTTCCACTGGTTCCCGCTGGAGAACCCGGGCATCGTCTCCATCCCGATCGGCTTCGTGTGCGGCTGGCTCGGGACGATCCTCAGCAAGGAGTTCAACGCCGAGAAGTACGCCGAGATCGAAGTCCGCTCCCTCACCGGAGCGGGCGCCGAGGGGGCGGCCGAGCACTGACCCGTCGTGCCGCGCGGGCGACCGTCGCCCGGCCCCGCGCGGCCCGCGGTCCCGTCCCCGTACCTCCCGGGACGGGACCGCGCTCCCCACCCGCGTCCCCCTGACGCTCAGCGGACGTCAGGGGGACGCGGCATTTCCTTCCCCGTGACCCGCGGACCGAGAAGGTTCGCGGGCGGTGCCGTTTCGTGCCCTACTTGATGGTGATCGTTTTGGTGGTGCGGGCGGCGGGGGAGCCGGTGCAGTGGGGGGTC
>NZ_VCKW01000041.1 GCF_005889715.1 Actinomadura soli
ATGGATGTGACGATGGCCACCATGGAATGGGTTGCTTGGTACAATTCTGAAAGGCTACATTCTTACTGCGGGAACGTCCCTCCGGCCGAGTACGAGGAGACGTTCCACCGATCGCCCGCCGGCACTGGCCTGGCGATCGAGGACCAAGCGATCTAGCCTCCAACTTCGCCGGGGCGGTCCACCCAGCTCTCATGAAGGGCTCCGGCCAGGAGAGAACGCACCTGCCGGGCTCGGGCACGTCGGGTGGGCAACTCGGTCAGCAGGCTGATCCATTCCTCGCGGTACCGGGCTCGGTCCGCAGCCGGCAGCAGCGCCACCGCCACACCCGTCAACCGGCGCGGCACGCAACCCAGCCGCCGCTGCGGTACAACCTCTGGACGGGCCAATCGGGCGCACACGCGCCGCCCCCGCCACCGTCTGGACGGCCGAGGCCGACCGGCTTCGCACTGTCGTGCGGCGTGCGGTCACCCGGCCCGCGTTCCGCGCCACCGCCTGGGCCCGGCCAGACGAGGCCTGCGCGGGTAGTCGCCGAGCCGCGCGCTCTCTTGGACGACGTCGAGGCCGCCGCGACCGAGCCCGGCCCGGACGCCTAGGCCCTGGGTGCGGGGAGTTTCGGGGCGCGGTCAAGCGCGTGCGCGGTTAGGGCCCCGGGCGTTGTGGCACCGGGGGAGTGACTGGCCGGGGCCCTGCCACAGCATGGCGCATCGGAATTTCGCTTTGCGTCTCCGCGCATAAATGCACCCAGGTCGCGGCGGCCGCCGCGAGCTCCCGGCGATGGATCGCTGCGCCAAGGTTTCGCGACGCCGAGAAGTCACAACTGAACAACGTGGGGTGTGCGTCCTACAGTCCAGGAAAGGGCCTTCCGTGCCCTCTGGGGATCGCCGGAACCGCGCCGCCGCGGCACTGCTCGCGGTATGGGTGGCGTGCTGTCCACACTGGCCGACTACGCCGACACCGGCCCCAAGCAGGTGATGTACCCCGGGGCCCCTCGCCGACGCCCCGGGCATGACGGCCTTCCCGATCGGGTAGCTCTGCGCAAGTTTCCGCCATGTAAACGACCTCGAAAGCCAGCCTAAGCTCAGGGCAGGGGCTTAGGACGGGGAGTCGGCTTCGAGGGCTGATGCGACGGCCTCGAATTCGGTCAGGGCGGCGGTGAGGTCTTCGACGATCTCGCGGGCGATGACCTCGGGGGCCGGGAGGTTGTCCATGTCCTCCAGCGACTCGTCGCGCAGCCAGGTGATGTCGAGGTTGGTCTTGTCGCGGCTGGCGAGTTCCTCGTAGGTGAACGCTTTGAAGCGCTCGGACTCCACGCGTGCCGAGCGGTCTTCGCCGGGCTTGTAACAGGCCACGAAGTCATCGAGGTGGTGGCGACGGAGTGGGTTCTGCTTGAGGGTGAAGTGCTGGTTGGTTCGCAGGTCGTAGACCCAGAGCACCTTGGTCCAGGGCTGCTCGGACGCGGGCTTCTTGTCGAAGAACAGCACATTCGCCTTGACGCCTTGGGCGTAGAAGATGCCGGTCGGCAGGCGCAGGACGGTGTGCAAGTCGAAGTCGGCCAGCAGCTTGCGGCGAAGCGTTTCACCGGCGCCGCCCTCGAACAGCACGTTGTCCGGCAACACCACGGCGGCGCGGCCGTTGATGTCCAGGATCGTCATGATGTGCTGCAAGAAGTTCAGCTGCTTGTTGGACGTGGTGACGACGAAGTCAGGCCGTTCGATCTCCCGGTCTTCGCGTACTTCACGGCCGTCCGCGCCGACCATGGTCAGTGAGGACTTCTTGCCGAACGGCGGATTGGACAGCACCACCGACCAACGTCGGCCCGGGTCGGCCAGCAGCGCGTCTTTGACCTCGATGAGGGAGTCTCCGTTTGCGGTACCTGCGCCGTGCAGCAACAGGTTCATCGCTGCAAGCCGCGCGGTGCCGTCCACCAGTTCGTACCCGGTGACGAAGCCGTCGCGCAGGTGGTCGCGCTCGACCGGCGTCATCGAGGACGCCGCCCTGGCGGCATGCTCGTGGGCGACGAGCAGGAAGCCGCCGGTACCGCAGGCCGGGTCGACGACGGTATCCACCACGGTCGGACGGATGACGTCCACGATGCCGACTATCAGGTCCCGCGGCGTGAAGTACTGGCCGGCGCCGGAACCCTTGTCCGAGGCGCCCCGGGATAGGAGCTGCTCGTAGGCGTCGCCCTTGAGATCGGTGCCCGAGGCCGACCAATTCTCCTTGTCGATCAGGTCGACGATGAGCTGTTTGAGCTTGGCCGGGTCCTGTACGCGGTTCTGTGCCTTGCGGAAGATCGTGCCGAGCGTGCCGGACTCGCGTCCCAGCCCGAGCAGAATCTCGGTGTATTTCGCCTCCAGCATCACTCCGTCGGCGTCCAGCAGCCGCTGCCAGGAGTACTTCTCTGGGACGATCCGCTGTGGGTTCAGCTTCCGCGTGGCCCGTTCGTGCGCCATTTTCAGGAACAGCAGATACGTGAGCTGCTCGGTGTACTCGATGACCCCCACGCCGTCATCGCGGAGCACGTTGCAGTACGACCACAGTTTGTCCACAAGCCGTCGTGCGTCAGACATCAGACCTCTTCTCGTGCCGCGTGACGGTCAATCAGCTTGCCTCGTAGCTGCGCTGGACGAGGGGCAGCGCGCGCTCCAGATCTTCTGGACTCTTGATGCGAAGCTCCAGGTCACCAGTGCCGAAGTGACCGATGCTGCGGACATCGCGGCTGAAACCCGGGGCCAGCTCGATCGTGTCCGGGTCGATCTTCAGGTAGACCAACAGGTTCTTGGACAGCGGATGCACCTCGACGCAGGCGAAGTTCTTTAGCCGGCGGAAAGCGAAGTAGTTCTTCAACACCTTCTTGGTGACGTCGTCACCGAGCGACTCGCAATACCGTTCGAGCTCTGCGTACAGGTCCCGCAGTTCCGTGGATGCCTGGTCGAGCAGTTCGGTCACGGTCTTGGCGTTCGCAGGCGATGACGAGACTTTTTGAGGTGGTGCGCCCGTCGCAGTGTCCGGCTTGGTAGAGATGACGAGCTCCAGGGCCAGCAGATCGGGTTCGAACTTCCGGTAGCGAACCAGCTCGATACTGCGGTTGATCTGGAGCACTGCGTGTTCGTCGTAGCGCGTGAAGCCGTTGGCAACGCAGATCAGGCGAGGGTTGCTCCAATCGAGGGCCTTCGCGTCCTCGCTGCCGAGCCGCTTCATGACCAGAAGCTCGAACTCGCCCCGGTGGTCGAGAAGCCAATCCAGGTAGAACAGGCCCTGGTTGATGACGTTCTCGTTCGTCGCGCGCTTGTACTCGAAGATCACCGGTGAGTAGTTCTCGTCGAGCCCCAGGGAGTCGATCCGTCCACCGTGCTTGGCCCCGGTGCTGTACTCGGAAGCGAGGAGGCGCGCGCCGAAGAGCGTCTCCATGTTCCGTTCGATGTCCTCTTGCAGTGACTTCTCCAGCTTGGCCGACGAACTCGTCAGCTCGGTCGCCGGCCCTCCGGAGAACCGGAACAATTTCAGATCAGACACCGGCCAACTCCCGCACCCGATCGAGATCACTACTCTTGCCGGTCAGCCGTCCCGAAAAGGCGGCGGCGAGCAGTGCGCGTCGAAGATTGAGCGTGCGCCGTTCCTGCGTCTCGACAGTCGCGAGGGTTGCCAACGCGCCGTTTTCGATTGTCGTGATCCTCTCAATCACCGAACATTGATCCTCGAGGGAGGGAACCGGGACCAGGGTCGAGGCGACGGCAGCCTGGTCGATCTTCGGCATGGAACCGGCGAGCCCCTTCGCTTTCGATCGAAGACTACGATGGGCGCGCTCGCTGCGGAGCGCTGCAACGAGGAAACGGCTGTCGATGACTTGCTCATTGGCCCGTAGGCGAATAAGAAGATCAGGAAAAATAGCCCATTCTGGCTGACCCTCGAATCGGGCTGCTGTGCCGACAAGCTCCGGTGTGTTTGCGCGTTGCACGAAGATGTCGCCCGGCTCAAGCCAGAGACCGCGCGCTTGTTGGGCGGGCGTAACGGTCTGCTTCGTGAATTCCTCCTCAAACCTGTTCCGCGTGACTGCTGTGAGCGTCACAGTGCGGAGTCCGGACTCATTACCCTGCGCAGCTCGATCGGATCGACCGTTCCTCATGGGTTCACGAAGCAGCGTTCCTATCGGCCTCAATGGCCAACCGCGCTGCCAGACCGTGGTGTCGGCTAGTGCAGTGCTCCACGCGGTGACTCTCCGCTTCGCCGTTGCCAGAGATGCGCTGGCGGCGTCGAGGCGCGAGAAGTGGTCTTCGAGGGCTTCGACGATCTGGCGCTGCTCAAGCAGGGGAGGTACATCTGGAAGCGGTATCCGGCGCACATCAGCTACGTTGAGATGCAGTACAGTTGAGCCTGAGGCAGTAGATTTAATCCAGGCTTGTGAGGCCGGCGCCATCAACGCATATTTTAGAAATCGGCAGTCTATCCGAGATGTGTCCAGTTGCATGAGAACGGTTCTCTGTCCAAGGCAGACCTTTGCGCCGGAAGGAACCTCTCCAACCTCCCCCATAGGCGCCTCGCGAGAAAAGATCAAATCGCCGGATTTTGGAACAGCACGCCTGGTCCAGGCGTTGAATGTCTCCTCGGATACTGGCTTTGCCCTATCGAGTGAGATGCGACCGTTTCGAACGGCCCTTGTCCCGATTGAGTAAGCAAAAGCGTGATCGGAGGCCGGGGCGGTCTTGTGCTCACAATCGATCACCTTTGCAAAATCGCCGAGCCTGTGCCTATTGATCACGCAGTGAGCTCCGTGTTCAGCGTTTCGATCAGTTCTTCGGTGCGGTCGCCGAGGTCGCGGAGGGCGCCTTCGATGCCGCCCCGTTTGGTGAAGGGGGCCTCGTCCAGATCCTCGGCCGTGATGCCTGCCGATGACGCGATGACCTCAACCATCTGGTCCAGCCACCATCTCTCCACCTCGCTGAAAACGACGCCCGCTTGGGCCTGCTGGGCCAGCCAGGTCGCGTACCTGTCGCGGACGCGGTCGGCGTACGGAACCAGCTCGCCGTCGACCTCGACCGTATAGCGCAGCAGTGACACCAGATCGGTAAGTGTGCGCCGTCCCCGGCTGGGACCGGGGCGGTGGGGCGTGCCCAGAGCGACGTATGCGTTCCAGATGACGTCGGGCGTCCAATTATAGGGCGGCCTGGCGATGCGGTCGGCGAGCTCCTGAATGTCGCCGAACGAGACCTTTCCTTCCCCCGCCTGGTAGATCAGCTGGATGGCGGTGATCTCGTCGCGGTGCTCGCGCAGGTATTCCTTCCAGGACTCCACGACCGTGCGGGCGCGAGTGGTGTCGACGACGCCGTGCGCGTCCAGTAGGACGTCGCGGCTGACCTCGTCGATGGTGCGGTCGTGGGTGCGGCGCAGTTCCAGGATCCGGTTGCGCAGCTCGGGATTGGCGGCTAGCGGCTCGATGGCGGCATCCAGCAGGTCCTGGACGGCGGCGGCCGGGTCGGAGGCGCCCGCAGTGGCGGCTGCCTGGGTGTCGGGGTCGACGGCCTTCACCAGTTCACGGATCAACTCGCCCACGGACGCGCCGGCCACCTGGTCGAGTTCCGTCCGCTCGTCGGGGGTGAGCTGCAACTCCAGCGCGGCCAGCCGGGACGCGAGCGTGGCGGTCTCATCCTCGGTGATGGTGAGCGCGGCAGTCTTGTCGAGCAGTTGCTTGAGCGAGGCGCCCTTGATGCGGTTGAGCGGCGGTTCCACAAAGCCGTGTTCGGTGACGCCGACCGCGTCCACCAGCACGAACCGGGTCTTGGTAGCGGCGTCCGGGGTGACGGCCTGGAAGTCCGCACCGTCGATCGTACGGGAGCCGCGTCCCTTCATCTGCTCGAAGTACTGCGCGGAGCGGACGTCCCGCATGAAGAACACGCACTCCAACGGCTTGACGTCCGTCCCAGTGGCGATCATGTCGACGGTCACGGCGATGCGCAGCGCGGGGGAGGTGCGGAACGTCTGGAGCTGCCCCTTGTGGTCTCGCACCGTGTAAGTGATCTTGGCGGCGAAGTCGTTGCCCTTGCCGAAGACCTCGCGGACGGTGGTGACGATCTCCTCGGCGTGCGCGTCGTCCTTGGCGAAGATCAGGGTCTTGGGGACGGTGGTGCGGCCGGGGAAGATCTCGGTGAACAGCCGGTCGCGGAAGGTCTCCAGCACCAGCCGGATCTGGTTGGTGGCGGTCACGTCCCGGTCGAGTTGCCTGGCCGTGTACTCGAGGTCCTCGTCCAGTTCCTCCAGGCGTTGAACGCGGGTGCGCCGGTCGACCTTGGGCACGATCGTCCCGGCCTCGATCTTGCTGCCCTGGGCGGTGATCTCCGTCCGGATGCGGTATACGTCAAAGTCGACGTTGACGCGGTCGGCCACCGCCTGCGGGTAGGTGTACTCGCTGACCAGGTTCTGGCGGAAGAACCCGAAGGTCTGCCTGCCTGGCGTGGCGGTCAGCCCCACGATGTGCGCGTCGAAGTACTCCAGCACCGCCCGCCACACGCCGTAAATACTGCGGTGTGCCTCGTCCACGATCACCAGGTCGAACGTCTCGGGCGGGAGCGCCGCGCTGTAGGCGACCGAGACCGGGGCCTGCGGTATGTAGCCGTCCAGGCTGGGGTCGTCGACGGGTGGGACGTCCTCGCCGCGCAACGCCAGGTGGACCCGCTGGATGGTGGAGATCGCGACCTTGGTGGAGCCAAGCATCCCGGCGGCGGTCAGCTTGTCGACGTTGTACAGCTCGGTGAACCGGCGGCCGTCGCCTGGGGTGCGGTAGTTCTGGAACTCCGCCTGCGCCTGGTCGGCCAGGTTGTTCCGGTCGACCAGGAACAGGATCCGGTTGAAGCCGCCGAATTCGAGCAATCGGTAGGCCAGCGTCACCGCCGCGTAGGTCTTTCCGGCGCCGGTGGCCATCTGCACCAGGCTCCGGTCGAAACGCTGCTCGGCCAGGCTGCGTTCGATTCCGCTGATCGCTGCTACCTGCGCGCCGCGAAGAGGTCGTTCGTCCATTGACGGCAGGTGGCGGACCTTGGCCCGCCAGCTCGGGCGGTCCGGGGCCGCTTCAGCGGCGCGTAGCAGGCGGGCCAGCGTCTCCGGCCGGGGGACGTTGAAGATCCGCCGCGCCCGCGGCTCGGGGTCGAAGCCATTGGTGAAGTGGGTCTCCGAGCCGCTCGCCTCGAAGACGAACGGTAGCTGTCCGTCCACGGTCAGCGCTTTCAGCCGCACTTCAGGCGGGAGTCCATCGGCGTACTGAGCCGACTGCCATTCCACGCCCGACAGCGTCGTCCCCTCGGGCTTGGCCTCGATGACACCGACCGCTCGCTTGTCCACATACAGCAGGTAGTCGGCACGGCCGTGCCCCTTGGCCATCACGACCTCGCGGACCGCGACGCCCAGTCCGGCGAAAAGGTTCAGATTTCTGCGGTCCTGAACCACCCAGCCCGCATCGGCCAATTGGCTGTCGATGATCGTGCGCGCGCGAGCCTCCGCCGCCAGGCGCTGCTCTTCGTCTCTCACCATGGGCTGTTAACGCTAACGTGCCGCTCTGTAAGAGATCAGTACATAGTTGATTGTCGTCCATATTGGGCCAGGTGGTACTCCTTGTCAGGGTCGCCACGGGCCAAGGCGAGTTGTATGAGGCTGTCGACCCGTCTCGTCCGGCTCGTTGAGGCTCTGCGCCGCCGGGACCTCGCTGGCGGTACGTCCGCCCCCGCGCAGCCAGGGCGTGTTCGAGCTGCTGGCCGGGCACCGCCGCTACGTAGCCGCCCGCCAGGCCGGGTGTGACCGGGTGCCGGTCACTGTCCGGTACGGGGCGGATACCTTCCACTGACCTGCCCGCCGTGTGGCGCGGTCCTCGCCGCGCAGGCGGGCGTACTGGCTCGGCGTCGTCACCAGCCGCCCGGACGCAGTCCGCACATCCCAACGCCGGGTCCGCGGCAGGTCCTCGTTCACCGACTGCGGTTCACAACGTCGTTCCGACAACCTCAGCTGCTCGGCTACGTACTCCACAGCGCCCTCGGCACGTCCGCGCTCTCGGTACTTCGCCGCGCGTTCGAGGGCCAGGACCTCGCGGCGGTGTCGATCGGGCAGGTTCGAGCGGTGCTGGGCGGGCGCGGTTCGATCGCGGTAAGCGGCTACTCGGGCTGCTCTGGCCGTGGCGGACGACGGGCCGGTCCGCGCGGTGGGCGGCGCCGAGGCGGACCGTACTGCGAAGCGGGCGACCGGACCGACGATGCGGTCCGGCCCGGGTCCTCCTCGGGTGCGGGCGGTACGGAGCCTGCCGGCCCGCGGACCGGCAGAGGACTGTCCCGGTCCGGTCCGGCGCAGATCGGGAGGCCCGTCCTGGTGCAGCTCGCCGCCGGGAGAGGCCGGTCCTCTTCGTCCGCCCGGTACGAGGCGGCGCTGAGTGAAGCGGTCCGGTCCCTGCGGCTCGAACGGGTCGGCTGACGCGACATCGCTTCCGCGTGCCAGTTCCGCATTAGCGAAGCGCGATCCCGGTTGTGACGTTGTCTGCGAGCGGCGCAGAAATCGACTCCGCTCAAGAGCCATCCCCTGAGTAGCCTTGGCGTCCGTGGATGACACCCCTGATGAGATGCCGGACTCGTCCAGCAGCCCAACGACGTCCCCTGCGGCCGGTGGAGGACTCCGCGACATGTATGTCGGGCTTTGCCCTCCTGGCAATGACGTCATCAAGGAGTCCTTGACCGGAGGCCTGGTGGTGGCGGACACCAACGCGCTGTTCAACATCTACCGCTTCAACCAGCGGGCCCGCACCGAATATCTCGCCGCCCTCCGCGCGCTGGGGGATCGTCTGTGGATCCCGCGACAGGTCGCCGAAGAATTCCTCAACCGCCGCCACAGCGTCATCAAAGAGGCAGCCTCAGCGCCCACAAAATTCGCCGTTGACCTCGGCGCAAAGATCGAACAGGTCCGCATCACTATCAACGAATTCGCGGAACGTCGCGGCCTCCTGGACGAGCAGGTCGATCGGCTGAGGAAAATCCTCGACGAGGCCGTTACGGAGCTGCACGCACAGATCGCCCATCTCGGCCTGTTCGACCTCAACCTCGATGAGGCCTTGCTGGATGACCCGATCTTCAACGAGATCGAACATCTCATCAACGGCAAGATCGGGCCTCCGCTCGATGATCCGGAGCAGGCCAGGAAGGAAGGGTGGAAGCGTGTCCAAGACAAAGCGCCACCCGGCTATGCCGACGGAAAGAAGGGAGAAAACGGCGTCGGCGACTACCTGCTGTGGGCACAGACGATCGAAGAGGCCAAGCGCCGCAACGCCCCGACCCTTCTGATCACCGACGATTCCAAAGAGGACTGGGCACGCCTCGACGAGGATAAGGAGCACCTCGGCCCCCGACCAGAGCTTGTCGAGGAGATGCGCGACAAGGCCGGGCAACCGTTCTACCTGGTCACGGTACGATCGTTCCTGGCCTTGGCGAACAAGTACCTCGAAACACAGGTCAGCGACGCCACGTTTGACCAGGCCGCTCTTACGCTTTTGTGGCAGAGACTCAACGATATCCGCTCCCGTCGAGCGGAAGCCGCGGACGACGACACGGAGGAGGACGGGGCTAACCACTTCTCGACAAAAGAGCCTGCGACTTCCAGCGCTTTGTCCGCCATCCTTCGGTGGAGCCTATCGCCCTCCTCCTTGCGTACCCTCACTGATTCCGAGAAGCTCATCCTCGCCAGTACCATCGGAGCAGAGTACGTCAAGCTAATTAACTCCGGCGTTCACCGAAAGATGAAGCAGAACCGCTGGCAGAGCGACGTTCTGCCCAACGACGTTCTCTTCGCCGCCATGGAGATAGACCAGCTACACCAGTCTGCGACCGATGACGAGGATGCCGTGGAAGGACAGGCAGCGGAGGGGGAGTCAGAAGACGAGCCTGACGCATGACTGCGTGACGTCTGGGGACGTCTGGCATGTTCGGGGCATATGGGCATTTCCCCCGCGCCAAAGTGATCCTCAACAAGGTCGAGGCGAGGAGGGCTGGGTGCGGGTCTGGGTGGGGGAGTACACGGCGTCGATCTACCAGGAGGACGGCGGGTGGACCGGCGCGATCTCGCTCGGCCGGTACCCGAACGGGAAGCGGCGCCGGCTGAAGCGGAAGGCACCGTCCGAGCGGGCGCTGATGCGCAAGCTCGTCCAGGCCGTCGCCGACCTGGAGCGGGGTGTGCGCGCCGACCGGAACTACACCGTCGAGCGCGCGGCCGCCGACTTCTTGACGCAGTTGGAGAAGCTGGGCCGTGCACCGTCGACGATCGAGGCCTACCGAGGGCTGGTCCGCTGGCAGCTGGTGCCGCAGCTCGGGCAGGTGCGGGTCCGGGACCTGACCGCCGACCATGTTGAGGCGTGGCTGCACGACCGGGCCGGGCACCTGACGTCGAGTTCGTTGAAGATCGTGCACGGGCTGCTACGGCGTTCGCTGCGGCGCGCTGAGCGGCACGACAAGGTCGGCCGGAACGTCGCGGCGCTGGTCGACACCCCGGCCGGCCTGCCCGCGCAGCCGTCGCGGTCGATGAGCGTGGAGCAAGCGGCCGCGTTGCTGGTCGAGGCTGTTCACGGTGGGCACCGGCTCGGCGCGTATGTGGTGCTCGCGCTGCTTTCGGGGCTGCGGACGGAGGAAACGCGGGCGCTGCGGTGGAGCGATGTGGACCTGGTGGACGGCGCGGTGTTCGTCACCAGCTCTGCCCGACACACCGGGGAGACCAAGACGCCCGGGAGCCGCCGCGGTGTGGCGCTGGCCGACTTGGCCGTGTCGGCGCTCAGGGCGCATCGGGTGCGGCAGGAGGAAGAGAAGACCGCGGCGGGCGAGGAGTACCAGGATGACGGGCTGGTGTTCTGTGATCGGGCCGGGCGGCCGTTGCCGTCCCAGCAGGTGCGGGACGAGTTCCGGGTGATGACGGCGGCGGCCGGGCTGGGGAGGTCGTGGACGCCGCGGGAGCTGCGGCACACGTTCGTGTCGATCCTCAGCGACCACGGGGTCGCGGTCGAGAAGATCAGCGACCTAGTCGGGCACGCTTCCACGGAGGTGACCGAGACGGTGTATCGGCATCAGCTCCGGCCGGTGGTGCGGGGCGGCGCGGAGGCGATGCAAGAGGTGTTCGGGGACCTGATGCCGGCGGCGTGACCGTGCTCTACCGCGAACCGCCTGCCTAGGGTGCCGTTTGATGGCCGTGGCATGCGCCGCAAGTCCGGCCTGTTCGGGCAGGCCGCAGATAGTTCAGGACCGGGACGGCGATGAGGCCCCTGCTGGCACGAAGCGGCCCTCAGCCCCGCTGGCTGGTTGGATTTCCCACCCGGCTGGGATCTGATGCGCCAGGCTGACATCCGCCACCGTCACTGCTTCCAGGTCGACCCCGCGTGAGAAGGACGCTCGACCCAAACCAGCGACACCCGCAAAGGTCGCCCCGCTGAACCCGGCGTTCCCGGAGAAGGACGCCTTGTCGAACCTAGCGTCCTCGGAGAAGGCCGCGTTTCGGAACCAGGCGCCCTCGGAGAAGGTCGTCCCGCTGAACTCGGCGATCGAGGAGAAGATGGCGCCGGTGAAGTCGGCGGTGTGGAGGTGGCAGCCGGTGAGGGTGACTTCGATGAAGGTGGTGCCGGTCAGGTCCAGGGAGATGCCGCTCCAGTGGACGTCGGCGGCGGGTTGCAGGTGGGTGTGCAAGAGGCGTTGTGCGGTGCGGCGGACCTGGAGCTGCTGCATCGCCGTGCGAACGTCGTGCTCGCGAGGAAGGTCAGCGGGTCGGCTCACGGAGCCTCCTGACTGGTCAGATGCCGCCCGGGGAAGGTGAGGAGCTCCATCTGGCGTGTCCGCAGGCGGTGTTCGATCAGCGGCGGAAGCGGAGGTCGTCTGCTCAGCTGCTGGTCGATTCGGAGACCGGGAGAAACGGTGGGAACGGGTCAGGCCACACCAACCACGCTGGCGGATCAACTTTCCTCTCCCCTCCACGCCGTCGTCCTGCACGCCTTGGGGCGTGAGGCGGGAGAGGGTGATCGTGTGCTGGGCTGGCGAGTCGTGACCAGTGCACCGGTCAGGGCGCTCGGCTCCGGCCACCAGCACCGTCCGAGCTCAGGCGCGGTCGCCGAGCACTCCGCGGGCAAAGCCTCGCCTCGGCAATATCGTCAGCCCGGACGGCGCCACCTCGACGATCTGACGGACGCCTGGGGAGCTCCTCGGATACCGGCCGGAGCCCGACGGCTACGGTGGCCGAGTGAACACCTCCCCCGAAGCCCTCACCGCAGCGCTGGCCGCCCTCGGCGTCGACCCGGCCGAGCACGTCACCGACCCGATGGGTGGTACGGCCGAGCCGGTTGGTGACCGATTCCGCGCCGTGCATCTGGCTGCCCTGCTCGCCCGTGCCGCGACCGAGGCCGCCTACCAGGAGGCCTACCGCCTGGCGTCGGGCAGCATCGGCGACTGGTTCGAGGCCAACAAGGCCGCCTCTCCACAGCAGTACAGCCTCACGGTCGAGGAGCGCAGTTGGGCCGCCGTCGGCTACCAGGTGTGGCTCGCCCGTGAGCGCCTAATGGAACTACTCGGCGAGAGCGAAGACCCGCTCCTAGAGGCGGCCGAGAACACCCTCAGCACCGGCATGGTCATGCTCGGGATCCGCCCGGAGCACGGCATCGACGTTCCTCAGTTCGTCGACCGCTTGGAGACGATCCTCGGGCTCATCTCCAAGGCCGCTGCCGCGCGGCCCTGATGCCGCCCGAGATGGACCGGCCGCTGGAGTACAGGGCAAGTCGCCCTACGAAATCTTGGGAACGGGTCAGGCCTCGAGGCTGAGCGTCTGATCTGGGTTGGGGTACCAGCGTGAGAAGTCGGTTTCGAGGTCGTGGCTGAGGATGCGGGTCCGGATCTGCAGGAGGAGGTGGGCGCCGCGGGGTGTCCACCTCATCTGCTGCTTCTTGACCATGCAGCGACTGATGACGTGGTTGCCGGTGGCCTCAGCGGTGGCGCTGGAGATGGCCTCGCCGTTGCGGTGGCGCTCGCCGTAGTTCGGGATCTGGCCGGAGTTGCGGTCGATGTAGGTGCGGAACTCGGCCAGCCGGGTGTGGAAGGTGCGGTGCTTGTCGTCGGGCTCGTTCGGGCACAGGAGTTCGTAGTCCTCGACGAGGTCGTTGAGCAGGTCGAGGGCTCGGAAGGTGTTGCCGTGCCACAGGTAGTTCTTGATCCGCTCCAGCATCCGGTCGGCCCCGGCGGGGTCCATGGTGAAGTCCTCGGTGTCGGCTGCGAGTGCGGGGAGGGATCGGGTGGACTGGGGTAGGACGGTGAGGCGCATGGTGATGTGGAACACGGCGACGTCGGCGACACCGACCTACGCCGCCAGGTCGACCACGCCGCCGCCGCGTACGCGCGGTTCACCGCGTACGAGAACCGCGTCGCCGTCCTGCTGCAGGAGGCCCGCGCCGACGACGGCCCCGCCGCCGCGCAGCTGCGCGACTGGGCCGCCGCGCTCGCCGCCGACACCGCAGCCGAGACCGAGCTGCCCCGCCGCCCGCGACCGGCTCGCCGCCGCCCGCGCCGACCAGGCCAACGCGCGGGCCCGGCTCGCCGAGCTGGCGCCGCTCGCCGACCTTGGGCGCCTGGTGCTACGCACGCACGGCACCAGCCGCGCCCAGCTCACCCGCGACCAGGACGCCGCCCGCGACCAGCTCGTCGCCGCGACCACCGCCGAACGGCACGCCCACGCCCGCCTCGCCGACCTCCAACGACAGGCCGCCGATCCATTCACCGGCGACTACGGCCGCCCCGCCCGCCCGGCATGGCGAAACGGCGCCGCCACCACCGAACACACCGATCTGACCGGCCGGTGGCACGAACACCTCGCCGCGGCGATCGCCGACGAGATCGACACCGCACCCGACCGCGCCGCCGGCGTGACCGCCGAGAGCCGCGACGCCTACCGCACCGCTCGCCGCATCCTGCACGCAACCACCCGGCTTTCCGGCCCCGCCACCGCCGCACAAGCCCGAGACCGCCTCACCCAACTCCGCACCGAACGCGCCATCCGCGCCACGCTGCCCACCCGCCGCGCCGACCACGAACACGCGCAACGCCGTCAGCACGCCACAACCAGGCGAGGCCCCGGTCGGCCCGAGGCAGCGCCCCGCCGCGCCGATCCTTACCGCGGCCCCCACTCCGACCACGATCATGGCCCTGACCGGGGTGGAGGACTCGGCCGATAGCCGCCCTGCGGCACGTAACACGAGTGAGATCACTACCGGGCCTGCGGCCGCTGTGTTGCAACTGGTTCTTTCTCTTTCGGTTCTTCTGCGGGGGTCAACGCGCTGACATTGATCCATCCGATTCCATCTGTGGCGGTTTCGGTCTTAACGGCCACGTAGGTCGCGCCTTCGGCGATGTTTCGGGAGGTGCGGCAGTAGGGGCCGACCACCTTCCCCTTTGTCTTGGTCTTGAGCCGGAGACGACTCCGGGTCGGATCTTCGTAGACGCCGACCGTTTGCCGAATGACTTTCCAGTGACACGTCGACTTGCGGTCCGCCGGATGCGGCGCTGAAGGGTGCGCGGCAGTCGAGCGGGACGGAGGCGTGGGCAGGGCGCGGTTCAGCTTGGACGGCAGGTCAGTGGTCCATTGGCCGCAGCTCTCCTCGGGGATGAGCTGTCTGTAGGGGGCCACACAGACCCGGTATTCGATCTCGCTGCGGGAAGTGATGGGGGGAGTCTGGATCGTCCGGGCGGTGTGGCGGCTGCCGCTCTTGTTCCACCGGGTGGCCGTCGGGCCGCCGTCGATTCTGAATTCGAGGACTGCGGACCTGCCGTCCTCTGCGCTGTCGGTGAGGACGAAGTGCTGCAGACTGCGGTAAAAGGCCGCATGGGCACGGTACTCGGCGGCCACCGCCGTGCTGGTCGCGCGCCCGGGGCGATCGGAGAAGCCGTCCACGGCGCGTACGCCCAGCCAGCCGGCCGTGGCCACGGCGGCGAACGTGGTGCAAGCAGCAGCTGTCCGCAGCGCCCAACGCCGTGGCGGACGGGGAGGCGGAGCCTCGGGTGGTCCTTCGGGCTTCGGCTCGGGTTCGGTCGCAGGTTCGGTCGCAGGTTCGGTCGTGGGGCCGGTCGCAGGTTCGGTGGTGGGTTCGAGGCTTGCTGGTGGGGTGGGCTCGGCGTTGGATACCGCGTCGGCTCGCTTCTTCTCGGCCACTGCCCCCTTGTGCACCCGCAAGATCAGTTCGCGCTCACGAGGACTGATGAACCCCGCTTCCACTGCATGTTGCAGCATGCGCTTCATCGTGTCTGATGGCGGGACTTGTCCACTCAGGTAGCGGTACAGCGTCGACCTGTCCACGCCGAGGGCTCTGGCCCGGGCTGCGGCAGTGCGCTTACCGGTCGAGGCTGCTAGCCAACGGATCTCGTCGCGGAGTGCCGAGCGGCACTCGTCACCGGCGCCGTCTTCGGCCTGATCGCCGGGGCGCTCGGCGTCGCCGGGGTGTCTCATGTCGTCTCAACCCGACACCAGAACCTGCAGGTCAGGCTGTTGAGCGTCGCAATCTGTCTCACTTGCCCGTCTCCTCTGTGCCGGCCGCCTCCCGCAGGGTTCAATTCTTGCGATCAGGGCCTCGTCAAAGGGGCCGAATTACGGCAAGAAGGAGATTCTTCTCGTGCGACTTCACCCATCCATCACCCGTAGCGCGGGTGGGCTGGGCCTGGCAGGCGCGGTCGCGGTCGCGGGTCTCATAACCGCCGCTCCCGGCACTGCGCAGGCAGCGGACACCACCACCGCCTCTACCACCGCCTTCACCGCCGCGGCCTTCCAGGCCTCGACCGCGCAGCGCGCCGAGAGCGCGGCCCCCGCCATGCTCCACAGCACCGCGGTCACGTGGCGGTGCATGCGCGTCAGGGCCCCTTACGTCCACATCTTCAAGGGGCCCAAGACCAGCACCCGCTCATGGGGCGTCCTGAAGAAGGGCAGCAAGTTCTGGACCGACCGGCGTGACCGCCCCTACCTGCGGTACCACGTCCGGGTGAAGAAAGGGAAGGACGGATGGATCACCTCTAACCCGCGCAAGGTCCGTCCCTGCAAGCCCTCCTGGTAGCGGCCGCACACCGCGGCTGAACGAGTGACGGGCCCCCTGCCTCAGCAGACTCGCCATCCAGCGGGCAGGAGACCCGTCCACTCCCCACCACACCCGAACCCCGGCCTTCTCGCAACAAGCGGGCCGGGGTTCGGCCTTTGCCCGGCGGCGATCGGCGGCGGATCGTCTCCCTGATCCTCCCAAGCGTGCCGGGTACTCTCCGCGCTGTGCGCTGGGAAGATGCCGCTGGTCCAGCTCCGGTCCGGGCGGGACATGCAGCCTGCGTACCTGCTGGCGTGGTTGTGGACGCCGGGGCCCGGCGGTGGCGGGCGATCGTGACCTACCCGCACGTGACCGGCGACCCGCCCGCGGCGCGGCAGCTGCTGGTGGATGTGTCCGGCCGGTCGGTGCGGCGGCTGGAGCCCCCGGCCGCCTACGACGACGTCCCGCAGCTGCAGCTCGGCGAGGGCGGCGCGGTGGTTCCGTGGGAGCGGCCACCGCCCAGCGACCCCTGACCCACGCGTTGTGTCGCCAATTGGCGACAATGCGGGTTAGGTCGCCGGCCTCACCGAGTTAGTGATCTCACTCGGCCCGTCGACGAACCTCACTCGCGGGCCGAGCTGTCGAAAGTTAGGTCAGTTAGGTCGCGGCGGTGGGTCAGGTCCGGGGGTGCCGGGGGTTCGTACGAGCCGTTCGGGGGAGAGCGAGCCGACCTAACTAACCACGCCCGGCGGATCGTCGCGACGGCCGTGCTGCGACGTAAGCGCGTCGCCGATTCTACGGTGCGCCCCATGGCCGAGGACGAGGCGCGCAACGACACGGCGCGGATGGGGCGGCCGCCCAAGTTGCTGGACGACGGCGTGCGCGAGCGGTTGCTGGCGGCGGGCATGACCCATCAGGCCGCGGCGGTCCATGCCGGGATCCATGAGGCGACGTTCTACCGGTGGATGGCCCGCGGCCGCGCCCTCAGGACACTCTGGATGAGGGCGGCCGGGTGGAGCAGGAGGAGGAGCCATTCCGCGAGTTTTGCGAGGCGGTCACACGCGCGCACGCGCACGGTCAGCACGCCAACGTCTCGCGCATCGACCGGGCCGCCGAGGGCGGCTACGTGGTCCGCCGACGAACCCGCCGCTACCGGGACCCGGCGAGCGGGCAGGTCGTTGAGGAACGCGAGGACGACCTGGCGCCGCCGGACTGGCGGGCGGCCGCCTGGCTGCTGGAACGCCGTCACCACGAGGGACTTGCGCGGCCATCGCACCTGCAGGTGTCCGGCCCGGACGGCGGGCCCGTCGAGATGGCCGAGACGCCCGGCCTGGCGCTCTCGCCGAACGTGTCGCCGAGAGCCTGGCCGAGTACCGGGCCGAGCAAGAGACAGAGCAGATCTGAGTCGGGGCGGGTCGATGGCCCAACCCACGGAAGGTAGGGCCCTCTTTCCGCGGGGCTACGCCGCGGCGATGGCGCGGACGGTGACGCCGCCAGCGAGTGTGGCCAGGACATGCGCGAGGAGCCGGTCGATCCCCTGGCGAACCAGCCAGTTGTAAGCGGCGGTGCGGACCCACGCGGCCGCGACCCAGCCGAGGATCTGCTTGGCATTGTTCCCCATCGTGTTCACCTCCTTTCTGATGATCTTTCGATGTAAGCACGCCGTGGCGGTGAAGTCGAACTTCTGTGCGAACGGCGTGCTGCGTGTCGTGGTGATCTGGGGAGATTTGACCTGGTGAGTGGGCGGGTTCGGTCCGGAGTGGGGCGCATGGGCCTGTAGGAGGGCGGTTCGTGTGCGCGATCGCCTGCGGAGGCGGGGCGGCTGCGGTTTGACTGGTCTGTCGTGAATCGGATGGTGCGTCTTCAGCGCAGGGCCCAGTACGAACTCGCCAGGCCGGCCGCGCGGGCCGGGGGAGTGGCGCTGACCGGGCTCGGCCTGGCTGGGCTGGCGGCGGTGTACGCGGTGGCGTTGCGGAGGATGCCCGCCTGGATGGGCCTGGAAGGCAAGGGCGGGGACGCCAAGGACCGGCACAACGCGCGGCTGCTGGTGGTCTCGGCTGGCGGCGCGATCGTGGTGGCGATCTCGCTGCTGTACACCGCCCGCAACTATCGTCTGTCGCACCGCGGCCAGGTCACCGACCGCTTTACGAAGGCCTTGGAACGGCTCAGCTCCGAGGACATCGACGCCCGCCTCGGCGGCATCTACGCCCTGGCCCACGTCGGCGCCGACTCTCCCCGCACCACGACGACGTCGTAGAGGTCCTGGAGACCTTCGTCCGCCGCCGCGCTCCCGCCGCCCGCCACAACGACGACGCCCCCACGCTGGGTCGGCCTCGCCGCCTCCCCGACCGGCCCGAGGCGGACGTCCAAGCCGCGCTGACCGCGCTCGGTGCCCGATCCCACCGTCCCGAACGCCGCATTCTGGACCTCAACGAGCTACACCTCCGCCGGGCGCGCATACCCGCAGCCGATCTCCAGAACGTGAACCTAGAGGGCGTGGACCTGGAGGACACAAACCTGGAGAACGCGAACCTTCGGCACGCGAACCTGGCGGGCGCACGCCTGGATCGCGCGGACCTGAAGGACGCGCGCCTGGCGGGCACGCGCCTGGAACGAGCGACCCTGGTGGACGCGGACCTGGCGGGCGCGCTCATGCCGCGCGCGAACCTGGTGCGCGCGAACCTGGAGGGCGCGCGCCAGGCGGGCGTGAACCTGTACAGCGCGGACCTGGAGGGCGCGGACCTGGAGGGCGCGGACCTGGAGGGCGCGGACCTGGGTGCCGCGTACCTGGAGGGCGCGATTCTGTTGGGCGTGAACCTGGCGCGCGCGAGTCTCGTGTACGCGCGCCTGGCGGGCGTGGACCTGGTGAGCGCGCGCCTGGAGGGCGCGAAACTGGGGCGCGCGCGCATGGAAGGAGCCAACCTGTGGGGCGTGAACTTGGAGGGCGCGAATCTGGAGGGTGCGAACCTGGAAGGCGCGAACCTGCACGGGGTGTTCGGGCAGTCGGAGCAGGAGATCCGGGCGGTGGCGAGGGTGGACGAGCGCACCCGGTTTTGAGTGTTCGGGAATCGATCGATTCTCGGCCAGCCGCCGGGTGCAGAACTTGCGCAGGCCGCTGGGAGGCGTCCAGGACCTCCGCGTCCGGAAAGACGGGGGCTCTACCGCGCGGTCTCCTGGCCGTCATCTTTGGCCCTGTCCTCTGCGGTCCGCGGGGCGGGCACGTCCAAGTCTGCCGCCGCCCACTCCTCCGGGTGCGAGATGGGGAGCAGGCGAAACTGCTGGGGAGGGTGCTGTCGTACGGCGTGTCAGCATCGAACTTCATCCGGGAGTGGTCGCGGATGAGCAGCATTTCGACCACCTGCGCGGCGGTCCGCAGGTCGTCGGCCGTCGTCCCGGCCGGGATCGCGGTGGGCGACAGGACGGTCCCGTCGTCGGCGCGGTCAACGTAGAACCCCCGCTGTTTGGCGCGGTTGGCCTCCCGAGCGGCGGCCTCCGCGTCCGCGCGCTGCTGCCGGTCGGCCTCGGCCCATGCCTCCGGGGCGGTCCCCAGGTCGCGCATGGCGCTGTAGTCGCCCCAGAACTCGGGGAGTTCGTCGCCGAACAGGGCGGCCTGCAGGTACTTCTTCGTGTGACTGAACCCGTGCTGGGCCAGCGCGTCCACCGTGCGCGGCGTCTGGTCTCCCCGGCCCCATGCGCTCTGGAAGACGTCGTAGATCCACAGCGCCTTGCCGAGCTCTTCCTGTGCCAGGACGGCGAGCGACCGGGCGCGCCCGTGGGAGCCTGCAGAGAGCAGACAGTGGGCGTCGGCGATCAGGGCGGAGGCGTTGTCGACCAGCGCCTTCCAGAACTCGCGTGCCTCGGCCGGGCGCATCTCCACCATGGCCTCAGTGTGCCCGCCCGCTGCCCAGGACGCTGATCCTTTATGTGCGCGGCGCGAACCTGACCGACGTGCTGGTGTCCAAGAATCGTTTCGTTTCTCGGACACTGCCCGAAGTCCCCCTACCTGTCGATTCCAGTAGTCGTGTTCGCTGACGTCCTGCGGTGATAGGGCTGATTGCCGAGGGCTTCGGAAAGTCCTGATTCCTGAACTCCTGTGCACTACCGTCGATCTTTGTCTGTACTGCGTTACACCAGACCCGGCAGCGAGGCCATCGCCGCGATCACCGGCATCCTCGCTCCGCCCCGCCGCACACACTGACCAGCAGAGCCAGCAACAGCGACAAACCCGCGAGCGGCGGGGTTGGCTTGGCGAGGGTCATCGGGAGACCAACGTTGGGTGCCTCGATTCCCCTACGGTCCTGCCTCGCGGCGCAAGGCTTGCAGGTCGTGCACGATCACGCGGCGACGACCGATTTCAATCCAGCCGTGCTCGCGCAGCTTCCGCAGCGCCTTGCTGACCGCCTCCCGGGATGCGCCGACCCAACTGGCCAGTTCCTCCTGCGACAGCAGGAGAGTGATCTGCACGCTGCCTCCGTCAGGACGTGCTGCGGATCCGGGGCCTCGGGTGTCGTGGGGCACACCAAACCGTTCAGCCAACTCGACGAGCCGTTGCGCCACACGGCCGGTGGCGTCGAACATGCCGAACTCGGCGCGTTTACGGTCGGCGTCGCGCCAGCGCTGGCGCAGCATCCGCATGATGATGATGGAGACGTGGCCGTGCGCTTGGAGGAAGGCCATGAACTCGTCCGCCGTAACGGCGAGCGCTCGCACCGGCTCCAGCGCGGCCACCGACGCCGAGCGGGGCTGCCCGTCGATCGCGGCGACCTCGCCGAGCAGTGCGCCCGGGCCGCGCACCGCGAGCAGCACCTCACCGCCCTGCTCCCGGTAGGAGAACGCCTTCACCCGGCCTTTCAGCAGGACGGCGACCCACTCGGGCTGCTCCCCTTCGAGGAACAGCGTCGCTCCCCGTTCGAAGTCGCGGATTCGTCCGCGGGATTCCAGGTCCGCGCGCTCGGCCGGGGTGAGCTCGGCAAGAAACGAGCCTGGCTCCAAGCGTTTGGCGACAAGCGCGGGATGTTCTTCTTCCCCGCGGGCTGCGGTCAGGAGTGCGGCCAGGTGAGCCGGGGTGTCGACGGTTTCCAGCAAGTGATCCTGCAGGTCCTGCTCACCCTCGTGGAGGACTTCATCGAGCTCCTCCTCGCTGAGTGCGGGCCGCAGCGTGCCGAGGTCGTCGTTGGGGCCGGTCATCATTCCACCCCCTTCCGGTTGGACCCCAGGAACGCTCGGAGCGCTTCGCGAGCACGTTGGCGGGCCTTGCGGACGCTCTCCGGCGAAACCGGGCGACCACGCAGCTCCGTCAACTCAACGGCGATCTTGCTGGCTGGATACCCGTCCATGCTCCAGGCCATCACAAACCGCTGTGTCATTGGCAGCCGATCGAGCGCGGCCTGGACTCGGTCGCGTTGGGCGAGGTAGTCGGCGATGTCCATCGCATCGCAGACCACGGTGTCCTCCAGGGAGTCCTCTAACCGGGCCAGATCGTCCATCCCCTTGTCTAGGCCCTTGAAATAAGTACGTGCCGCAACCGTACGCACCCACGCCCGAGGGTGCCGGATGGTGTCCCACCGGCGGTAGGCCTCCAGAAACGCCGACTGCGTCACCTCCTCGGCGATGGCTTGCCGCGCTCCCAGCTTCATGACGAACCCGATGAGCCCGCGGTGCTCCTGGCGGAAGAACTCGCTGAACGCATCGTCCATCACTTCATCCCGCCGGGCTGACTCGGCAGGCCCAGGATCGATTCACGCCGGAATCAGCCATTGCGCTCACTTTCCTCCTGCCGGGAAGGGCCAACTTCGATGATGACGCCCTCGGGCGACTCGACGAGACGACTTCCCGGACCCAGCCCCCGCACCACCTGGGTACGCGCACTGAGCCGGATCCGCTCGGCCTGGACCCGGCCGCGCACCCGCAACCAGGTCGCCACCAAGCTCGCGCCGGTCCCTACCAGGCTCATACCTGCCGCGATCATCGCCGGATCGGCCACTGCGCAGTCTCCCCTTCAGGCGTCCTTGTCAGGCGCGGACGAATCCCTTCTGCACAGGAGTGGCATGGAACGAGTCGTAGCGTGACTCCGACCCGCCAGAAATTCCTCACGCACGTGGCTGAGGGGACCGTGACCCTACCTGGCACCCCCAGACACAGAAGAGCGAAGGCGCATTTGGATCAGTCAGTGAGGAGGACTCTGGAAAACAGTGCAGAGGACTACGGGAATTGACAATCGACACCACCACCCCCGGCGGCCGCCTGGTCTTCCACGTGTTCGCCGCGCTGGCGGAGTTCATCCGCGAGCTGATCGTGCAGGGCACCAACGAGGGCCTGGCCGCCGCGCGCGCCCGCGGGCAGCGCCTCGGACGCCCGCCGGCCCTGACCCCCGACCAGGTCCGCCAGGCCCGGGCCTTGCTCACGCGCCCGGAGGAGTCGGTGTCCTCGATCGCCCGGCTGCTGGGCGTCAGCCGCTCCACGCTCTACAAGCACGTCCCCGAAGCCAAGGGGCGCCCGCGCGCCGTCCAGGTGCCTATTACTGCGGCAGGAGATGAGTCCGCATGACCCCCGACACCGCCATGACCAGCCTGCACGCCGCGCAAGCTGTGTCGCCTCTCACTGCGCTGGCTTGACCAGGATCGTGTGAGCGGGGTCGACATCATCGGCGTGAGCCAGGGTCGGCAGCTCGGCGCCGGAGAGTCCGGCCAGTTCGAGAGCGGCCTGCGCTGACAGGTGCGCCGACTTGATGGACTGCCCGTTAGCCATCGCGGCGTAGAACTGCGCCGCATAGGTGATCGCGTCACCGTCCTGGATCTCGTCGGCCATCCCGATGGCGAACGGCGTGACCTGTCGATCGATGAGGCGGTCGATCTGAGCGGCGGAGTTGCAGGAGTTCAACAGGACCAGCAGGGGCGGATCGTCGGTGGCCTTGACCGCGGAGGCGAAAGCCCGGGCCGTGACGACGACTCCTTGGTGGAAGTCGTCGAGTTCGTCCTCGAACTCGATCAGATCGTCGTCGCTGTGGCCTGAGAAGTGCACGACGTGGGGGCGGAACTTGGTGATGCCGTCTAGAAGGTCGCTGGTGGTCGCGGACGGACGAACGTCAAGCTCGACGAGTTCGCGGTGCAGAGCGGATTCGACCGCTAGGCGGATGCGCTTTTGTTCTCGGCCGACGCGCAGAGCCCGGTCACCGCTTTCTGAGGATGCGCCAAGGATCAAGACCCGTAGCTTCTCCACCTTCGGGGCGCGCAGTTCGCGCACGGCGTTGTTCACGATCGCCTCCGTGTGATCCATGCGGCTTTGAAGAGCCCGGTCCTCCGCGGCGCGCTGGCGTTCGGCCTTCTTCTGCTCGCGCTGGCGAAGACGCTCAGCCTTGTCCTGCTCGCCCTGCTCAGCCTTGGCGAGCTTGGCTTGGAGGTCGGTTTCCTGCTTGCTGTAGCCGCTCGCCCTACCCTGCCAGCGCGCGGCATCCTTGCCAGCTTTCGCGGCCTCGCCCTCCCTGCGCTTTGCTTCGCGCAACTTGCTCCGGGCAGTCGTTACGCTCTTGGCCTTGGACGCCGCCGTACGCGCCCTGGCCGCAGCGGTCCGTTTCTCGGTCTCCTTAGAGCGGCATTCGCCGGCCTTCTTCTCCGCGTCGATGCGCTGCTGGCGTTTGCGCTCTAGCTGCCTGCGGTACAGGTTTGCGCTCATAATCCCCCAGGTGCCATCTCATGGCCGTGTCGACCTGCTGCGGCCAACTCTTTCCTGCACGAGAGGTTACAGGGCTGCTAGGACAGTTTCATGCCACCTTCAAATGGCCCTCTCAGCGAGCAAGAATCGGTGGGAGAATCCAGACTTATCATCGAGGCCACGAAATCGCAGTTCGATGTAAGCCGTTAGAGCCTTACATGCGGTCTTTGGGGAAGCAGGCCGCCCCAGCCGGCCCGCGGCGGCTGGCTTCCCGGTCCTCATCATCACTCATCACCGGCCCGCCGGGGCCGGTCCCGCCGGGCCCGCTGCCGTAGTCGGCCGTCCACCACACCGATCACCGCGGCGAGCACCGGTGCCACCGCCGCCACCACCGTCAACACAGTCATAGCTCGTCCGTTCCTGTCTCGACCTACCCCGCGCACGCCGGGCGGGCGTGTGCCGTAAGCGGCGGGCCGTCACCAGTAAGAGCCCCACACGCAAGATCACCCGGAACCCGAGACCAAGATTCTTTTCCCGGCGTCGGTTTGGCCGGTGCCCCGCAGCCGTCCGAGCAGGCTGACCGCATTGCAGGCCCGTCAAGGACGGCGCGTTGATCACGCAGTCACGGGACTTTGCCCGGGCGTCAGGGCGTCGGCGGGTGGCGGGAGTGTCTCGGCCTCTCCGAGTTCCTCATCCGCCGCCGGTCGCCGACGTTGATGAGCTATCCGAAAGGTCAGGCGGTGCCGTAGATGCCGGTGTGCCGGGCGACCCCGGCGGCGAGGGCGGCGCCGAGGGCGTAGGCGGGGGAGCGATCGAGGGATTCGCGGGCGCGGTCGTAAACGCGGGTGGTGCGGGGGTCGGCGTGGCCGAGGAAGTCCTGCACGATGTGCAGCGGGTGCCCGCGGTCCAACAGCAGCGTGGCGACCGAGTGGCGCAGGGAGTGCGGGGAGAGCTGGTCGGCTTGGTCGATCCCGGCGGCGGTGGCGAGGCGGCGCACGAGGCGGAACACGTAGGGCTGGTCGATCGGGCGGCCGGTGCGGGTGGCGAACAGCGGCGGATCGGTCTCGGGCTCGGCGGCGCGCTCCTGGTCGCGGGCGTCGCGGTCGGCGAGGTAGCGATCGAGCGCGTCGCCGGCGAACGGCGGCAGCACGAGCCGTTTCATGGTGCCGCCCTTGACGGGCAGATCGAGGGTGGCGTGCCCGCGGTCGCGGCCGAGGCCGCCGCGGGTGGTCCCGGTGACCGAGGAGACGCGGCAGCCGGTGGCGACCATCACCGCCAGCAGCGCGTAGGTGCGCGGCGACTCGCGAACGGCGGCGTAGGCCAGGAGCCGCTGCAGCTCGTCCTCCGACAGACCGCGGGTAGCCGAGGCCGCCGGCGGCCGCGGCCGCTCCATCCCCTCACCGAACGGGTTGCGCGCCGTGGCCCCGGGTCCGGGTGAGGTAGCCGTACCAGGACGAGGCGGCCGACAGCCGGCGGGCGCGGGTGGCGTCGGCGAGCCCGGCCGCGCGCAGCGCCGCGGCGTACAGGTCGGCCTCGGCCGGGGGCACGTCGACGGGATCCAGGTTCCGGGCGGCGGCGTAGGTCAGCCACCACGCCAGGTCGCGGGCGTACCCGGCCTGCGTGCGCGGAGATGACCGCCGCTCCCCGGACAACCACGCCGCCGTCGCCTGCAGCGCGGCCTCGGGGAACCCGTGCGCGCGCATCAACTCGGCGAGCTCGCGCGGGGTGCGGGCCGGGGCCCGCCCGGTCAGCGGGACCGGCGCGGCCACCGCAAGCGCCCCCGCCTGACCGGCGGCGGAACGCGCAGCGCCGCCGGGAGCGTCCGGGCCGTCCGGGGGGTTCCCGAGGATTCTGGGATCGGCCGTTCGGGGGTCAGCGGCCGTCAGGACGCGCCCGGACAGAGGCACGGCGTCATCGGCGGGATCGTCGGCGGACGCGGCGAACGACATCATCCGGGACCTCCCTGGCCGGACGCGGTGGGCGGGCTGGTCGGCAGGTTGATGGTGATGGCGGACGGGGCGGCCGCGGTACCGGCCGCGGCGGCGCTGTCGGGGCGATGACGGTGCGCAGCAGGTCGGCCAGGATCGCGGCGCGCTGCTCCTCGTTCAGCTGCTGCACGCTGTTCAGCAGCCGTTCGGCGGCCAGGTAGCGGGAGAACTCCAGCGGCTGGTCGAAGTAGGAGCGCAGATGGCTGGCCGAGGTGTCCTGGGAGCGCACGAAGGTGCGGGAGATGAATCCGGCCAGCGCGGCGGCGACCGCGCCGAGCGCGCCGGTCACCGCGGCCGCGGCGGTGCTGTCGGCGGTAGCGGCCATCGTGGCGAACACCGCCAGTAGCACGAACCCGATCACCATCGCGGCCTGGGCGTTGCGGAAGCTGGTGCGGGCCTGGCTGGTGGCGATCTGGTGGTAGTAGTCCAGCCGCTTCTGGGTGACCTCCCACAGCGCGGGCAGCGCCAGCTGGTCGGCTGCCGCCAGTTCGTGCTCGGCCTGTTGCAGGCTCTGGCGGGCCCGGTCGGCGGTGGCCCGGTCGGCGCGGCTGGCCAAAAGGATGCCGAAGGCGATCAGCCCGGCGAAGGCCACGACGCCCGCGGCGACGAGCGCTCCCTGCCAGGCAGGGAGATCGATCTCGGCGTCATCGCGGGGTTCGAGACCGCTGGCGCTGGGACTGATGATGGCGAAGAGAACGAAGGCGATGCCGACCAGGGAAACGCCGGCGAGGATGACGCGCAGTGCATCGAAGTCGAGCCGGGTGGGGCGGCGGGCAGGGTGATTGATGGAGGGTGCAGCGGCCCGGTGTTCACGCTGAGGCCTGCGGGGGTGCCCGGCCGGTGGGGGAGTGGTGGTCACTGGCTACATGATAAACCGGCATTGTCATGTAGTCCGTGGGCCGGATTGGGGCGTCCAGGAGCACTGGCGACCACCAGTCCGCTCCGCCCGGTACGGGGAGCGGTTCTCGTTCGCGCCCGGGCCGTGAACACCGACGCCCCGCGCGCTCCGAAGGGGAGAGTGCGGGGCGTCCGCGTGGGGTTTAGCGCTCGAAACGGTCGATGAACTCCTTCGCCAGTTTCCGCCAGCCCTCCAAGGGGACCTCGTCGCCGATCCTCTTGGCGGCGTAGGCGAGGTCCTCGGGGTTGTCCGGCGCCCAGTCGGGATCCCGGGTGGCGATCCGCAGCGCAGGGCCGTCGACCTTCCAGTACAGGACCCCGGCCGTGTGTTTGTCCTCGTCGGCCCGCGTCATCGCCACGATCCCGTCCGTGCCGTTGGCCAGGTCCCTAGCAACCTGCGGGAACTTGGACCGGTAGGGCCAGGACTCCCACGCCCCCTCGAACGACAGATCGAGCGCGACCTTGTTGTGTGGGAGGGAGGCGCGCTTGTTCAGGATCAGACCGAGCGCCATCCCCCCGGAGACGGCGTTCCGCTGCCGTGCCGGTGTCAATGTCATCGGGAGAATGTAGCTGCCGGGGCTGGCGCTGAGTGCCTGTCGGTCAGGCCCATGGATGGTGGGGTGTGCGATCACCCGGGGCGCGGGCCCGGTCGTAGACGCGCGTCGTCCGAGGATCGGCGTGGCCGAGGAAGTCCTGCACGATGTGCAGCGGGTGCCCGCGATCCAGCAGCAGCGTGGCGATCGAGTGACGCAGTGAGTGCGGGGAGAGCTGGTCGGCGTGGTCGATCCCGGCCGCGGTGGCGACGCGGCGCACGAGCCCGGCCCTGGGGTACAGCGGTTATCGGTGAGAACGATCATGGTCGGTTGGCGCACTGATCCAGTCCGCCGCTGGGTTCGGCGAAATGCCGCCGGACCGGCCCTGTTGCTGGCTAAAGGTCTGGTCGTGCCGGTGGAGTTTCTGACTGACGAGCAGACCGAGGCATACGGGAAGTTCGCCGAGGAGCCGACGAGGCCGGGGCTGGAGCGGTTCTTCTTCCTGGACGATGTCGACCGGGACCGGAGGCGACCTGCGGCCCCTGCGTGCCCGAACGCGCCCGAGCTGGACGAGGACGAGTGTGACTGAGTGCTTCGGTTGGCGAGTGCACGTTTCACTCGGCGGTGGATACCAGTCCGACTGAACGGCAGAGTAAACCTCACTTCGAGATGAACTGTCACACCCGGGTGGCAAGCTCGCGCTATGCCTCTTCACGTCGCGAGCCGCCGCCGCACCGCACTCCACCGAGACTTCCCCGACGCGTGGATCCTCGACGTGACATCCCGGGCCCCACAGCCCTGGGTGCAACTCAGTCCCTTCTATCCGCACGGTGGCATCCCGGTGCCCGGCCATACTGACCGCACCGCACAGTCGGTCGAGGGGGTCTGGCAGGCCCTGAAGGTGTTCACCTCAGAGCAGGAGGATTTCACCAAGCTGGAGATAACAGCCATGAAAGGGATCAAACGAACGGTCCGCCGCCTCGGTCCGCCGCTCGGCCACCGGTTCGACGGTCGCCTGCTCGACTATGAGGAGGCCAGACGGTTGATTTATCTACCCACCTATCGCTGGATGCTCGATCACCGAGCCACCGATCTCGTCGCCGAACTCCGTGAACTCAGCGCAGAGCGCACGGTTGTGCTGCTCGACTACACCACCAACGCAGACGTGGCTGACCTGTCAACGCCGCTTTCACACGCCGCACTCATCGCGCAACAAATCCAAGCGCCCTGATGGCCGTACGGCGCTCGACGCCGTACGCCACCGCGCCCAGGGCCTGTCATCATTCGAGCGTTTGACGACAGGCCCTGGGCGCGTCCAATGAACTGGGCGCGACCAGGGCGCCGCCGCGAGTACGAGAACCGCGTCAACGCCCTCCTAGTGGCTACGGACAGACCATGATCATTCTCACCGATAGCCGCTGTACCGATGTTCCCCAAGGCCGGAGCCGGAACACGTAGGGCTGGTCGATCGGGCGGCCGGTGCGGGTGGCGAACAGCGGCGGATCGGTCTCGGGTTCGGTATCGGCGTCGACGTCGTCCCGCTCGTGCTCGGCGGCGTGCTCCTGGTCGCCGGCGAACGGCGGGAGCACGAGGCGCTTGGTGCCGCCGCCCTTGACGGGCAGGTCGAGGGTGGCGTGCCCGTGGTCGCGGCCGAGGCTGCCGCGGGTGGTCCCGGTGACGGAGGAGACGCGGCAGCCGGTGGCGACCATCACCGCCGGCAGCGCGTAGGTGCGCGGCGACTCGCGAACCGGCGGCGTAGGCCAGGACCCGCTGCAGCTCGTCCTCCGACAGGCCGCGGGTGCCCGAGGCCGCCGGCGGCCGCCGCCACTCGGGCGGGGCGAAGAAGAACGGCCGCCTCCAAGAGGCGGCCGGTTCTTTCGGCTGCGTGTATCGAGGCAGATCAGCGCGTGGAGGCCTGTCCAGGCTCGGCCGCGTCGGTCTGCTGCTCGGCGGCCTGACGGTGGAGTTCAGCGAGACTCTGCTCGACGTCGACCGCGGACTCCAGGGACGTCAGCGTGGAGGCCGCAGCACGCTGGAGCATCTGGTCGAGCGTGAAGTCGGCGTTGCTTTCCATCTCATTCCTCCTCCCGGGTCGTGTTGCGGTGGCGGGCGAGGTGGTTCTTCATCGACGCGCGGGCGTGCCGCAGGTGCGACCGGACGGTGGCGGCGTTCTGGTTGGTGGCCTTGGCGATCTGGCTCGGGGTGTAGCCGTCGATGGTCCAGGCCATGACCTCCCGCTGTTCGGGCGGGAGCATGCGGAGCATCTGCATGACGCTCTCGGCCTCGGCGGCGAAGCTGACGAAGGGGGAGCGGTGCTGCTCGGGAGTCCAGGCACGCTTGGCGGCGTCCTGGTCCCGCTTCGCCTTGCCGATGCGGCGCATGAAGATGGTCTTGGCCGCGGCGCGGGCGTAGGCCTGAGGCTCATCCACGCAACGCCACGTCTTCAGGACCGCCATCATGGCCTCCTGGGCGATCTCCTGGGCGTCCTCGGAGGAGGCTCCCAGGTGCATGAGGAAGCGGATCAGCGTGGTCAGGTCGCTGCGGTAGTAGTCGTCGAACGAGTCGGTCCGCTCGAACAGGGCGGTGAACTCGTTGAACTCGTCGGTCTGGTTGGACACGGGGCACGTCCCTTCTCTTGGGCCCATGACAAACGCCTGGGTCGCCTGATTCGCCTGGTCATAGGCGCGACTCCTTTCGAGGTGGGGGTCTGGAACGGCCCCTTGGTGATCAATGTGATCACGCGGTTCCCTTGGGTGGAATCCTCGCCCATGGCAGGCGCTCGGCACTCCGGGAGACTGGTGCCGGGGCGTCGAGCGCCGCTGAGCGAGGGATTCGCGGCGTTAGTGTCAACGGGAGCGCCGATCGTGCAACCCGCCACCAAGATTTTTTTTCGGGGCAGTGCACGAGGGCGGGTCTACCTGCGAAAACGAGCGAGGGCGACGAACCCGAACGCAGCCACGGTGGTGATCGCCGTGATGGTGACCGAGCCGGTGGTCGCGTACGCGGCGGGGATCCCGACCAGCGCCGTGTTCGCCACAGCCATCAGCCGCGACACCGCCGCGTCGTTGTCCGGCTGCGCTCCTTCATCCTCCGGGCGTGGGGTCTGCTCAAGCACGCCTTGCTCCTCGGGTCGATGACGTTGTCGAGGAAGTGCGCTTTGAGGGCAAAGGTGTGCAAACGGCGTTGCGTGAGGCGTCCACGCGCTCCGGCTCGCGGAGGTCTGGGGACGGTGCAGTCCCAGCGGCAAGGCGCTCAACCCGCTCGTTCTCGCGCCGCTGGCGACGGCCACCGCCGCGGCGGCCGCGCTCGCGGCCTACGTCACCCCTCGTTCAGCGACGCCCTTCCATGCCTAGGTGCTCGCGTACGCGGCCGGCTGGTCCAGTTCGGCGGGGGCGTAGGGCACGTCGATGGCGCGGCCGACCCCTTCCTGGTCGGTCTTGGTGCGGCCGAGGGTGATCCGCAGGCCCGGTTCGAGGAGTTCCAGGTCGTCGACCCGGATCCCGGCGAACTCCTCGCGGCGGACGCCGGCGAAGAAGCCGAGCAGCAGCAGGCACCGGTCGCGCAGCGCGATGAGGTAGGCGCGGCGGGCGGCGGCGCGGGCGGCAGGGTGCGGTGGCGGCGGGACCGGTCGGGTGCGGATCATCGCGATCAGCAGCGGGATCGAGACCGCGTCCTTGCCGGTGGCGTGGACGCCGTGGGTGCGGCGCAGGCCGCGGCGGACCCGGCGGATCCAGGGATGGTCGGTGGGGGTGGTCAGCCCGGCGTCGGTGTGGGCGTGCCGGATGGCGGCGATGCGCTGGTCCACGGTGCTCATCGCGATCCCGGCCTGGCCGAGCTCGGCCAGGTACAGCGCGACGACCTCGACCGCAGCGGGCTGGTCGGGGACGCCGACCTCCAGGCCGAACCGTTCGCAGAACCCGGTGAACTCGGCCCAGCCGTGCGCGTACTTGGCGCTGGTGGCCGGGGCGTGCGCGGCGCTCAGGTAGGCGGCGATGTCGGCGGCGAGCGCGGCCAGGTAGGCGGCGCTGCCGGAGTCGGCGGGCCGATGGCCGCGCAGATAGGACGCCACGTTGGGGACCGCGTCGTGCGCTAGGGGGATGAGCTGGCCGTGCACGGTCGGCGACGGCTGGGGGCAGGGGTCTGCGTCATTCTTTGCGGGTCCTTCGGAATCTGCGGGTGCCGGGTGTGGTGTGACCGCGTCCGGCGAGCGTGGGTCGATGCGTCGGGCACCTGGTCTGAGGCCGGATTGGACCTTCGCGGGGTGTCAGTGGCGGAGCTCGTGTGCGGCGTCCTGCTTCGCCCACTTCTGCACATCGGCCCAGCGCAGGCGCAGAGGGCCTCGGTGGGTGATGGCCTGCCACAATGCGCTGCCGCTACCGGGATCGATCGCTGGTTGGAAGCCGCGGTGGGAGCATACGGCGATCCGAACCAGCGCGTCATACAGGACGCCGGGGCCGTGGCCGTCGTAGCCGAAGGCGAAGGTGTCCCCGTCCCGACGGTCGGGCAGCAGCGGAACCGGCTCCGCGCGGACGCCGTCAGCGGTGGTGGTCAGGGCGAGAACAGGCTGACCGCCGCTCTCCTCATCGTTGTCGGGGTCGGCGGCGATGACCGTGCTGGCGTTCCACTCGGTGGGCCACCCGACCGGCCACTCGGCATGCCAGTAGGGCACATCGGCGCGAGGGCCGCCGTCGAACAGGCACACCAGGCGCCCGGCGTAGTCGACCAGCAGTTCGCGTACCTGGTCGGCGGGCCGTCCGTTCAGCAGTCGGTGGCCTCGCCGGGTGCGCAGCACGTCCTTAGGGGCCGGGTGCGGGGTGAGGCCCTCGCGCCACTGCTGGGCGGCTACGCCCGCCAGGTCGCCGGACTCGATCACGCAGGTGTCGACCGCCAGCTGTGGGTGGTGGGTCTCGGCGGCGACTGCCAGCAGCGCGACCGCGTGTTCGTAGGCCGGGCCCTCGGGCGCGGTCTTGGTGTCGGCGGGCAGTTCGGCTTCGGTCTGCCGCAGCTCGATCAGCTCGGCGCGGATCTGCGTCGGGTCCAGGTCGCGCGGGGACGGCAGCGCGGCGGTCGCGGTCTCCAGGTGCAGGGGCAGCTCGGGGTTGGCGGGCCGCGCGGCCAGGTACCAGCCGTCGCCGCGCACCGGCTGGGCGTCCAGGACGCGGCGCACCGCGGCGCGCATGTCGGCGGCGTCGGCGGCCAGCAGCGCGAACGCGGCCGGGAAGTGCTCGGCCATGTCGGCGGTGTGGGCGGCCTGCAGCCGGTCGAGGGTGGCCGGCCAGGGGGTGATGCGGTCGGGGATGGTCAGGGTGCCGTGGTAGGCGCGGGCCCGTTCCAGCACTGCGGGCAGCCGGGTGCCTGCCAGCCACTGCGGCAGGTCGACGCCCAGCACCCTTTTGAGCTGGGCGCAGGTCACCGGCCGACGTTCCTGGGCCCTGGGCTGCGGACGGGGCGGAGGCGCGGCCTCCTCCGGCGGTTGGACCCGGCCCAGCAGCCGAAGCGCGCGGTCACGCAAGGTCGGTTCGATCGCGTCGACCGGCATACCCGCGGTGTCCTGGGCCGCCGGTTCCGGATCGACGCGCAGCGTGAAGCAGGACAGGATCGGCTCGTAGTCCTCCGACCAGGAGCCGAGGACGATCTCGGTGCCCGAGCCCGGTCCGTGCTGGACGGTGCGCTGGTACGGGCGGGGCAGCGACCCGCCTAGATCGACCACCACGATGGTGTCGGACCAGAACCGCGGGGCGACCAGATCGGCGGCGACCAGCGCGTAGTCGCCGACCCAGGTCCAGCGGTCGGGCTCCTCGTCGGTGGGCATGATCACCACCAGGGGGCCGTGGTCGGTGCCGTAGACGGTGGCGTGCAACCGCATCGGCCGTCCGCCCGGCACCACCGGCCGGTCGACGAGGCCGCGGAAGCGGACCTCGGCCGGGCCGCTGACCGCAGGCGCCCTGAGCAGCCACAGGGCGCCCTCGTCGGCGGGGCGGCCCGTACTGGCGGCCCAGGCGTCGATCGTGTCGGGGTACCACAGCGGCCGGTGATCGGCGTCGTACTCGTCGGGGTCGGGCAGCCGGGAGGGCACCGCGCTGTACAACTTGCGGGCGTAGGAGTGGGTGATGCCCGCACGGCGAGCGAACTGGGCGAGGGTGTGCGGGGTCAGGCGGGGCCCGAGGGCGGGCGCTTCGGTCACGGCGCATCTCCGATCATCGCGGACCATCACTGTATCCCGCGAGTAGCGCTTTTTGTCCTTCATGGACTCATGTAGAGCGAACCAGTTTCAACCAGTGAGTAAGGTCCGGGAAGGTTCCCTTCCCGGACCTGAAACCAGGCGGTCGCCGACCACAGCCGTACTGCCCGGTCGATCACCCATAGAGAAGGTGGTTCAGCGGTCACCCGCCTACATGGAGCCGAACCTCCGGGGTGTTGGCGCGGGAACGCACGGATCCGCGCTTGACCACGGATGGTGAGCGGAACCCCTGTCCAGCGGCGCCTCACGCGCCGCCGGGGCTGCCAGCCAGCCGGGCGCCCTGCGCCGGGAGCGCGGAACGCACGACCCGGGTCGTGGACGATCGAGCGAGGAGGAAAGATCGCCGCCCCGGCACGACCGGCGTCGAGCACCGAGGAGGCGGCCCGGCCGGGCCGCCGATCCGGCGCGCCGTTCCCCGGCCGGGGGTGGCGCGGCTTCGGGCGTCCACGACGAGGCGGCCGGCACGCTGGAGCGTCCCGCCGAGCGAAAAGCCGCAGCTCCAAGCGGTGGAACGTCGCGCGGAGCAATTCCTTGGCGGTCCTCGGCATGGCGCTAATCTTCAGATAGCAGGTCCTGCCCGCACTGTTTTCTGTGCCGATTCGCGCTCTCCCCCGTTCCCTTTCCGGTAAATTTCGTGGGGGGGTGAGGTCGCGCTGCTATCCGGCAGCCCTGCCGTCCCCTCCCGGCTCGCGCCGGGCGACTTGGAAGGGAGGTGGATAGGCATGCCAATTCGTGGGACGAAACGTCGCATTTGCCGCTTTTGCGGTGCGCTGCGCCAGTGGGCCGCGGCCCAAAACGCCCGATCCTGGGCGTTGGGCCTGGTCGTGGTCAACCTGATGATCGACACCGCTTGGAAGTTAACGGCCCTGCTGGGGGCCGCCTAGTGAGTTAGGCGGCAGCCCCAACAGGGTACCGGGGCGGCCGTTCGCAAGTTGACTTGCTCGGGTCCACATCGCGGACGGTCGCTCCCCGTCAAAATGATGATATCAATCCTGACCCTGCCACACGCGAAAATAACCTGACCCTGCCGCGGGGATAAGCGGGATCTGCACAAAATTTCAAAGTGCGTTATCTCTGAACAATATTAAGCGCGATCGGGACTTCACACTTTTGAAGCACCGCCATATCGCGCATTTTTCCTCCGAGTCACATATGAACCACGCATCGGCCAGGGGGATACGAGTCCCGCCGGTTTCGCGCATAGCGGGTCTCTCCGATATCCGGTTTTCCGATTTCGTCTTATGCGCCGATAAGGGAAGAGAACCGGAGAATGATTGACGCAGAAGCGCGGGGTCGGCGGGCGCTCCGGTGTTTAACGCCGGCAGCCCGGCCTGGCGTGGAACCCTCAACGCATCCCACCACCAGACCACTCGATGATCTTGCTCGTGGCACTGCCCCTCGCCGTGCGGGGCTGAGCGGGCCGCTGCGGCCCACGACCTTCCCGGCATCCGCCAGTGCCAGTGGGCGCGCGTTCGGCCGCGAGCGGCCCGTACAGCGACACGATTCGGACGCAACCAAGATCAAATTTGCTGAAACGAGCCCACACGCGGCCCCAAGCGTCACCCTCCGTGACACTGCCCGGCCAATCTGAACCTCCGCCCGTGGAGCGCGTCCAGGCGTACGCCCGCCACAGATGGCCATGAGCCAGCATGCCTGTCGTTCGACCGTCATTCACCACCGTGGGAGCTGTTCCTGGGTGAATGACCGCCACCGTGCCATGCCCTGTTCTACAGTCGGGAGCCCGCCCGTCAGCCGCGCCGAGGTGAGCACCCATGCCAGAGGCTCCGCCGTCAGATCCGTCCAGCCGGGACGAGCTCGCGCGCCCCGGCCCCCACTCCGCTGCACCGCCAGCGGAGCGGCCCGGGGCGCCGGGACCGGAACCGCTGTGGGGGCTCGGGCAGATCGCCACCTATCTGGGCTGCGGCAAGGAGACCGTGCGCGGCTGGTGGCAGGCGGCCCGGGCGCGCGCCGCCGATCCCACCGCCGCCGCGGCCGCGGACGCGCTGCCGCCGCCGAACTTCCTGATACCGAACGACCCCGGCGGCATCGCTGGGTTCTTCGCGCCGCCCACTCCCGGGCCCGCCGTCCCGGCGGCCTTGCCGTGGTGGACCGTGGAGCGGGTCCGGCCGCTGTGGCGGCCGCCGGTGATCGTCGCGTGGGCGCTTACCACCGGCCGCACCACCACCGACGGCGCCCCGGGCTGGGAGCGGCTGCCGATCCCGATGTTCGCCGACCTTCCCGCCCTGCCCGCTGCGCTGCCGCGGGTGCTCGATGCGGTGGTGCAGCTGCCGCCCCGGCGGCCCGGCGGCGGCCGCGCCTTCACCGTGCACCTGCGGATCTGGGAGGGCCCGCTGCCATCCGGGCCCGGCGCGGACCCCACGCCGCCGCGCACCGTGGTGCTGCTCAGCCCGGCCGACGGACCGCCGCCGCCCCTGCCCCACGCCGAGGACCTGGCCGCCCGGATCCTGGCCGCCGGGCACCTGACCGCGCGGCAGGCCCGCCGCGCGCTGTGGTTCCTGCAAGGGGAGCAGCTGCCCGAATCGCAGCCGGACGGCGCCGTGGCGCTACGGACGCCGGTGCACTACCTCAGCTTCGCCGTCCAGCCCGCCGGCGACGACGAACCCGACGATTCGAGCGCCGACGGCCCCACGACGGACGCCCCGCCGACGCCGGCCGGGCTCGGGCACCGGGGGGCGGTCGCACTGGAGCGGCGGCTGGACGGCGCGCCCGCCGGGCCGCTGCGCTCACCGCGGCTGTTGCCCGCCGCCCTGGAGCACATCGACCACCTGGTCGGTGAACGCGTCGAGGTCTACCCCGAGGGCACCTGCACCGCCGACACCATCGCCCGCTACGCGGCCGGACCACGCCCGGTCCCGCTGGCCTGGGACCCCGCCGAGCTCGCCGCGGACCTGGCCCACCTGCCCATCCTGGCCGCCGCCCACCCCACCGGCGCCCCGGCCACCGCGGACACTGCGGGCGCCACGGGCGCGGAGGCCTACCGCGCGGCGGTCTACCGCGCCGCCGCGCACTGGGTCGCCGCGCACGCCGAACAGTCCCGCCGGGAGTACCGGCTCGCGCTGCCCGGCCTCGACCGCGACGCGGTGCATCGCCAGCCCCCGCAGATCGAGCCGGAGCTGAACGAACTACTGGAGAATGTGCTCGCTGACACCGAGGAGCACCCCTACGGCATCGGGATCCTGCTGCGCGACCTGACCGCCGTGCGGCACCTGCTGACCCCGCCCGGCCACCAGCACGCTGACCCCGCCGACGACGTTGCGGACGACGTTGCGGATGACCGCACGCCCGTTCCAGACCCCCAGGACGCGCTCGCGGCGGCGCTCCGGCACGCGGCCGACCGGATCGGACGGCAATACCACCAGGTGGCCGCATACATCGCTGAGCACCACGCCCTCCCGGCCCGCCTCCCCGACGGCAGTTCTCCCAGGCCCGACCCCGACGCCGGGAACCAGGAGCCGGCCACCTACCTGGACACGGTGTCGTGGTGGGGGCCCAAAGCCGAGGACCGCGATGCCGCGCGACTACTGGCCGGATTGTTCTTCGACCACGAGCGCGCCACCGGGCTCCGGCACGGTTACGACCCGTTCGGCCGCCCGGTCGTGCACTGCGCCGCCGCGCGCGCGTTCGCCGTGCAATGGCCGACCGCTACCGCGCCCGCCGCGGATCAGCCGATCACCCATGTCTACCGGCCGTTGCCAGACGGGCGCGTCGATCTGATACCGCTCGGTGATCAGAGGCATCCTCTCTAACGATCATGGGACGAACCGCAAACGAAACCGCTCCCACAACAGCAACCATGACCAGGTCACGGGGCTGGCTCCGCCACCATCCTCCGACCTTTCAATGCGAGCCTCGGACCTTGTGCGGCACTCGCGTGGTTTCGTCCGTGTCTAGCTTCCGGTGGCCGCAACCACTCGCGCGTATCCGCTGGCCGTACTGGTTGACCGGGATCGATTCGGGCATCGTTCCCCCGTGCCGACCTATGATCGGTTCCGCAATGACGTGACCCACCTTCAATCCGTCCATCCAGATGTCGAGCTGCATCTCGTCTGGACGGGTCCCGGTGAGCCGGTCACCGTCGACCTGGTCCGCACGCTGCCCGACGTGCGCAACCGTGGCCTGGCCGAGGCGGCGCTACGTGACGTGACCGCGCTCGCCGACGCGTGGGGCGTCCCGCTGCGCCTGGTGGTCGAACCGGTCCGCGGCGACCAGGACGTCGATCCCGCGCGGCTCATCCGCTGGTACACCCGACATGGGTTCCTCATCACAGACGCACGAGACCGGGACCGCGCACCGATCATGGAGCGTCCGGTATCCGAACATCCTTAGCCGCCGGGGGATGGCACCAAATCTCCGCGCTGCGGGCGGACGCTGGGTCGGCGGCGGCCGGGGACCGGGTCAGCAGAGGCCAGCGTGGCGACATCAGGCTGCGAGTTTGAGTCTCGACACCGGTGTTAGCGACCGTGGCACCTGCTACAAGTCCACAACCGACAGGAGCCACCGAAGATCACTAGTCGGCAGGGCCGGCATCGCGTTTTCGCGCGGAAACCGTACGGCCGGGCCGCGCGTCCTACCGTGGATCTTCTTGCCCGAAGGGAGCCAGCCGTGCCGAACCGGTACCGCCGCGAGCGCGCCGCCGCCACGGCGTTCGTCGTCTGGGTTGCAGTGCTGTCGGTGCTGGTCGGCTACGCCGACACCGGCCCCGAACAGGCCGCCGCGCTCGCCCTGGCCGCCCTCACCGCCGCCGCCCCGCCCCTGGCAGCTTCAAAAAAACCTGAAACCCGAACAATGAGTTCGGGGTCTCCAATCTTGCGGCACGACATGAGCGCATCGGCCTGCGCTTGCTCGGCAAGCGCAGGGGGCAGCAGTTCGCCATGACGCCGAAACCGCTTGCGCCAGCACGCGCGCGCCGGGCGCCGGTTCCGGGGGCGTCGCCGACCCGGGCGCCTGCCGCACTGCCAGTGGCGTGCCCGGTGGATCGTCGTCGGGAACTCGCCGCGGCCCTGTCCCGGGGTCAGCCGGGCCGGGACGCGAGGCTGCTGGTTCTCAGGCCCGGGGCGTGTCCTCGAACACCTCGGCCACCGCGAAGGCGGCCTGGGCGACCGGGGCGAGGCGCGTGATCTGCTCGGCCACCTCGTGCAGCAGCACTCCCGCCAGGTACTGGAGCTGCTCGTGGTCGCGGCTGTCGGGTGGCAGGTCGGGCTGGTCAGGGACCTGCTCGGCGACCTCGAGCAGATGCGCAGCCAGGAACGGCAGCGCGGCAGCGCTCCAGCCGTGCTCCTGGAATTCCTCGGCCCGTGGGTGGTGGTCACCGACCGCCGATGCGGTGCCGGTAGGGGAGCCCCGTCGGGGTAGGTAACGGCTCGGGCGGCCAGACCGTACAGTTGCAAGCCCGAACAGCGACGGCGTCACCGCAGTAGTGAGGGAGTGCACGCCACGGCTCTTGCCCGGTGGCGCCTTGCAACGCCACCCGGTTGCAACGACTCATGAAACGAGATCCGGCCAGGTCGTCCCACCGGCCGCCGGGTCTTTCGCAGGCGACCGCCTACGAAACACCTCGGAGAGGCTCACCCGTCTTCGTCGCCTTCCCGCGCCGAGCGCTCCTCCTCGGCTTCACGACGGTCGGCCGACGACTGAGCCCGGGAATCGAACCCGCTGGCCGCAGTCGGGCTGTCGGGATTCCTCGCACCGGCCGATTGAATCCGCGCCGCCGCGTCCTTGTCCATCTCCGTGTGCTTGCCCATGACCACTTCTTACCCGCGGGCACCGCCCCCCGGCTGGCCGGGGGGTGCGTTCGGAAGAAGCCTGCGCCGTGAACGTCGTGCGCACGGTGCCTCTGCCGACGTGGGCCCCCTCTCGGGGAATGCTGTAGCACTGAAGCGGGTACGCTGTAGATAGCTACAGCATTCTCGCTGAGGGGATCTCAATGGCGCTGTACACTTACCAGCCGGTCGCCAACGGTCTGCGCACCGATCACCCCATCCCCGACCTGCCGTTCGTCGACGACTCCCACATCCCGGTGCACGACGGCAAGCAGGTCGAGAAGATCGGCCGCCACAAAGACGGCATGTGGGGCCGCCACGACCCCTGCCAAGACGGCGGATGGGTCGCCTTCACCAATGACCCCGGACGCACGGACCTGGCCTGGGTCGTGCGCCACCACCCCGAACACGGCCGGTCGGTCGTGCTCTACCGCGACCAGGACGCCTCCCCCGTGGACTCCCTGCTCATGTGGGAGGAACCCACCGCACTGCTGTACCGGGCCGGCGGCTACTGGTGGGACGGCACGGGCTGGTACCGCCCCTCCCAGTTGTTCGACTGGGGGGCCGAGAAATCCTACAAGCGGCCGGTGCCCGCCGCCGTCACCATCACCGCCGGTGACCTGATGCGCAACGCCGACCCCGCCCGCGCCCGCGTCCTGGACATCAGCGAGGTCACCGTGCCGGCCACCGGCGCCACTTCCGACCGAGGATGGAGCGACGACCTGGCGCTGTGGGCCTCCCGCCGCGACGACCGCGGCCTGGGCGACAGCATCGTCACCCTCACCGCGCCGGAACTAGTCGCCGACCAGCTCGTCGGCGTCGGTGAGATGGCCCAGATCGCCGGGATCGGAGCCTCCACGCTGCGCGCCTACATCTCCCGCGGCGAGGGCGACGTCCCCCTCCCGCAAGCCGTCGTCAGCGGCCGCAACATGTGGACCCGCCCCGTCGCCGAGGAATGGGCCGAACAACGCCGCCGCTCCGTCGAAGGCGTCCAGGAAACGGTGTCGGCCGACCACGAAGGGGCCACCAACCCAATCGGCATCACCGAAACCTGGAAGCGGTTCAGCCACACCTTCTTCTCCCTGCTCTGGGAACGTCAGGCCTTCCGCAAGCGGTGGGCCCTGCGGTGGCGCACCGAGCCCGCCGTCCGCGAGATCGCCGAAGGCCTCAGCTGGGAAGTGGCCGCCAGCATCCCCGACCTCGTCGGCGTCTGGGACCTGTCAGCAACCGTCCGCCAAGCCCTGGTCTACGAGTTCCTCCACGGACGCGACCTGCACCGCTCCGTACAGCGCGACGACCCGGGCCAGCGTGACGACTACCAGTACTTCGGGCTCACCCCCACCATCACCAGAACCCTCGACTGGCTCATCCGCCACGAACCCGCCGCCGCGGGCCGCGCGATCGAACAAGCCATCGGCGAAGCCGAGGCCGATCTCGACATCCCTCGCGCCGTCACCGAACGCTCCATCGCCACAGCCCTGTCCCTGGACGGCACCCTCGACCAGACCACCCGCGAAGCCTTCCTCGAACGCGTCTTCACCCCCGCCGCCAACCGACCCTGACCCGGCAACACACCAGATCAGCCTGGACCCAGTAGCTTTGGAACGAGCAGTCCCGCCGAGGAAGACCACCCCGCTACCCTGCGGGTCGCCGCAGCCTCAGGACTCCTGAGCACCCGCAGACGTATCGGAACGAGAAGTCACGGCAGCGTCAACCCGGACGACCCGCCTATCGCGACTCTTCGTTCCGATGCTGGTCGACCCCCGCAACGTCCCGATCACCGCTGCAGGGGCCGCCGTGGCTGCGGGAACCTCTGGCGTCAGTGCAGGGGAGTTGGGAAGAAGCCTGCTCGCCGGCCTCCGGCTCCGGTGAAGTGGTAGGTGGTGGCCTCTGAGAGCACCTTGGTCGGCGGGTCGCCGTTCTCGATGACGACGGCTTGGCCGGGGAAGGAGAGCATGTCTTTGTAGAACCGGTCGACGACGGTAGAGGTCATTTCAACATCGGGGATATCGGGGGTTTCGTCGGGTTCCGGATCGCGGTAGGTGACCACCGGTGAGTCCAGGACGACGAAGCCGAGGTGGTGTAGATCCCGGCCTATGCAGAAGCGTGCCAATGCTGTGGTAAAAGCCGAGTGCAGGACGGATCGCACACCTTTGCCGCGTCCGGCCCGCTCGCGTCCGCCCGCGCGGATCTCGGCATGGTACTGATCGTATTCGGCGTGATCGACGTCGGGGACCTGCCATGCGTTCAGAGTCTGTTGGAGGACGGAGTCGAATTCGCCCAGGATGCTCGTCGGTATGTGCTGGGTGGGACGCGTAAGCAGAACCGAGTCCGCACCAACCAGGCGGGAGCGCTTGTCGTCCAGCTCTGCGATGCGTTCGTGCAGCTCCAATTCACGCTCGACAGCGGAGCGCTCCTCCACCAGCTCTTCGACGTCCGATCGCAGAAGAGCGATGCCGCCCTCGAGTTCGGCGATGATCTGGTCCCGCACACCGATGTCGGACTGGGCCTCGACCCGGCGATTGAGCAGGGTAGTCTCTTCGCTGGCCAGGTCGGCGATCGTGGGCAGCAGATCTCCGAGCAGAGCAGAGGTCTTCGCGGCCTCGGCCTCCACCGCAGCGTGAAGCTGCGTGGTTTCCTCCACGCTGTGGTTGGGCTGTTGATGTTCAGGCTCTGCGCCACAGAACACGCAGGTGCCGACCTTGAAGTAGCCCAAGATGCTGCCCGCTTCGTTGACCATCGCCAAGCGCTCCAGGTCCGAGCGGTATTGGGCCTCCAGCAGCCGGAAGCGGCCCAGCAGGTCACTGACTTCGGTCAGTCGCTCGTCGAGTACGGCCAACTCCCTGGCGGCGTCCATGCGAGAGTCGACTGCTTCGCGGTGGGCTTGGTTGACCTGGCGCAGCGGGCCGGATTGATCCTCCAGCGCTCCGCGGATTCGGATGAGTCGGTCGCGCAGTTGGCGGTCGTTCTCCTGCGTGGCGAGTTTGGACGACAGGTCGATGACGAGCTGGTCCAGGAGTTGTATCTGTCCCTTGTGGACGCGGCGTTGACCGGCGTTGGGGCCGGTGTCCACGGCCGGATCTCCCTCGCCGGTGACCAGGAACCGCATGACGGACAACTCTGCGGTGCGGGTAGTGGCCGTGCCGGTACGCAGCACCGGAGGCACCTGACCGACCATGCGGTTCTCGGTGACCAGGGACAGATGTAGCAGGTCGGTCAGCGCGAGCGGGCGGGTGCCGCCCGCTTCGTTCTTGCGGATCAGGATGTCGTCCAGGCCCAGCGCGCGTAGCAGATGAATCGACAGGCTGTTCTTGCTGCGCGCGTTGTGGACCGCGGTGACCGTCGCGTCCGGGGTGCGGATCACCTGATCGCGCAGGTCCTCGTTGTGCAGGTGGATGCTGTTGCTCTCGGGGGCACGGACCAGGGTCAACGGGGCGCCGTCCGGCATGAGCAGCCCCAGCAGGATCTGGGTGTAGCCCTCTGCCTCCGGCGGCATCGTCAGGTCGGCGCCGCCCAGCATGTACTCGACCGACTTGACGATAAAGGACTTGCCGGTGTCGGAGGTGCCGTAGATAACGGTCAGCTCCGGGCCGAAGACGATCTGCGCGGGGGGCACATGGGACCCGGCATAGGTGAGATGGGTCAGCTGCAGCTCAGTCACGACGGCCCTCGAATGGCGTGGGTGAGGGAAGCGAGCCGTTGAGCAGGTCCGCTGTGGTGGCGCGTACGTCGGTCTCCGGCGCCCAGTGGTGCACGGCCCACTCGGCCCGCTGGCGCAGGCGCCCCACGTAGGGGGCCTCGAGGATGTCGACGAAGGCGGGCCCGCTCTCGGTGGCGCGGTAGACCAGTCCGGTCTCGTCGGCTTCGACGTTGGCGAGCCCGGCGCGGATCAGTACCAGCAGCGCTTGTTCCAGCACGGTGCGCTTCATGCCCAACTCGCCCGTGTGGCCGGGCAGGGACGGGTGCAGGCTGGGCGGGCCGTCGAGGTCACCGCTGTGCAAAACGGCGTGGTCCAGCAGGGCAAGCTGCGCCAGATCCAGCGGCTGGGGATGGCTCTCTGCCAGCAGCACCAGCGCCCGCATCCCGATCTCTAGCGGGCTGTTGAGCGGGTTCATGCGGTTCCCCCGTCCTCACACCATGCCAGTCGGCCATCGTTGGCCAGGTGATGGCATACCCCCTTGCGGTCCAGGGGTCGCACGTACCGGCTGAGTACCGTCTCGGTCAAGGCAACGACCCCGGCCGTTTCGAGGACCGCCTGCAAGCGGTCCCAGCCCAGTTCGTAGCGTCTGTCGGACACCTCGACCGCAATGGTGTGGACATCGTCCAGGATCGCGTCCAAGTGCCCGTCGGGGTAGGCGTCGCGGGCGAAGCGACGCAGGGATTCCGCGCTGTAGAACGCCTCGCGCTGACGCCGCATGTGTTCGCCGGCCTTGGGATGCTGAGCGATCAATTCCAGGGTGTCGGCCGCGTTCTTCCAGCGTTCGGCATACACCTTCACCAGCTCCTGGACGTAGCGGGCCTCGCCGGGCTCGTGCTGGTCCGGAGGCTGCAGGATGGCAGGGCGCTCGCGCGGTTCGTCAACGAAGCGGGTCGCCCAGGCTGGGGTGGTTTTGTGCTGGGCGAGCATCTCGTCCATGTCGACCGGCACGAACATGGAGAAGTCCGTCTGCTCGGCCAGCTCCACGACATGGAGCTGCTCCTCGGACGTCAGCCGGGTGATGACCTCATCGGTGGTTCTCTCCAGGTCTTGGAGGAACGTCGCGCGGGCCTGGCTCGGCTTCGCCAGAGCCTGCCGCAGTGTGCGGGCGATCACGGGGGCGACGAAGACGTACTGCGTCGGCCGGATGAAGTGCCCCAGCACGACACCGGCGAACATCTTCCGCATCTCAGCCGAGGCTGTACTCCATCCCAAGGGACCCTTGTAGCGCTTGCACTGGTAGTTGTCCCACGGCCCTTCCAGACCTTGCGGCGTTTGGTAACCGGCGACATCGATCCCGTGGTCTCCGCTCCCGCCGTGCCGCTCCACTCGCACGTACAGCGGATTCAGCGCCGGAACCCACTCCTTGACGAACTCCTCGAACTCATCCGGGTCATAGCCGAAAACAATCTTCTTGGGGCTCGGCATGGAGGGGTACTGCATCGCCGGACCCCTGAGCACCAGGGTCGGCTCGGGGAGGTCGCCTTGTCGCACACGCGCCTGATCCGACACATTCCCCCTCGAATCTGCAACCAATGCCGATGCAACGACTACGACAGAAATATCACCGATAGGTCAATTACAACAGCTCCACCTTTGATGCACTGACAGTCTGGCCTGTGCGGGTTCGTGGGTGTAGGCCCCAGGCAAGGTGTGGTAACTGATGGCTACCTATGTGAAGGCGGAGGCTGCGGTGGGCGAGCCTGACAAGCCCGCCAGCGGCGGCGGCGCGGCGCAGTTCGATCAGGCCCTGATCGGCCGACTGGTCGCTCGGATGCGAGCAGGGCTGGACCTCGCCGAGCTGGGCGGCCCGCCAAGCCGCCGAACGCCGGGCCGACCGGGCCTGCGCCGACCTGGACGAGGTGGCGCCCAGACCGCGGAGCAGTTCGCCGAGCTGCGCGGTCGGCTCCAGCGGGCCGAAGACCGCTCCGACCGGGAACGCGCTGAACGGCTGGCCCGGAACGAACGGCCAGCGTAAGGACCCGCCCGGTCGTGCAAGAGAAGATGCGCCCAGGATGACCGCCCGACGACAAACAGGCGCCCGCTGATGAGGGCGCTGGACTGTAACGCGCTCACACTCGACGACGCCATCACCGAAGAGCCGCTGCCGCCGACTGGGCCAGCCGATCACCGCTGGCCAGAAACCCGCCACGACGCCGTGGCGTCGGGCCCGGTGCCGAACGCCTGGATGCCGGTATTGTTCGAGGAGTCAGACAGGTGGTGATCTAATGCGGCCGGTGATTCTGCACGACAACGGTCGGCTTAGAGCGTGTCTCATGTGGGTTGGGTGTGGTCTGCGGGATAATCCGGGATCGTGTCGGATCTTGCGCTCCGGTTGGTGCCGGATGAGTTGTGGGAGCTGGTCGAGCCGTTGGTTCCGGGGTTC
>NZ_VCKW01000420.1 GCF_005889715.1 Actinomadura soli
CGGGACGGGTGGGTGCCCGTCCCGGGGCACGGCACGACGAAGATCAACGCCGCGTTCGCCCATGGCGGGCCCGCGCTGCTGATCAGGACGGTGGAGCAGCTCACGGGCGTCCGCGTCGACCACTACGCCGCGCTCGACTTCGGCGGGTTCGTGCAGATGACCGACGCGCTCGGCGGCGTGGACGTCACCATCACCAAGAAGACCCACGATCCGAAGCACGACCGCACCTGGCAGGCGGGCCGCCAGCACCTGGACGGCGTCGAGGCCCTGGACTTCGTCCGGCAGCGCTGGAACCTCCCGGACGGCGACCTCGACCGGATCAAGCGGCAGCAGGCGTTCCTGCACGCCCTGGCGGAGAAGGCGCTCGACACCCGCAACCCGATCAAGATCGACCGGTTCATCCGGGCGGCGACGCGGTCGGTGACCGTGGACGACTCCGTGACGTCCGGCACGCTGCGCGGGCTGGCGCGCCGGCTGCTGCGGACGCCGCTGCGCGAATACCTGACCACCCCCGTCGCGGGGACGGGCCAGCGGGGCGAGCAGAGTGTCGTCCTCCTGGACGAGGCCGGTGCCCGGGCGCTGTTCACGGCCGTCCGGGACGACCGGGTCGGCGAGTACGTCGCCCGCAACGGCGCGGGGAACACGGTCGACGCCGTCCGCTGAACCCCACCCCCACCCGGGCGGTATGTCCGGCAATAATCTAAAGTGACGGTAGTCGTCTATATGGATTAGTTTGACCGGACTAATCGCCGACCACCGAGGCCCCGTCACGATGTCCCGCCCCCTTACCCCGCTCGCGCTGACCGTGCTGCGCATGCTGTGCGACGGGCCCATGCACCCGTACGAGATGCAGCAGCGCATCCGCGACCACGCCTATGACCAGGCGGTCAAGATCACGCACGGCGCGCTGTACCACTCGGTGGAGCGGCTCGCCGGAGGCGGGCTGATCGAGCCGCTGGAGACGAGCCGGGAGGGACGCCGGCCCGAGCGGACCGTGTACGCGGTGACCGCCGCCGGACGGGACGCCGCGCACATCAGGCTCGCCGAGCTGCTCGCGCGTCCCGCCGAGGAGTTCCCGCTGTACGGCACCGCGCTGGCGTTCATCAACCTGCTGCCCGAGGCCGACGTCGCGCGGCAGCTGCGCCACCGCGCCGTCGCGCTGGAGGCGCTCCTCGCCGGGCACCAGGCGGCCCACGACGCGCTGCTGAAGACCGGGTTGGAACGGTACAAGCTGATCGACCAGGAGTGGCTGATCACGCGGGTCCGCGCCGAGCTCGACTTCACCCGGGGCCTGGCGGACGACCTGGAGTCCGGCCGTCTCACCTGGAAGGACGACGACGCCACCCGCCCGGCGACCCTGATCCCCGCGACGACCACGACACGCCACACGACAGGGGGGACCTCATGAGCAGATGGCGCGGAAATCCGTGGGCGATCCTGCTGACGCTCTCGCTCGGCTTCTTCATGACGCTGCTCGACCTGACGATCGTGAACATCGCGATCCCGAGCATCACCGAGAAGCTGGACGCCTCGCTCGACCAGGTCCTGTGGGTCATCAACGCCTACGTCCTGGTGCTCGCCGTCCTGCTGATCACCGCGGGCCGGCTCGGCGACCTGTGGGGCAAGAAGAACCTGTTCATCACCGGTGCGGCGCTGTTCACGCTGTCCAGCCTGGCATGCGGGATCGCGCAGGACCCGGCGCAGCTCATCGCCGGCCGCGCCGTCCAGGGCCTCGGCGCCGCGCTGCTCATGCCGCAGACCATGTCGATCATCATCGGGGTGTTCCCGGCGGAGCGGCGCGGCACCGCCCTCGGCGTCTGGGGCGGGGTGGCCGGGGTGTCCACCATCGCCGGGCCCACGCTCGGCGGGCTGCTGGTCACCCACCTCGACTGGCGGTGGATCTTCTTCGTGAACCTGCCGATCGGCGCGATCGTGCTGGCCATGGCCGTGCCGATCCTGCCCGGCCGCATGCCGGGCCCCCGGCACAGGTTCGACCTGACCGGCGTGCTGCTGGCCTCCGCCGCCCTGTTCTGCCTGACGTTCGCGCTCACCGAGGGCCAGAAGTTCGAGTGGAACGCCGTCATCTGGGGGCTGATCGCCGCCGGCGCCGTCCTGTTCCTGGTCTTCGCCGCGCACCAGCGCACCCGGCAGGACGCGGAGCCGCTCGTCCCGTTCTCGCTGTTCAGGGACCGCAACTTCACGATCCTGAGCATCGTCGGCGCGGCCGTGTCGGTCGGCATGATCGGCATGATCCTGCCGCTGACGATCTACCTGCAGTCGGTGCTGGGGTTCAGCGCCCTCAAGGCGGGGCTCGTCCTGGCGCCGTCCTCGGTCATGTCGATGTTCCTCGCGCCCGTCGCCGGACGGCTGTCGGACCGCATCGGCGGCAAGTACATCCTGATGGCCGGGCTCACGCTCTACGCCGGCGGGATGCTCTGGGTCGCGGCCATCGCCGAGGTCGGCAGCGACTGGACCGCCTTCATCGCCCCGCTCATCGTGGCCGGGACCGGCATCGGCTGCGTGTTCGCCCCGATGGCCACCGAGGCGACCCGGCACGTCCCGCCACGGCTCGCGGGCGCCGCGTCCGGGGTCAACAACACGATCCGGCAGGTCGGCTCCGTGCTCGGCGCCGCGGCGGTCGGCGCGCTCCTGCAGAACCAGCTCGCGTCGTCGCTGCGGGACGAGGCGGCCGCCCGCTCGTCCGCCCTGCCGCCCGGCGCGCGGCCGGGATTCGTCCGGGGCTTCGCGGAGGCGGCCAAGGGCGGGCTGGAGGTCGGCGCCGGCCAGAGCGGAGCGAAGCAGCAGATACCGACCGGCCTCCCGCCGAACGTGGCGCACCGCCTCCACGAGCTGGCCGCGCAGGTGTTCTCGCACGGGTTCGTGCACGCCATGAAGCCGGCGATGATCCTGCCCATCGGTGTGATGTTCCTCAGCGCCGTGGCCTGCCTGGCCCTGAGGGGGCACCGGTCCGGGACGCCCGCGGGCATGGACGCGGAACCGGCGCACGCCTCCACCTGAGCGGCGATGCGGGACGCGGCCGGGCTAGTGGCCGGTGCGTCCCGCCTTGCCCAGGAGCCACTGCCCGGACGGCCCGCCGGGACGGACGCGCAGGATCGCGAGGACGGCCGCGGCCAGCCCGCCGATGATGTAGACGTACCCGGCGTAGTTGGTCTTGCCGCTCAGCTCCGTCGGCATGACGAGGTCGCCGCCGGGGCCCTCGTTGGACAGGATGAAGACGACGATCAGCCAGGTCAGCGCGATGATGACGGGGCCCGTCCGGCCGCCGGTCCCCCAGCCGGCCAGCCGCACCAGGGCGAACAGCACCAGGGCGAGGACGATCGACGCGACCGGCACCCGGTCCACCGTCCAGTCCTGGACGAACGAGCCGATCAGCCCGTACACGGCGCCGAGCAGCCCGAGCACCGCGTAGACGGCGCCGGACACGACCGCGTCGAGCGGGGCCTCGCCGTCCGGCGGGCCCGGCACGGGCGGCCCGGGGTCCCCCGGCGGCCCGCCGTGCTCGGGAAGGCCCTGCTTGGCGAGGCTCACCCGGGTCTCGTCGTCGTCTTCGTCCACGAACGCCAGCGTACCGAGACGGCCGGGCGGCGGGGCCGTCCGGCGGGCCGGTCAGGCTGCCGGCCGGTCAGGTCTGGTCGGTCAGGCCGGCGAACAGGTCGCGCTCGCGGGGCCCGGGGCCGACCGGGCCCGGCTCGCCGGCCTGGAGGATGAAGTACTCGGTGCCGAACGCCTGCTGGCCCAGGTTGTTCGACAGCGCGAAGAACGGCCCGACCTGCTCGGGCGCCACGACGATCTGGGTGCGGTGGGCGCGCAGGGCGGCGAGCTTGGCGGGCAGGTGCGCGCGGGCGTCCACGACCGTGGTGACCTGCCCGTCGGGGACGCCGGACCCGAGCTCGTCCAGCCCGGCGACGCGGGCGAACGGCAGCTTCGCCTCCCGCATCACGGCGATCGCGCGGGCGAGGACGGTCCGCGGCGTGGCGTAGGCGTAGAACTTGGCGGCCCGCCACGGCTCGGCGCCGTCCTCGTGGGCGGGGTCGGCGGCCAGCTCGAACGCCCGCCACGCGACGCGGTGCGCCTGGATGTGGTCGGGGTGGCCGTAGTTGCCGCGCTCGTCGTAGGTGACGATCACCTGCGGCCGGACGTCCCGGATGACGGTGACGAGGTCCAGCGCCGCGGTGCCGGCGTCGGCGCGCCAGAAGCAGCGCGGGTCGTCGTTCGTGGGCGCGCCCATCATCCCGGAGTCGCGCCAGCGGCCCGGGCCGCCGAGGAAGCGGTGGTCGCGGACGCCGAGCGCCGCGCACGCCGCCGCGAGCTCACCGATCCGGTGCTCGCCGAGGCGGTCCTCCTTGTCGGAGGCCAGGTGGCGCAGCTCCTCCGGGATGACCTCGCCCTCCTCGCCCAGCGTGCACGTGACGAGACAGACGTGGGCGCCCTCGGCGGCGTACTTGGCCATGGTCGCCCCGGTCCCGATGGACTCGTCGTCCGGATGGGCGTGGACGAACAGGATCCGCGGCTCCTTCATAGGAAACGAGCCTACTCAGGGCCCGGGGCGCGGTGGATGACCGCCCTGCCCGGGCGGGTCCCGCGGCCCCGGACCAGCGGCTCAGGGGACGGCGGGCGGCGCGCCGCCATCTCCTTCGCCG
>NZ_VCKW01000421.1 GCF_005889715.1 Actinomadura soli
CCCCACACCCCAGGCCGAGCGACACCGGACCCCGAACACCCGACTCCGTCGACACAAATGTCCGGACGTCGCCTCCTCGGGGTGTCGCGCCCCCGGGTGTCGCCCCTCCGGGTGTCGGGTCCCCGGGTGTCGGGTCCCCGGGTGTCGGGTCCCCGGGTGTCGGGTCCCCGGGTGTCGCCCCTCTGGGGGCGTGAGGCAGCAAGACGTCCAGAGTCGCCGCCGGTGCGACCCGGCACCTGGCGCCCCAAAGCCAGACTGCGCCTGACGCCAGAAGGCCGGACGCCCAGCCACCGCACAGGAACCACCAAACCCCGTACGCGACATTCACCAGCACGTCGCACCCGAAGGCCATGCGGTGCCCCGCCCCAAGAGCACGCATCGCTCCGAATACCCAAGAAGCCGCGACGCCCCCCACTCCCGACCCCCGGACACCCGAGACACCCAGGACCGCGACGCGTCGCCGCCAAGAACCAAGCACTCCCGGACGCCCAGCAGCCCGACATGCCAGCCCCGCCAGAGACCATCGATGTCGCCCACTCCCCGTCGTGTCCGACGCGCCGACCCCATCTTCGGAAGAGCGACGCGCCGACCGCTTCGGGACGCTCCACGCGCCCGGCACACGAACGCGCGTGCGCGACGAGTTCATTGATCGGCAGCCAAGGCGGGACGAGCACCACAGAGTGCGAACTGTCGTCCTTCGATTCGGCCGCGATCGCAGGGGAGTGGCGAGGCAGTCAGCCTCGTCCGGCGCCTGCACGAGGATTGCCGACAGGAGGTCGACCTCAAATGCCGTCGCGCATCTGTGATGGCCGATCGTCGTCTCCCTCAACACTGGACGGACCAGGTAGTCGTGGACCGTCGCACAAGCGTCGGCCGACGCGCCACAGTTTCACGTGAAACATCAGCCCGAGACGGTCGAGCCCCGCGTGGGGAGCGGGCGCCACAGCGGGACGTGCCGCGCCGGGATCACCCCGCTGACAGAGGACCACCGGCGCCCCCCTCGGCCGACTGTGGCTGAGCTCCAGGAGCGGGTTTCCATCCGAGTTGGTCGACCGCACGCCCAGCCTTCAACCCGAACTCGCCCTCAACGCCGTCACGATGAGCCCGCGTCCCCTGTTCGACAACACGGGCGCTAGTCGCCCTCGCCAGGCGGACGGCAGCATTCCCAGTCCTCTGCCTTCCGACACAGAAGCCGGACGAAGCGGCGCGGAAGCAGCGAGCCCGCCGATGGGCGGCTCCGCACTTGGTGATCGGCGTTGGGAACTGTGCCCGCGATCCCCTGCGACGCTGATAAGCGCACCGGCCGAGAGGAGCACGACCAATCGGCACACGTTCAGTCCAGCCGTAGGCGGTCGGCCGCAGCCACGATCAGCCTTCAGGCATCGGGAGAGTCCAGCCAAAGCCCCTCGCGGCAAAACGGTGTCGCGGCAACTGGGGCAAGCGGGTCGCCATGATGCTTCGCCAAGAGACCGGCGCCTGCGTCCGTCCGCGCGCATAAGCCTCCCGGCGCACGATGACGGGGGACGCCATGAACGGTCGGGGTGGCGAGATGTTTCACGGGAAACATCCCGCCACCGGCAAAGCAAAGCGCCCCGGGAGCCGTCTGTCTTGGGCCTGCCGGGGCGCTCAGTTGGGCGGCGAGGACGCTAGGCGTTACCGGCGCCGTCGCCCTCATCGGGGACCATGGATTTGATGATTCGGTCCAGGTCCTCCAGAGTGGCGAACTCGACCACGATCTTGCCCTTGTTGCGCCCCATGTCGACACGGACCTTGGTCTCGTAGCGGTCGGAGAGACGGTCGGCCAACTCCTTCAGTCCGGGGGCGACAGGCTTCTTGCGACGCCCTTGGCGTGGCGACTTCGGTTCGTCGTCGACCTCGCGGATCGCGATGAGTTCCTCAAGAGCGCGTACGGAGAGCCCCTCCTGCACGATCCGCTGCGCCAGGTGCTCCTGGGCTTCGACGCTGTCGAGCGAAAGGAGTGCGCGGGCGTGGCCGGCCGAGAGAACACCCGCGGCGACACGGCGTTGGACGCCCGGCGGCAGGTTCAGCAGGCGGAGCGTGTTGGTGATGTGCGGACGCGACCGTCCGATGCGTCCCGCGAGCTGCTCGTGGGTGGCGCCGAAGTCCTGCAGCAACTGCTGGTACGCGGCGGCCTCCTCCAGCGGGTTGAGCTGCTGGCGGTGAAGGTTCTCCATGAGGGCGTCACGGAGCAGGTCGTTGTCGCCGGTCTCGCGGACGATGGCCGGGATGACGTCCAACCCGGCCAGCTTGGACGCCCGCAAGCGGCGCTCGCCCATGATCAGCTCATAGTCGTGCTCCCCTGACGCGGTCTTGCGCACCACGATCGGCTGAAGGAGCCCGACGATGCGGATCGACTCGGCCAGCTCTTCCAGAGCCTCGTCGTCGAAGTGGTCGCGCGGCTGACGCGGGTTCGCGGTGATGGAGCGGACGGGAAGCTCGGCGAAATGGGCGCCCGCGAACGGTTCCAGCGCCGGATCCAACGATGCGGTGCCGTTCGGGCCGGGCGTCCCGGACGGGCCCGAAGTCCCGGGCACTGCGGGCCCGCCGGGGAATCCCGGCTCGCCGGCGCTGCCCGGTTCGGTGGACGTCGGCGGAGGCGGGGCGGTGGGAATGAGGGCGCCGAGTCCCTTGCCGAGGCCGCGTCGCTGCTGGCTCACTGGACGGCTCCTCCATGGGCCATTTCCGAGGCCGCCTCGCTGTAGGCGAGCGCGCCGCTCGAACCGGGATCGTAGGTCATGACGGACTGCCCGTAACTCGGAGCCTCAGAGACCCGGACGCTGCGGGGGATGACGGTGTTGAGGACGACGTCGCCGAAGTGGTTGCGGACGTCCTCGGCCACCTGCGCGGCAAGGCGCGTCCGGGCGTCGTACATCGTGAGCAGGATCGTGGACACCTTCAGTTTCTGGTTGAGGTGCGCCTTGACGAGGTCGACGGTTCTGATCAGCTGCCCGAGGCCCTCCAGCGCGTAGTACTCGCATTGGATGGGGATGAGCAGCTCGTCCCCGCCGACAAGGGCGTTCACGGTGAGCAGACCGAGGGACGGCGGACAGTCGATCAGAACGTAGTCGTACTTGTCGGTGTCGTAGGCGTCCAGCGCCCGGCGCAGCCGTGACTCGCGCGCCACCTTGGAGACGAGCTCGATCTCGGCGCCGGCGAGGTTGAGCGTCGCGGGCGCGCAGTAGAGGTTGGGGATCTCGGGGGCCGGGACGACGATGTCGGCGAGCGCCATGTCCTCGATCAGCACGTCGTAGATCGACGGGACCTCGGCGTGGTGCTCGACGCCGAGAGCGGTGGAGGCGTTGCCCTGGGGGTCGAGGTCGACCACGAGGACCTGGGCGCCGTGCATGGCAAGGGACGCGGCAAGGTTCACCGAACTGGTGGTCTTACCCACGCCGCCCTTCTGGTTGGCGATGGTGATGATGCGGCATCTGTCGGGCCGCGGCCACTCCTTGCCCCTGCGGCCCGGCATCGGCCTGACCGCGGTGGCCGTTGTTTCATGTGAAACCTTGGCGTCCTTGAGCGCCTCGCGCACGAGTTCTGACTCCCCCTGAGTTGGTCCCTTGCGCGGACCCGCCGGCTGCGCACCGGCGTTCGTCGGTACGTAACCGACGTTCTCCGCGGTTCCGGACGTCGTGGTACCCCACATTGCGTGTCCGGAGGGCGCGGTCCCCGGTGCGGTGCCCGGGTCCGCCTCCCCCCGCGTCCCTGCGGAGGACGCGGCCCGCGCGGCGTCCTCGCCGGGTCCGCCCAGGCCGGACGGCTGTTCGTCGGGGGATTCGTCGGCGCGGTCAGGCCTGCCAAGTCCTGGTCCCGTGCTCATGAAGACCTCTTCCTCGACCCTTTAGCACGCCGGGGTGCGCGCTGTCGTGGCCCGACGGCCTCGCCCCGGCCGGCGACCACGCGGACGAGTGTTGTCGGAGAATCGACCATACCGCGCCCGACTTGAAGCAGTTCCGTGCTCCGCGCCCCGAGTCGCTTCAGGACGGGCTCCGCCTCGTCCAGTTCGGCCGCGGCCCGCTCGCCCTTGAGCGCGAGCAGCTCGCCGTCCGGACGCAGCAGCGGAAGCGCCCATGTCACAAGGCGTTTGAGCGGTGCGACGGCGCGCGCCGTGGCCACGTCGACCGTGATCTCCCCGACCATGTCCTCGGCCCGTCCGCGCCGCACCTCAACGTTGCGCAGGTCGAGCATTTCGACGCATTCGTCCAGAAACGTGGTGCGCCGAAGCAGCGGTTCCAACAGGATGATCCGAAGATCGGGCCGGACGATCGCGAGCACGATGCCCGGCAAGCCCGCCCCCGATCCGACGTCCACGACCCGCGCGTCCGCCGGAATCGCCTCCGACACCACCGCGCAGTTGATCAGGTGGCGTTCCCAGAGACGATCGACCTCGCGCGGACCCATGAGCCCGCGCTCCACCCCTGCCGTCTCAAGGAACGCCGCGTAACGCTCCGCAACCGGCAGCGCGTCACCGAAGACGACCTCACGTCCAATCCCCACCAGACGAATCGTTCCACATAAACCTGCAGAGCCGTGCACGCGCAACGTCCTCGCCCAACATCCCAACACGGCACGGCCACCCGGCCACCCGGCCCCCCGGACGCCACATACCAAGCC
>NZ_VCKW01000422.1 GCF_005889715.1 Actinomadura soli
CCGCTGTCACGGGTGGGTCCCGGGATCCGGGGGCGGAGCGCGGCGCAGGGGCGGACGCGGTGCCGTCCGTGGACGCTCCTGATGTGTTGTGGGTGTGCGCGAGCCTGGGCGAAGCCGACCGGACCGCTGCCCGCCGTTCACCGGACGGCCGTATCGACCTCGCGGGGTACGAGACGGGTGGCGCGGCGGTGCGGATGCTGGACATCCCCGAGGGGACGTTCCACCGCGCGTACAACGCCGTGGCCAACTCGACGTTGTGGTTCGTCCATCACCTTCTGTACGACACGCCGCGCAGCCCGCACTTCGACGCTCGCGCCCGCCGCGACTGGCAGTCCTATGAGGCGTACAACGCGGCGTTCGCCGACGCTCTGGCGCGTGATGCCGCACCTGGGGCGAAGGCCGCGATCCAGGACTACCACCTGTCGCTGGCACCGCGGATGCTCCGGGACCGGCGTCCCGACCTGAGAATCGTGCACTTCTCGCACACGCCGTGGGCGCCGCCCGAGTATTTCCGGCTGCTTCCCGACGCCATCGGCTCGCAGGTCCTTCTGGGCATCCTCGGCGCCGACCACGCTGGGTTCCTCACCGAGCGATGGGCGTCCGCGTTCCTCGACTGCTGCGAAATGCTGCCGGGGGCGCGCGTCGACCGTGCGGCCCGTACGGTCACCTGGTCGGGGCACGTCACGCGCGTGGGCGTCCATGGGCTGGGCATCGACGGGACGGCATTGCGCCAACGCGCCGCCGAACAGGACGTCGCGGAGCGGGCGCGCGCGCTGCGCGAACAGGTGGGTGACCGCCAGCTCATCTTGCGTGTCGACCGGACGGAACTCTCCAAGAACATCGTGCGTGGGCTCGCCGCCTACCGCGAACTACTCGTCAACCATCCCGAGTGGCGTGGACGTGTGGTGCATCTGGCATTCGCCTACCCGTCCCGCTATGACCTGCCCGAGTACCGGGAGTACACCGCGGCCGTCGAGCGGACGGCGAAGCAGATCACCGAGGAGTTCGGCACGGCGGACTGGGATCCGCTGATCCTGCAGGTGAACGACGACTACCCGCGTTCCCTCGCCGCCTACGGCCTCGCCGACGTGCTGCTCGTCAACCCGATCAGGGACGGGATGAACCTGGTCGCGAAGGAGGGGCCCGTGCTGTCGGCACGCGGCTGCGCGCTCGTCCTGTCCAGGGAGGCGGGCGCGGCGGCGGAGCTTTCCGAGGACGCGCTGATGGTCAACCCCTTCGACGTGTCCCAGACCGCCGAGACCCTGCACCACGCCTTGCTGATGCCGCGGGACGAACGGTCCGAACGCTGCGGACGCCTCGCCGCCGCCGCGACCGCCCTCCCGCCGCAGCGGTGGTTCGCCGACCAGCTCGCCGCCCTCGACTAACTAACGCTCAAGCCCTCGACTAACGGTCGGTAGGTGTCAGGGAGTACGTGTCAGGGAGTGGGTGCGGGGGTGGTCTCCGGGGCCAGGAGGCATTCGACCGGGTTCGGTTCGTGGCGCTGCTTCCAGCGTTCGCGCAGCGCGTCCTTGCTCTGTGCCATGCGGCGGTGGGTGCTGACCTTGGCGAAGCGGGTGAGCTGGGACGCGGACGGCTTGGGCAGGCCGCTCGGCTCGTAGCCGTATTCGGCGAGCCGCTCGCCGAACGCGGCCTCCGCCAGGCTGATCTGCCAGGAGTCGAGGCGCTGCGCCCATGATCCGACGCGGGCGGTGGTGATGGCGTCCTTGGTCCGGCCGTGCCATTTCTTCCGCGGCGAGACGGCCTTCTTCGCGACGCCGCCCGGGTTCGTCATCGCCGGGTCGAACTCCTCGCCGAGGAACCCGCAGAGCCTGGTCAGCTCGTCGGCGGGGTCGGCGACGAGGCGCTCGTACTGCAGCTCGTAGTAGGTGTCGGACCCGAGGCGCTCGGCCAGGCGGCGCCCGCGGTCGACGGCCTCCCGCCAGATGCAGATGGCGTGGTGGACGTCCTGGTCGTACCAGGGCATCTCCAGGAGGGAGGCGACGCAGTCCCGGCCGTCCCGGACGAGATGGACGAACTGCGCGTCCGGGAACATCCGCAGCAGCGCGCCGACGTGCCGGTAGTAGCTCGGACGCTTGTCGCCCCAGCGCGGCTTGCCGAACCGGCGCGCGTACGCGCGGAACACGACGCCGATCGCCGAGCCCAGCGTGGGCGGCCCGGCGACGATCTCGTCGGCGACCTCGGCGGCGTCCAGGCCGAGGGTGTGGAACTTGGTCGACCGGTCAGCCGTGATCCACTCCGCCAGCGCCCGTCTGTTCTCCCTGACCCCGAGGTCACCGAACTCGCACCTCGCCGTATAGGCGGGGAGGAGGAACTTCGTCTCCACCGGGATCGCGACGCGGGGATGCGAGTGCAGCATCAGCTGGAGCAGCGTCGTCCCCGAGCGGGGACACCCGAGGATGAAGATCGGACGGTCGTGGCGGGGGTCCGGGCCTGATGACATGCACGGCATGGTGGCTCAGCCGCCCGGCCGGCGGCCGGGATGATGAACGCACTGTTGCCGTCCGATGACCGACGTTTGACGGGTGTCGGGCGGCGTGCTCCGCCCGCGGGCGGGACCGTCTGGCCTGCGGGTTCGTCCGCGACGGGGTCAGTTGTAGGAGTCTCCGAGGGTCTGCCTGACCTGCTTGCGCGCCTCGTGGATGCGGGACTTGACCGTGCCGAGCGGCAGCCCGAGCTGCTCGGCGATCTCCGCGTACTCCAGCTGGGACACGTCCCGCAGGACGAGGGCCTGGATGAGGTCGGGCTTGCGGGCCTCCAGGTCCTCCATGGCGTCGAGGATGTCGACGCGGGAACCGGCGATGACGCTGGTCCGGCGGGGGTCCGGGCGCTGCTGCGGGAGCTCGCCCGCCTGCTCCACCGAGCGGCGCTTCAGCGACCGGTAGGTGGAGCGGGCGGAGTTGGCGACGACGACGTGCAGCCACGTGCTGAACCTCGACCGGCCCTCGAACCGGTGAATGTTCCGCGCGACCTGCAGCAACGCGTCCTGGCATGCCTCCTCCGCGTCCTGCCGGCAGGGCAGGAAGCGGGAGCTGTGCCGCAGGACGTCCGGCTCGATCTTGCGGAGGAGCTCGTTGAGGGCGCCCTGGTCGCCCGCCGCGGCCTTGACCGCCAGCTCCTCGGTCCTTTCGTCGAATGCCATGCCGCCTCAATGCTTGTTCGCACACTCACCCCGTTGTTGGGATGATACGGGAGTGTCTTTCCCACCATCAGTAGGCCGTTACCGGATCGAACGCGTCCTGGGTTCGGGGGCGTTCGCCTCTGTATGGCTGGGGCACGACGACGCCCTGGACTCCCAGGTGGCCATAAAGGTCCTGTCCGGAAGCCTGATCGACGATCTGGATGTGCGCAACCGTTTCCTGGAGGAGGCCCGCATCCTGCGCCGCGCCGACTCGGAGCGGCTCGTCCGTGTGCACGACATCGGAGAGCTGCCGGACGGGCGTCCCTACTTCGTGATGTCGTACGCGGACCGCGGGACGCTCGGCGACCGGATGCGTGAGCGGCCACTTCCGGTCAGCGATGCGGTCGCGCTCGCCGAGGAGATCGCGTACGGCGTCGAGGTGATCAACACGCTGGGCGTGATCCACCGCGACCTGAAGCCGTCCAACGTCCTGTTCCAGTCGACGCCGGACGGTGGCGAGAAGCTGCTGATCGCCGACCTGGGGCTGGCGAAGGCGCTGGCGCACGCGTCCGGGGCGTTCACGCTCCCGGTGGGGACGCCCGGATACATGTCGCCGGAGCAGGCGAGGTTCGGCGGCGGCCTGGACGTCCGCGCCGACGTGTACGGTCTCGGCGCGCTGACGTACCACATGCTCACCGGACGGGCGCCGGGGCCGGCGCCGGTCAAGTCGCCGCCGAGCGAACTGCGCGAGGGCGTGACGGCCGCGTTCGACCAGGTGGTCCTGCGGGCCCTGGAGGTCGAACGGGAGAAGCGGTGGCCGACCGCCGAGGCGTTCGCCGAGGCGCTGTCCACGCTGCGCCCGACGTCGGCGCCGGGCGTGCCGGCGTCCTCGTACGGGCCGCCGGCGCCGCAGGTGCCGCGGATCGACGCGGACGCGACCGTCCAGGACTTCTACCGCGACGGCCAGCGCGTCCGTCCGGGCGGTCCCGGTCAGGCGCAGTCCCCCTCCCCTGCTCAGGCCGGTTCGCCTGCGCAGGGCGGTTCGCCTGCGCAGGCGCCGGCGTCCGCGCAGGCGCCAGGGCAGGGGCAGCAGGGTGGCGGTCCGCGCGACATGCGGACGCGGTTCGACCAGCACGCCGAGGACGACGCCCGCACGTCCGAGATGCGTCTCCCGCCCGGTCCGCAGGACGGGGAGCAGACGGTCGTGGACGACCCGAGCGGACGGGCCACGCCGTTCGGCCACGGTGAGTCGGCGACCGCCCCCGACAACGGTCGCGCGGGACCGGTGCAACCCCCGTATCCCGCGCCGGTGCAACCGCATGGGCCCGGCCACGGTTCCGGCCAGGGTGGCGGCACTGGCAGTGACGGCAAGACGGCCGTGTTCCCGATGCAGTCTCCGCAGAACGGCACGCCGCAGGGCGTGCCGCCGATGGGTCCGGGGCAGGGGCCGAATGCGGGGG
>NZ_VCKW01000423.1 GCF_005889715.1 Actinomadura soli
CCGACCGCCCCGCCACCTGACCCTGCCGCCGGACATCGCCGGCCCGCGTTCACCGGTCAGCGGCCAGCACTGCCGCGAGACCCTCTTGCAGATCTTTGACGAAGAACTCGGGAACCTCCAGCGACGGGAAATGTCCGCCGCTTTCGAGCGACCTCCATCGGACGATCCGCCGGTACCGCTCCTGGGCCCAGGGGCGCGGACTTTTCTCGATGTCGCGGGGATACATAGTGATCGCTGACGGGATGTCGACCCGAAGTTCGGGGTCGAGCGAGTTGTGGCTTTCGTAGTAGATGCGGGCCGCCGATGCGCCGGTCCGCGTCAGCCAATAGAGGGTGACGTCGTCAAGAATGCGGTCTCTGGAAATCGTCTCGAACGGGCTGTCTTCGGTGTCCGACCACTCGGCGAACTTGTCGAGGAGCCAGGCAAGAAGCCCGACCGGTGAGTCGACGAGCGAGTACCCGATGGTCTGCGGCCGGGCCGCCTGCTGCTTCGCGTACGCCGCGCGGTGGCGCCAGAAGTCTCGGGTCTCCTCGGTCCATTTGCGCTCGACCTCCGTCAGCCCGTCCGTTGTCAGCCCGGGCGGTGCCTCCGCGAACGTCGTGTGGATGCCGAGAACGTGCGCCGGGAACCTGCCGCCGAGAACCGTGGTGATATTGCCGCCCCAGTCGCCGCCGTGGGCTACGAACCTGCTGTAGCCGAGCCTGCCCATCAGTTCCACCCATGCGGCCGCGATCTTTTCTGTTCCCCACCCGGTGGTGGTCGGCTTGTCGCTGTGACCAAAGCCCGGCAGCGACGGGGCCACGACGTGGAACGCCGGCGCGTCCGCATCTTTCGGATCTGCCAGCTCGTCCACGACATCGATGAACTCGGCAATGCTGCCCGGCCAGCCGTGCGTCAGGATCAGAGGAGTGGCGTCTGCGCGCGCGGACCGGCGGTGCAGGAAGTGGACTCCCAGACCGTCAATGGTCGTGCGGAACTGGCCGATACGGTCAAGGCGCTCTTCGAACGACCGCCAGTTGTACCCGGTGCGCCAGTAGTCCACGACTTCGACGAGGTCGGCGAGAGGAACGCCTTGTTCCCATCGGCGGGGGCCGGGCGCGGCGCGATACACCGTCTCGGCCTCCGGTAGCCGCGCGGCGGCCAGCCGCGCGCGCAGATCGTCGAGGTCGGCGTCGGTCGCGCGGGCTTCAAATGCTTGCACGTCGCTGGTCGGACGGGGCATGAGGACCTCCTGGCCATCGCGGAACCGGCTGCGACCTGGCACGAACCGTCTAAGACGGTTCTAGCATGCCATCAGGTCAACGTGGAACCGGCTAAGATGGTTCCATGCGTGCCGGTTTCCCTGACTTCCGCCTCGGTAGCGTGCTGGCGACCAGCTTCACGGCGACTCTGACGGAGCGTCATGGCGACGCCGTGGAGCGCATTCCCACGCCGCAGAGACTCGTCGACTGGCTGGCGGTGAGCGGCCTCGCCGTGGACTCCTGCACCACTGCCCAGCTCGACCTCGCCCGGGAACTGAGGGAGTCGATTCACCTCGCCGCGACAGCGGCCGCGATCCAGGACGCTCTCCCTGCATCTGCCGTCCAAGTCATCAATGACCGCAGTGCTGAGGGTCGGGCCGCTGCGATCCTGACACCCGAGGGCAAGCGGCAGTGGCGGCTCAGCTCGGGTTCCTGCGTGGAGGACGCCCTCAGCGTGATCGCCGCCGATGCGATCAGCATCATCGCGGGCGAACGAGACGGAAGATTGGCCCTGTGCGCATCACCGACCTGCCAGGCCGCCTTCTTCGACACCAGCCAAAGCCGCACCCGCAAATGGTGCGAGATGAACACGTGCGGGAATCGTCAGAAGAAGGCGCGCTTTAACGCCAACCAGCGCAAACACTCCAGATCAGCGCAGTGATCGCTACGACACCCCCGCCGATCAGGTCGAAAACGAGCCAGCCTGCTGACCTCGGCGCGTCCATGGCGCGTACGGGATGCCATTCGGCGGCACGGTCTGTTCAGGGGAGCAGCGCGATTTTGCCGATGGTGGCTCGCGCTTCCAGTTCGGTGAGTGCTTTGGGGCCCTCGGCCAGGTCATAAACGGCCGGCTGGCCAGGCCCGAGCACTCCGGCCGCTAGCAGCCCGAACAACTGCCCCATGACCTCGCCGAAGATCTGCGGTGCGGCCTGGATCAGGATGCCGATGTTCAGGCCGATGACGTGGACCTGATGCTTGTAGACCAGGTCCCAGTTGGTGATCGAGGCTGCCCCGCCTGCCAGGCCGTAGACGACGACGCGGCCGGTGACCCTCTTGGTCGCGGCCAGGCTGGCGTCCAGGGTGGCACCTCCCGCCGACTCCAGCACCAGGTCGGCGCCCGCGCCGCCGGTGAGAGCCAGAACCTCGGCGCTGAGGGCGGCGGCGCGGGAGTCGATGACGTGGTCGGCGCCCAAGGCCCGTACTACCTCGTGCTTGCCCGGCGAGGCCGTGGCGATCACCGTCGCGCCGTAGTGCTTGGCCATCTTCACGGCGGCCTGGCCCGTCCCTCCGGCCGCGGCGTGGATCAGCACGGTCTGACCTGCGGTGACGCCGCCCAGCGGCTTGAGCGCCGCCAGCGCGGTCGGCCAGTTCACGACCAGCCCCAGCGCCTGCTCGTCCGTCCACCCCGCCGGGACGGGGATCGCCGCGACGGCGGGCAGCACCATGTACTCGGCGAAGGCGCCGCCTCCGATGCCGACGCCGATGACGTGGGCGCCGGGCTCCAACTCGGACACCCCCTCGCCGACGGCGATGACCTCCCCGGCACCCTCGATGCCCGCCACGTAAGGCGGCTGCGGGCCGCCCGCGAACGTACCGCGTGCCTGCGAGACGTCGACGAAGTTGACCCCAGCGGCGGTGACCCGGATGAGGACCTCGCCCGGCCCCGGCTTCGGTACGGGCGCATCCGAGATCAGGCGCAGGTCCTGCGGGCCGTTGAGCGACGTCTGCTGCAGGGCGCGCATGGTGGACGGGATGCTCACGGCAGCCGCCTTCCTATTTGTTTGTCGAACGGCCAAGAAACCGTCCCACGGCACCGCGGCGTGGGTCAAGGTAAAGTTGATCGAACGACAAAGAAATCCGGAGGGACGCTCGATGGCTGCTCGCGGCAGGCCGCGCACGTTCGACCCCGACACCGCCCTGCGCACCGCGCTGGACCTGTTCTGGGAGCGGGGCTACGAGGGCACCTCGCTCAACGACCTGGCCCAGGCCATGGGGATCGCCTCGGCCAGCATCTACGCCTGCTTCGGCAGCAAGCAGGAACTGTTCCGCAAGGTCATGGCCCTCTACGGCATGACCTCGGGCGCGCGGCCCAGGAGTGCCTTGCACGAACACCCGACCACCCGCGCCGCGATCCACGCCATGCTCCGCGCCACGGCCGACGAGATCACCCGTCCGGACGCACCGCACTACTGCATGCTCATCCTCGCCTCACCGACCGGCGCCGTGGAGAACCACGAGGTCCGGGAATTCCTGGCCGAGTTGCGGCGCGACATGTTCAGCACCGTCAAAGACCGGCTCGCCCGAGGCGTCACCGACGGCGACCTCCTCGCGCCGCCCGCCGATCTCGATGCCATCGCCCGCTACTACACCACCGTCGTGCAGGGCCTATCCGTCCAGGCCCGCGACGGCGCCACCCGCCCCGAACTAGAAGCGGTAATAACCTGCGCAATGGCCGCCTGGAACACCCTCACCTCCACCCCGTCCCGCCAGCCCGACGGGTGACACTCCCGGCGTAGGGGAAGTCGCCCCGTCCGGGCATCGGACGCGATGGAGGTCGGACGGATGTGGCGCTTTGCCAGCGGGGGCCGGGGCGGACGCCGTTGACTGGTCTGCCGTGAAGCGGATGGGACGTCTGCAGCGCAAAGCACAGTACGAACTCGCCAAGCCGGTTGAGTGGGCCGGACCTGAAGGGCGTGAACCTGCTGGAAGCGAATCTGCGACGCACCGTCCTGCTGGACTCGGCCCTGACGGGCGCGCACCTGACGGGCGCGGACCTGGAGCACGCGAATCTGGCGAACGCGGTCCTGCACCACGCGAACCTTAAGGGCGTGAAGCTGTGGGGCGCGAGCCTGCGAGGCGCGGACCTGCGAGGGGTGATCGGGATGTCGGAGCAGCAGATCCGGGCGGTGGCGCGGGTGGACGAGCGCACCCGATTCTGATCGTGGAGCAGGCCGTCGAGGTTCAGAGCCGCAGGAGCGTTTCACGGTGGGCGATGGACGCGCCTTCGCAGAACCCGCGGTGGCTCCTCGCTAGGGCCGCGACCGCGACCTTTTCACACTCGCGCTGGTGGTCTTCGGTGGCGTCGTCGATGGCGAGCGTCCCGAGAACACCAGGCTGCGGGACGGCCGCGATCTTGATGGAGATCCCCAGCTCAAGCGTCCCGACAGCCGTCCCGAGCCGCCGTCGAACTGATGCGCCGACACCGTACGGCAGGCCAAGCATTGTGAATGCGCTGGACACCGGCGCGCTTCCATGCCTGGTCGGACTACGTCCGGTGTCCGCGGCGAGGCGCATTGGGCCGGGGCGGTCTCCGGGGTCGGGGTTAGC
>NZ_VCKW01000424.1 GCF_005889715.1 Actinomadura soli
GGCCTCACCCGTACGGGGGGACGGCGTGTGCGGGGCGGACAGGGCAGGCACCGCAGGGGCTGCCGTCCAGGGGCTGGGCGGGGCGACCTCGGCGAGCCCGGCCGCGTGATACAGCGCGGCGAGCTGGTCCAGCAACGCCTTGCGGGCCGCCGGGTCGGTGGCCAGCCCGGCGTGTTCCACCGCGGCGTCCATCGCCCGGTCCAGCCGGGCCAGCCCCCTGGTCAGCTTCCTGGGCTTGGCGCCCGCCGCACGCAGGCGCCGCACCTGGTTGGCGGCGCGGGCCAGCCGGGTCAGGCGCCGGTGCGCATCGATCTGGGAGGCGGACCGGTCACCGGCCTCGGCCAGCCCGAGCCGGACCAGGACCCGTTCGGGGGTGACCCGCCAATGAATCCGGCGCGCCGTGCCCGTGCCGGTGGCGTGGCGGCGGGCCACGGCCAGGCCGCGATGCCACAGCCAGGCGGCCAGGATCGGCGCGGCCAGCCGGAGCAGCCCGGCGCGGACCGATCCGGCATCGGTGGCCGACAGCACAGCAGAGATGGCGGTGATCGCCCAGACCGCCGCGCCGTCCAGCCCGGCGGCGCCGGTCTCGGCGATGTTGCGGCGGGCCCGCACGGCCGAGGTGACCATAGCCAGTTCCAGGAAGGCGAACAGCGCGATCCGCAGCGGCCCGGACGCGTCCAGGACGTCGCCGAAGAACTTCCACATGCCGGTCATCGCCACGCCGGTGGCGGCCGCGGCCGCGATCGGGGTCAGTACTTCGTCGGCCTGGCGGCCGCGGGCCAGCCGCCGCGCCGTCCAGCCGACCGCAGCGACCGCCACCAAGGCGGCGATAGCGGCTGCCAGGGCCAGCGGCGGCGAGTCGGCCACCAGGGCGCCGAACCTGTTGGCGTCCATCACAAGGTCCTTTCACACAGCAGGAACAGACCGCCCCCGGCGGCGGCTGGTGCCGCACATCGCCGGGGCGGCCTGGGAGAGAGAGTCAGTCGTCGGGGATGGTGTCGGCCGGGTCGCCGGAGGCGTCCTCAGCGGCTTCGGCGGGTTCGGTGGGAGCGGCCGGGCCGGTGGGTACGCCACCGAAGGTGACCACCGCGGCGATGACCGCCAGCAGCAGCGCGGCGGCCGGTGCGATCGCGGTGAAGTGCGTCAGCACCAGCCACAGCCCGCCCCCGGCGATGCCGGCGAGCATGACCACATCGATCAGAGCGAGCCGGGCGCGGATCTGCCGGGGGCTCATGCCATCAGCCCGAACTCGCCCGACTCCCCGGACCCGGCCGCCCCGGTGGGCGGCCCGGCGGGAGTGGGTGCCAGTTGGTCCAGCGGCAGCCACTGCGCGGCACCGCCGGACATGCGCGGGGTGCCGTCGTAGACCAGCGCCCACCCGGTCGCGCACGCCGGATCGGCGTGCCAGCCCAGCACCGTCAGCGGGCCGTCCCACGGCGCCGGGTCAGCGCGCCACACCGTGGCGCCGGGGGCATACCAGCGGCGCACGATCCGCCACCGCCATATCCACGGGTGCGGCCGGGCCACCTCGTACCGGCCCGACCACCAGCCGTAGGCCGCGCTGACCAGCCAGACGGCACCGGCCACGGCCAGCCCCAGCAGGGCGAGGGTGGCCAGCACGCGGGCCGGGACGGCCACCAGGACCGGCCAGGCCAGCGCGGCACCGATCAGGACGAGCCCGGCGCCGATCGCGGCGCGGGCCCGGGTGTGCCGACGCTGGATGCGGGCCAGCGCGGCCAGATCTGCGGCCAGGTCATCGGGCTCGGGGGCGCCGGGCGGCGGTGAGACCGGCGGGGGGAACACAGTGGGATCGGACATGGGGCGACTCCTTCGGAGAAACGACGAAACCACCGGCTCACCAGGAACCGGTGGTCAGGAAAGGACGGGGCGAGGACGGGGGGCTACGCGGACGCCGGACCGCTGGAATCCGCAGGCTGGATGGTGGTGAAGATGTGGATCTCGACTCCGGACAGGCAGGTCTGGACGATCAGCTCCAACGTCCCGTCCGACCAGTCGCGGGTGGTGATCTCGGCGTCGAGGTGGTCGGCCCACATCTCGAAGGCGGCCGCCCTCATCCGGTTCCGCTCGGCGGCCGGAGCGTCCAGCTCACCGCGCTCGATCAGTCCGAACAGCTTCGGCTGGATGCCGATGTCGGAGATGGTCCAGGCCACCGACGGCAACTCCAGCCGCGCCAGGTCGGCCAGCAGCATCGCGGCGCGGCCCTGCCGCCCCCGCACGCCCTTGTACCGCTCGATCACGGCCTGCTCAGTGACGGCCAGCTCGGTGACGACCGGTTCGGTGACGGCCTGCTCAGTGAAAGGGATCGGCATGTTCGCTTCCTTTTCTCCCAGGTGGATGGTTCGGTGGGCGGTCAGGTCCCCGCCCGCGGCGGCGAGGGTGAGCAGCACGGCGGCCTCGCCGGTGTTCCAGCTCCGTTCCCGGCCGGTCCACGGGTAGCTGGATGCGCTGGTCTCCTCGTAGCCGGGCGGGATGGGCTGCGGCTCGGGCATCGCACGAGGTGCCGGCCGCGGTGCGGCGACCATCAGGCCGCCCGCCGGTCGCCGGAACCACCGAGTCGGCGGGCCCGGTCGGCCAGGGTGCGGGCGGTGCGGCCGGACACGTGCAACCGGACCTCGATGTCGTGCGGCGTGCCGCCCACGGCCAGGATCGACGCTGCGGCCAGCAGGCGTTCGGTGGGGGTGAGGGCGACCCGGCGGGACCCGCGGGCGGCGATCTCGATCGCGATCGGATCAACAATCCCGTCCTCGGGCAGCACCCACCGGGCCTCCCCAGCGGCGGCGTCCAGGTCCCCGGCGCTGCGGCTGGGGCAGGGTGCGGCGGTCCGGTCAGCGTTCATGGCAGCGTCCTTCATTGTCGGGAGAGAGAGGGGAAGGGGACGTGACCTTGGTCGTTTGAAAGGTCTGGCGTCCTGTCCCGCCCCGGACACCGGTTCCGGGGCGAGGCAGAGCGTCAGGCGGCTTCGAGTTCCCAGTCGCTTGCGCAGTCCAGGCAGCAGCCCAGCCGCCGGCGCAGCACGTAACCGACGTCGGTCCGGCAACGCGGGCATGTCCGTCGCGCGGCCAGTGCCTTGGCCAGCGCTGCGCGCTGCGCAGCGGTCGGCGCCCGCTTGGGCAGCGCAAGCCGCCGGTCATACAGGAAGGCCACCCCGAGACCGCGCCACCGGCGCCACAGCACCTGAGCGGCCACGTCCTGACCGCCGGGCCGCAACCCGTCAGCGGCGAACTGGCGGCGCGTGGCCAGGTGCGGCGGCGCTAGCCGCCACGGGTAGGTGGGGATGCCGTACCGGTCCCCGCGCGGGTCCCAGAACCGCGCCGGATCGGTCATGGCTGCCTCCTACGCTCGCGAATCTCCTGGGCGATCGGGAGCAAGTGGGTGTTGAACTCGGCCAGCAGATCGACGCCGTGGTCGCGGACAAATTCCCTGGTCACCCGCGGTTCGTCCCACCGCCGAATCCGCGAGCGCTTGCGTCCGTCGAACGGCACGCAGGTGTGTTCGGCGCTCACGCCGTCCGCGTCGCGGTGGACCCAGTACCGGATGCCGTCCGCCGCGCCGCACGCAGGGCAGGTGATCGGGTACCCGCCCACGGTGACCGGCTCCTCCGGGACGAACTTCGAGGTTTCCGCGAGGTGCTGTTCACTGGTCATCGGTCGTCGTCACGCTCCTTGGCCAGGCGGTGAGCCGCTTCGATGGCGGCCTGTCGCCGTTCGAGGTCGAGTCGGTCAGCGGGGTCTGGGCCGGTGCACGCGCCACGGCAGGTGGTCCGCCGGCAGCGGTCACACACCTCATCGGGGAGGTCAGTCGGGTCCGCCGGGGCCGGCCCCGGGCTACGGCGTGCCATCGGCCGGAGCACCGGTCGTGGGCCGGGCGGTTGGGGTCCAGCGGTGTCCGCACGCGCACCGGTGCCGCCCGTCAGGCAGCACCCGCACGCTGTGCACGCTCCCGCAGTTGGAACACCCGGCCGCCCCACCGGTCGTCACGTCGGTTGTGGCGGGGGTCGCGTGGGTGGGACCGGCCGGGATGGGCTGCGGGCCGATTACCGCGAACGGCAGCGTCATCAGGTTCGTCGTCGGGTTCGTCATCACGCGCAGCGCTCCCTTCTCCCCTATCGCGGGGGATCGGATGACGAGGGGTCCGGGGCGTCTGGCACCGGGTGAGACGGCCCCGCCACCGCGCGCACCTAGCGCAGCGGGGCGGGGCCGCCCGGACTCGGGGTCAGCTCCCTGTCAGGCGGCCAGCCCGTCACGGGCCGCGAGGATGAGGGTGTTCAAGGTCCCTGCCGGCAGCGCCTTGCCCGGCCGAGCGGTCACGCGGGCGATCGAGAACCGCCACCACTCCCCGCCCCGGTGCCGGGCCGCCACGAACGCCCGCACCAGCGGCAGGTGTTCGTGTGCGGTGTCGCGGTCCGGGAACGGGCCCAGCACCAGCGCCGATTCGGCCATCCGGGCACTGGTGCGCACCGAGACGTAGAACCCGAGGGCGCTCTCGGGCCGCGTGACGGGCGGGCGGGCGG
>NZ_VCKW01000425.1 GCF_005889715.1 Actinomadura soli
CTTCCGGGTGTGGAGGGCATGGATCCCCGGCGGGTCCACGCGGCGTTGAGTCTGCTGGTGGACGGGCGTTGGTGGACGTTGGCCGATCTCGTCCGGGAAAGCGCGGCGCCCCGGCGGTCTGTGGAGGCGTTGCTGGCCGGGCTCGCGGTGGAGCGTGATGGTGATCGGTTCCGGCTGGGCGCTGAGCAGGGGCGGCAGGTCGGTGAGGTGTTGGAGGGTGGGCATCGGCCGTTTGCGGCGGCCGATCCTGTTGGGCATCTGCTGGCGGAGTACGAGGCCGTGGTTGAGCGTCTGAGGGAGTTCATCGCGGGGGCGCCGCGGGGGCGGCATGTTCTCGATCATGTGGCCGCCACGCCGGAGACGGTGGTGCGGCGAGCGCTGCTGCTGGGGGCGCGGTTCTGGCTCGCGGACGCGCGGTTGCTGTGCGTCGGTGACCATGACCTGACCTCGCTCGCGGTCGGGATGATCCATCCGCAGGTCGAGACCGTGGTGGTCGACATCGATGAGCGGATTCTCGCTTATATCGATGAGCGTGCGGCGGAGCTGGGATTGAGTGTCCGGACGCGGTGGGCGGATTTGCGGCTCGGGCTTCCGGGCTCGGCGGTGGAGTTCGCCGATTTGGTGGTTACGGATCCGCCCTATACGGCCGATGGGGTCGGGTTGTTCGTGGCGCGGGGCATTCAAGGTCTGCGTGAGCAAGGGAGCGGACGGGTGCTGCTGGCGTATGGCGCCAGCGACCGGACGCCGATGCTGGCTTTGAAGGTCCAGAATGCGTTGAGCGATTTGAACCTGGTGTCAGAAGCCATTTATCCGGACTTCAATCGGTACTCCGGGGCCGAGGCCATCGGGTCTGCTGCCGATTTGTATGTGCTTCGTCCTACGTCCAAGAGCCTTCCGGCTGCTACTGCGCGGGCGGATCGGTTCAGCGCCGCCATCTACACGCAGGGGCCGCAGGCGGTCGAGGCCCGGGAGCAGCTGAAGGTGTCGGCCGAGGATCTGGGGGACGTCCGGCCGGACGTGCTGGTGGGGGCGTGGCCGAAGGACGTGCTGCCCGAGGTGCCGCGTGTTCGGTTGAGCACCTGGCTGGCCAAACCGTATGCCGCCAAGGTGCGGCAGGCCGGTGTGGCTTTGCCCGCCGGAATGGAGGCGTCGCTGGCGCGGGTGTTGCTGGCGACCCGGGCCGAGCGGGTTCGGGTCGTGTCGCCGGAGGCGGTCGACCTGGCGGATCTCAAGGTGATTCTGGAGCCTGTTTACGAGCTGCGCTCCGACGGGCCCGTGATTGAGGCTGTTCGCAGGACGGACGAGCATCGTGATGATTCGGTGTGGCGCATTCTCCGAGCGGTGATGGATCGGGCGCATGGGAAGGTGGCCAACACCTGGCGGGACGCGTTGATCGACGTCCATGGGGCTCTGACCAAGCGGCAGACGCGCGCCATGGTTGCCGAGGTCGCGCCTTGGGCACGGGATGCGACCTTGCTGGAGTTGCCCATGCATCGGCTGCGGGAATTGCCGGATGCCATTCGGGCATCTCTAGCCGGAGGCGGGGCGTCGGGCTAGTTCCTCCTGGAGGATGGGGACGCCGACTTCCAATGTCTGGATGCCGATCGTGCTCGCGATCTCCAATACGGCGACGATCTCGTCCGGTGTCGCGCCATGGCCGATGGCGTTGTCGATATGGACTTTCAGGCCGTCCGTGAACAGGTGCGTGGCCGAAGCGTCGATCGCGATGTAGATGAGTTCCTTGACCTTGGGCTCCAGGACGCCCCGGCGCCACGGGATCGCCGAGAAGTTCAGGTAGGCGGCGAAGAATGCGGGTGCGCGCTGGAGGACGTCCTCCCATGCCGCGTCCCAATAGCCGCGCCGCCGGACGAACTCCGCCTTGATGGCTTCGCGGTCGACGCCGTCGTCCGATGGCGGGGCGAGGTCGCGCAGGAGCGGGAAGCCGGTGCTTGCCGCGTGGATGCCCAGGACGGCCGTGAGCTGGAACGTCTCCATGATCTCTTCGCGGGTCGCGCCGTGGTCCAGGGCGGCGCGGACGTGCCGCCGGATACCGGGCTCGTGCAGGTGCGTGACGGCGGCGTTGACCGCCAGGGAGATCAGCTCCCGGGTCTTGGCGTCCAATGCGGCGCCATCCAACCCGGCGCCATCCAACCCGGCGGCGTCTGGCGCGGTGGCGTCCGACGCGGCGGGGTGATTTCGCGGGACGGTCGCCAGTTCGACGCAGGCGGCGTAGAACTCCGGGTCGGCGTCGCGGAGTGCCTCTAGACCGTGCATTGTCAGCGCACTTCGATGAAGCCGACGTACGGCAGCGTCTTGGTCAGCAGGTAGTACTCGCCGTGCGGCTTCGGCCATTGCGTGACGTTCCGTCCGGACTCGGCGTGGTAATAGTTCGTGCAGTTCGCCCCCATCGCGGACGCGTGCTTGACGAGCTGCCGGTCGACCCACCGCACCCACCGTTCCGCCGCCGACGGACGGGTGTCGACGACCCGCAGCCCCTTGCGCCGCATCCGGGCGATCGTCCGCACCGCGACCTCGGCCTGCCGTTCGAGCTGCGCCAGGACGGAGAAACCGCCGTTCGTGTTGGGGCCGTACAGCATGAAGAAGTTCGGATATCCGGGGACGGTGATGCCGAGAAAGGCCCTCGGGTCGTTCTTCCACGTGTCGTGGATGGAGACGCCGCCGGTGCCGCGCACGTCCATCGAGGCCAGGAACTTCGTCGCGTGGAATCCGGTCGCCATGACGAGGACGTCGATTTCGCGTTCGGTGCCGGTGGCGTCCACGATTCCCTTGGGCGTCACCTGGGTGACCGCGTGCGGGACGAGTTCGACGTTCGGGCGGTTCAGCGCCGGATAGAACCCGCTCGCCAATACCGGACGTTTGCAGCCCCACGGATAGTCGGGTGTGAGGTGGGCGCGCAGCTCCGGGTCGTCCACCGTGGTACGGATGTATTCGCGGCATAGCCGAAGGTTCTGCTGCTGCCGTTTCCCGTGCAGGTCGTATCCCTTGAACATGACCCGGAACTGGTAGAACAGCCGCAGCCGCCGAAGTTTCTGGACGACCGGCAGCCGCCGGAAAACGGCCCGTTCGCGCGGCGTGTAGTCGCGCTCGCCTTTCGGCAGGATCCAGCCGGGCTGCCGCTGGAAGACGTACAACTGCTCGACCTGCTCGGCGATGGCCGGGACGACCTGGGTGGCCGTGGAACCGGTGCCGACGACGGCGACGCGCTTGCCGGTCAGGTCGTGCGACGACTCCCAGCGGGCGGTGTGGAACTTCGGGCCTTCGAAGTCGTCCAGGCCGGGCCAGTCGGGGTAGCGCGGCCGGCTGAGCAGGCCCAGGCAACTGATCACCACGTCGAACGGCTCCGTCTCGCCGGACGCGAGCCGCACGTCGTAGCGTGCCGCCTCCGCGTCCCAGCTGGCCGATTCGACGCGGACGCCGAAGCGGCAATGGCGGCGGACGTCGAACCGGTCGAGGACGTCCTCGGCGTACTGCTGCAGTTCCGCCTGACCGGCGTGGGTGCGCGTCCAGTCGTAGGTCAGAAAGGAGAAGGAATAGGCGTGGGACGCGATGTCGACCTCGCAGCCGGGATACCGGTTGTCCCACCAGGTGCCGCCCGGGCCGTCCGACTGCTCGAAGACGGTGAAGTTCGTCAGGCCCTTCTTCTTGAGCTTCACCGCGGTGGCGATACCGCCGAACCCGCAGCCGATGATCGCAACCCTGGGCCCTCGGGCTCGGGTGCGTGCTCGTGTTCGACTCATAGGGATATCAGTCTTTCCATCACTCGCACGCCGAATTTGAGGGAGTCCACGGGGACGCGTTCGTCCACGCCGTGGAACATCGCGGGATAGTCGTAGCCTGCGGGAAGCAGCATCGGCGTGAAGCCGTACGTCTCCATCCCGAGTGTGCGGAACCATTTGTTGTCGGTGCCGCCGCTGAACACGAACGGCGCGACCTCGCAGCGGGGACTGACCTGCCGCAGCGCTTCGGTGAGCAGCCCGAACCATTCGCTCTCATGGTCGGAAAGGACGGACGGGCTGCGCCGCAGCAGCGACACCTCGGTTCCGTCGCCCGCGCCGGACGTGAGGTGCTCGTCCACGCCGTCCTCGTGGCCCGGGACGAAACGGCAGTCGAACCGCGCCCACGCCTCGCCCGGAATGACGTTCTCCTTGTAGCCCGCGCCGATCCGCGTCACGTTGACGGTGGTGCGGATCCCGGCGGCGAACATCCGGCCGAACGGGCCGGTCCGCGTGGCGAGCACGTCCGCGACCTCGTCGGGGTCGGTGACGGGACGTCCGGCGACCCGGGACGCCAGCAGCCGCATCGGCTCGGTGATCGTGTACGGCTGCGCGGCCGACACCAGCCGCAGCGTCGTCTCCGCGAGCCGCGGGATCGGGTTGTCGTCGGGCAGCATGCTGCCGTGCCCGGCGACGCCCCGCTCGACCACCTCGTACCAGCGCAGACCCTTGTCCGCGACCGACACCGCGAACAGCGGACCACCAGCGGAAACGGGCACGTTGAAGC
>NZ_VCKW01000426.1 GCF_005889715.1 Actinomadura soli
ACCCGGCCCTGGCCCGCCTGGCCGCCCTCCGCTACGTCGAGGCCCTCTCCCTGGCCCTGGCCGATTAGCCCAGGGGGGCGACCCCCTGGAACCCCCGTCACGGTCGGGTCTTGTCCGGGTCAGGGGTGTTGTGGCTCGTCCAGGGTCGGGGGCTCAGCGGTTCTTGAAGTCTGGGGGGCGTTTCTGGAGGGTGGCGGTCATGCCCTCGGCCAGGTCCTCGGTGAAGAAGGCGAGGGTCTGGACGGCCGTCTCCGCCATGAGCTGGCGGCGGAGGCCCGGGGCGTCCAGGGACGCGTTGAGCAGCTCCTTCGTGCGGCGCAGGCCGTAGGGAGACTTGGTGAGGAGGTCGTCGGCCAGGGCGTGCGCGGCGTCCAGGTCCGCGGCCTCGGGAGTGATCTCCGTGATGAGGCCGAGGGCGTCGGCGCGGGTCACGTCCAGGCGCTGGGCGCGGTAGGAGATCTCCGCGGCCTTCGCCGGGCCGACGAGCCGGGGCAGCAGCCAGGACAGGCCGCAGTCGCCCGCGGACAGGCCGAGGTCGACGGCGTTCAGGCGCTCCGGACGGGACAGGGCGATCGTGAGCACCCCGTCCCGCCGGTCGAGCGTGATCGCGCTCAACGGCTCAGGAGCCGAGCTGCCGGATCAGCGGGCCCATCTGCTCCATCGCGTTGTTGTGCACGGTCATCGGCGCGTCCGCGTTGATCGCCGCCCAGTTGTCGCGGACGTCCTCCACCGACAGCGTCTCGTTCTGCCCGTAGCCGGGGCCCTCCGTGACGAAGATCTTCGCGATGCGGCCGCCGCCGACGGTGTAGACCTCGCCGGAGTCCTGGGTGGACTCGTGGACGAGGTAGGCGACGAGCGGCGTGACCTGCTCGACGCCGAGCCGGTCGGCGAAGTCGGCGGGCAGCAGGTCCTCGGTCATCCGGGTCCACGCGACCGGTGCGATCGCGTTGGCCTTGATGTCGTACTTGACGCCCTCGTGGGCGAGGGTCTTGGTGAACCCGACCAGGCCCATCTTGGCGGTGGCGTAGTTGGCCTGGCCGAAGTTGCCGAACAGGCCCGCCGGGGACGAGGTGTTCACGATCCGCCCGTACCCGTTCTCGCGCAGGTGCGGCCAGGCGGCGCTGGAGACGAGGAACGAGCCGCGCAGGTGGACGGCGATGACCGCGTCCCACTCGTCCGGGGTCATGTTCTTGAAGGACCGGTCGCGCAGGATGCCGGCGTTGTTGATCAGGATGTCGATCTTGCCGAACGCGTCCAGCGCGGTCTGGACGATCGACTCCGCGCCCTCGGGCGTCGCGACGTTGCCGGGGTTCGCGACGGCCTCGCCGCCGCTCTTCTTGATCTCGTCCGCGACCTCCTGGGCGGGCCCGGCGGAGGCGCCGCTGCCGGACCGGTCGCCGCCGAGGTCGTTGACGACGACCTTGGCGCCGCGCGCGGCGAGCTCCAGCGCGTGCCGCCGGCCGAGGCCGTGGCCCGCCCCGGTCACGACCGCCACCCGGCCGTCGTAGCGCAGTTCCGACATCACAGTCTCCTCACATGCACCGACTCTCCCCCGGGTGACCACCCGGGGTTACCCAGTGGTACCACCGAACCGAATCCCGCTCGGCCGCGCCCCCCGATTTTTCTCCGCCCATCTGGACGTTACTTCGCTCCTGCGTACGATGGGACACGGGAAGAAAGTTTCACCGAATGCCGCTTTTCGCCCGTTGCCGGGCGTCGTCCCCCTCGCGAGGAGCCACGGAGGTCCCGTCCCGATGAGCCCCGCCGACGCGTTCTCGCCGAACCCCCGCCCGTACCGGGTCGTGCAGTGGGCGACGGGCACGCTGGGGCGGTGCGTGATCACGGGCGTCCTCGACCGGCCCGACATGGAGCTGGCCGGCGCCTGGGCGCACGACCCCGCCAAGGCGGGCGCCGACGCCGGAACGCTCGCCGGGCGGGGCCCGGTCGGCGTCGCCGCCACCGGCGAGGTGCAGGAGATCCTCGACCTGGACGCCGACTGCGTCGTCTACGCCCCGACCCCGGCGCTCGACCGCTACGCCGAGCTCGACCTGGTCTGCTCGCTGCTGGCGTCCGGCAAGAACGTGATCTGCACCAACGGCTACGTCTACCCGCAGGCGCACGGCCCGCAGTTCGCGAACGAGCTGGAGCAGGCGTGCAAGCGGGGCGGCGCGTCCGTGCACGGCAGCGGGATCAGCAACGGCTTCATGGCGGACGTGATGCCGCTGGTCCTGTCGCGGCTGTCCGGGCGGATCACCCACGTGTACGCCCGCGAGTGCTTCGACTTCACCCGGCACCCGTCCTGGCAGATGGTCCACCACACGATCGGCTTCGGGAAGGGCGAGGACGCCTACCTGCGCGCGCTGCGGCCCAACCGCACCGCGATGCGGGGGCTGTTCGCCGAGAGCCTGCACCTCGTCGCGGCCGGGCTCGGCGCCGACCTGGACGAGATCGACATGGACGTCGAGCACCGCCTCGCCCGCACCGACCTCGCCACCGCCGCCGGGCCGATCCCGCGCGGGACGGTCGCCGCGGTCCGCTGGACGTTCAGCGGCATCGCCGCCGGACGGCCCGTGATCACGGTCGAGGTCGTCCACAAGGCGGACGCCGCCCGGATGCCCGACGAGTGGGGCCGCCCCGGCTACTCGCTCCGCGTGGAGGGCCACCCGTCCCTCACCCTGGCGGGCGACGAGACCTGGGTGTCCGACCCGATCTCCGCCGCGGCCGCGCACGTGCTCAACTCCGTCCCGGTGGTCTGCGCGGCGCCGCCCGGCATCCGCACCCACCTGGACCTGCCGATGATCTGCGGCCGCATGCGAGTCTGAGAGAGAGCACACGGAAGGGAGCGCGTCATGACCGCACAGGAGGTCGAGAGCGGACGGTTCGTCCGGCAGGCCAACCGGTTCACCGAACGGATCACGGCGGACGGCGCCGGCGGCTTCCCGGCCGAACCCGGCCGCTACCGGCTCTTCGTGTCGTACGCGTGCCCGTGGGCGCAGCGCAGCATGATCGTCCGGCGGCTGCTGGGCCTGGAGGACGTGATCGGCCTCGCCGTCGTCGACCCCATCCGGGACGAGCGCGGCTGGCGGATCCCCGGCCGCGACCCCGTCACCGGCGCGGAGTTCCTCTCCGAGCTGTACCTGGACACCGACCCGTCGTTCGAGGGCCGCTACACCGTCCCCTGCATCTGGGACACCCGGACGAAGCGCCTGGTCACCAACGACTTCCCGAACATCACCACCACGATGGAGACGGAATTCACGGCGTACCACCGTCCCGGCGCGCCCGACCTGTACCCGGAGGCCCTCCGCCCCGAGATCGACGAGCTGAACGGCGTCGTCTACACGACCGTCAACAACGGCGTCTACAAGGCCGGGTTCGCCACCGCGCAGGCCGCCTACGACGAGGCCGTCGACGCCCTCTTCAGAACCCTCGACGACCTCGAAGAACGCCTCTCCGGCCGGCGCTACCTGTTCGGCGACCGGATCACCGAGGCCGACGTCCGCCTCTACACCACGCTCGCCCGCTTCGACGCCGTCTACTACTCGCACTTCAAGTGCAACCTGCGCCGCCTGGTCGACTACCCGAACCTGTGGGCCTACGCCCGCGACCTGTACTCGGTTCCCGCCTTCGGCGACACGACGGACTTCGACCACATCAAGCGCCACTACTACGTGACGCACCGCCACATCAACCCGACCGGCATCGTCCCCAAGGGACCCCTCGTCGGCTGGGCGACCCCGCACAACCGGGAACGTTGACCTCATCCCCTCGTTATGCTGGCGGTTCTCCAGTAATCCGCACGAGAGGCACGACCCGACCATGCGCAGCCAATTCTTCGGAAACCTCGACCAGGGCCAGCAGCTTCCCGGCCACTTCGCGCTCCAGAACTCCAAGATGCTCCGGATCCACCTCAACGGGGACGTCCTGGCCCGGCAGGGGTCCATGGTCGCCTTCCAGGGCCAGATGGAGTTCGACTACGAGGGCTCCGGCGGCCTCGGCAAGTTCATGAAGAAGGCGCTGACCGGTGAGGGCGTGCCCCTGATGCGCGTCAAGGGCCAGGGCCTGCTGTTCTGTGCGAACGACGCCGACGACATTCACCTCTTCTACCTTGAGAACGAGGGCATGACCGTCAACGGCAAGAACATCCTCGCCTACGACTCGCATCTGCAGTCGGACATCCAGCGCGTCCAGGGCGCGGGGATCGCGGCGGGCGGGCTGTTCAACACCACCCTGACCGGTACCGGCTGGGTCGCCCTCACCACCCACGGCACCCCCGTCATGCTCGACTGCGGGCGCGCCCCCACCTTCGCCGACGGCCAGTCCGCCGTGGCGTGGAGCACCAGCCTCCAGGTCGGCGTCAACCGCACCTTCAAGGCGGGCGCCCTCATCGGACGCGGCAGCGGCGAGGCCATGCAGCTCGCCTACCAGGGCCAGGGCTTCGTCCTCATCCAGGCCAGCGAGGGCCCGACCGTCGCCCCCCACACCCACTGATCCCCTGCACAAACC
>NZ_VCKW01000427.1 GCF_005889715.1 Actinomadura soli
CGTCACCGCAGAAACGAGCCCGGATGAACGCGCGAAGTTCCGGAACCTGCAGCGCCTGCGTGTGGTAAACGGCAGCCAGGTCGTGCTCGGCGGCCCGCAGCAGGACACGCTGCAGCGCCTGCCCCGCGTCCAGCCACGCAGCGGGTGTGTCATCCCCGGTGACCAGCAGGAGCACGGCTCCGGCGCGGAGCGTCCCGTCGTCGTCGGACGGCTCGACGCCCCAACCTTGGCCGCGCGCGAAGTCGCGGGCCGGGAAGTGCGGCTCGGTCCGCGGAGTCTGCCGGGGGTAGGCGCCCTGCTGGACGCCGTCCTTGCGGGACGTGGTCGGCGCCGGCGCCCAGCGAGCGATCTCCGCCGCGTACGAGGACGTGCATTGCTGCACGTGTTCGGCGGCGTCGGTCAAAGCCGCCAAGGTCCCCTTGACATGCGCGTCGACGGCCTGGATGAGCCGGCCGCCCTCCTGCTCGGCGGCGTGCCGCAGCGCCGTCAGGACGCCGGCGCCGACCGGATCGGGCCGGAACCCGCCGCGGTGGCTGCGACGGCGCCGGATCTGCGCGTACTCGCGCTCCACCTCGTCGCCTGCCCGCTCCCTTTGCGACTCCAGGTGGACGTCGGCGAGCAGATGCGGCCGGTCGGGGTCGGGCAGCAGCCGCACGACGGGCTCGAACCCTTGCATGCGCAGCGAGAGCCGCAGGTTGTACAGCGCGGCGCCGCAGCTGATCAGCATTTCGCGGCCGTCCGGGTCCGCGACGTCCAGCCGGCGGTCGGCGTCGGCGCGGACGCTGATCCGCGAACCGCTGATCCCGAACCGCCACGGCTGGGTGTTGTGCACCGACGGCGCCTGCACGGCGTCCTCGACGGCGCGGCGGACGGCGTCGGTCGCGATGTCCGTGCTCTGTGAAGGCATCATCACTCCCCCTTGGTCACCATCCAGCCCACCATCTGCGGCCGACCTGCGGCAGTGCCGAAGGTCCCGGGCGACGGGGCCGTCCGGCCCGTGTCCGGCGCGCCCGAGAACCGGGACGTTCGTCCCTGTGACCGGCCGCCGGGCGCTGGGTAACGTCCATCACGTCACCGCCGAGCCGAGGGAACGATCTGCCATGACCGATCAAGGCGAAGAGAGCGCACGGACCATCAGGGTCTTCTTGATGGACGATCACGAAGTGGTCAGGCGCGGCGTGGCGGCGCTGCTGTCCGCCGAGGACGACATCGAGGTCGTCGGCGAGGCCGGCACCGCGGCCGAAGCGCTGGCGAGAATCCCCGCCGCCCGGCCCGACGTCGCCGTCCTGGACGTCCGGCTGCCGGACGGCGACGGCGTGACCGTCTGCCGCGAGATCCGCTCCCAGATGCCGGAGCTGGCCTGCCTGATGCTCACCTCGTTCGATGACGAGGACGCCCTGTTCGAGGCCGTCATGGCGGGGGCGTCGGGCTACGTCCTCAAGCAGATCCACGGCTCGGATCTGGTCGGCGCCGTCCGCACCGTCGCCACCGGCCAGTCCCTGCTGGACCCGCGCAGCACCGCCCGCATGCTCGAACGCATCCGCACCCGGCAGGAGAAGAAGGACCCGCTCCAGGGCCTGACCAAGCAGGAACGCCACATCCTGGAACTGATCGGCGAGGGGCTGACCAACCGGCAGATCGGCGAACGGCTGTTCCTGGCCGAGAAGACCGTCAAGAACTACATCTCCAACATCTTCGCCAAACTCGGCATGAGCCGCCGCACCCAGGCCGCCGCGCTCGCCGCACAGCTCAAATCCGACTCCTCTCGCTCCAAGGATTGGCGCGAGTAACGCCGGACCGGCCCCACCGGCGCGCCTGGCCGATCAAGCGGCCGCCGCCGCTCAAGGACGGCGGTGCACGATCGCCACGGGGCAGTGTGCACGCAGCAGCATCGCGTGCCCGACCGAGCCGAGCAGGAGCCCGGTGAAGCCGCCGCGTCCGCGTGAACCGACCACCAGAAGGTCCGCGTGAGCCGACGCCTCGGCCAGCACCTGCACGGCCCTGCCTTGAACGGCTTCGGTCACCACGTCGACGTCCGGGAACTTGGCCCGCCCCGTAGATCACGTGCAGGGAGGCGCCTCGGCGGGCGGCCTCGTCGGCGGCCCAGTCGATCGCGAGCAGGCTCGGCACTGACCCGTCGGCGCCCACGATGATCGCGTTCATACGGCAGCCTTTCTCAGGTCATCGGCGATTCCGGTGGCCCATTCGGTGACGTGGTCGCGGTCCCGGTAGTCGCCGCTCATCCGCTTGGCGATCTTCGAGGCGAGGAATCCCCGGGCATCGGGGGTCAGGCGTCCGCCGAAGGTGGCGTGCCCTTTGGCGTTGATCCGGCGGGCGAACTTGGCGACGCCCGGCGCGGGGGCGATGTCCCGCTCTTCGGTGGTGCGGTCGAGCGGGCCGCTGCTGAACAGCCATACCGGGCGGTGCGCCAGCGCGTCGGCGTGGTGCCGGACGAAGCGGCGCGCCTCCCGGTGCCAGCGGCCCGCGTACAGAGCGCCGCCGACGACGGCGGCGTCGTACCCGTCCAGGCTCGTGACCTCGCCGGCCGGGCGGACGTCGGCGTCTACGCCGGCCTGGCGCAGCGCGGCACCGGCCCAGTCGGCGATCTCTGCGGTTCCTCCGCGTTCGGAGGCGTAGGCCACCAGTACTCGGATCATGACGACTCCTTCGCACGCGGGTCGCGCTCATGGGCGATCGCGACCGGGCAGGGCGCTTCGTGCAGCACAGCCCGGGTGACGGCGCCGAGCAAGGTCGTGGGGGACGAGCCGATACCGCGGTCCCCGACGACGAGGAGCATCGCGTCGCGGGCGTTGTCGATCAGCACCCGATGGGCGCGCTGCATGACGAACCTGTCCTCGACCGCGACATCGGGATAGTCGACCAGGCACGGCCCGACGGCGCTGGTGAAACGCGCCTTGGCCTGCTCCTTGACAACCTGCGGGTCGGTGAACGGCAGCCGGTCGGGGCCGGGCAGCGTGGCGGGGTCCCACCATGCGCACACCAGCGTCACCGAGGCATCCCGGAGCCGGGCCTCCCTCAGCGCCAACCGCAAGGCGGCCTCGCTGGCCGGTGAGCCGTCGATCCCGACGACGATCTTCTTCGCGGTGCGGGCTCGTTCATGGGCCGGGACGACGACCACCGGACGGTCGGCGTGCGCCGGGACGTGCACGGCGGTGGAGCCGAGCGGCAGCCGGTGGAAGCCGCCCGTCCCGCGCGCGCCGACCACGATCAGTGCGGCGTCCGCCGACGCGGCCAGCAGCGCTCCGGGCGGCGTGCCCTTCAGCAGCACCGGCCGCACGTCCAGGCCGGGGACGGCCTTCCGCGCGAGCTGGACGCCGTCGTCCAAGGTCAGCGCGCCCATGCGGCGGACGATCTGTACCGCGTCGCGGTCTTCAGGACGCTGCGGATAGGGCCAGTTCCACGCGTGGCACATCTGCAACGGCACGCCGCGCAGGGACGCCTCGGTGGCCGCCCAGCGCAGCGCCCGTTCAGCGGCCGGGGAGCCGTCGAAGCCGACGAGTACATGTCGTGAGTCCATCAGTGCCCACCTCCAGGTCCTCTACGCTGCTCCGGCCGCGACGGGGTGGTCAGAGGCATGGGTCCGTCGATCCGGGGGACCTTCGGCCCTGTCGGCGGGCTGCCCGGGATCGCAGGGTGGAGGCCGTCAGGAGGTGTGGCGATGAACACCGGTTATGCCCTTGTGGTCGCCGCTCCCGGCGATGGCTGGGGGCACATGGGAGACGGCGGCTGGATGTGGGTGTGGGGCGCGGCGATGGTTCTGCTGTGGGTCGCCGTCGTCGGCGCGGCGGCATGGCTGATCATCCGTGCCGCGGCGTCTCGCCGCGTCGATTCGCCCGGTCCCCGCGTGACGGGAATGGAGCGCGCCCGCGCGATCCTCGCCGAGCGGTATGCCCGCGGCGAGATCGGCACCGAGGAGTACGACGAGCGGCTGGCCAAACTGCGATGACGACGGTTCTGGAGCCCTATCGCAGGCCCGCCGCGGACGTCGTGCGCGATCTCGGCGGCGACGCGTCCGACGGCCTGACGTCTGGCGAGGCGGCGGAACGGCTGGAGCGGGACGGCCCCAACACGCTGCCCGCCGCCCGCGGACGCGGCCCGCTGACGCGGTTCCTGCTCCAGTTCAACAGCCCGCTGATCTACGTGCTGCTGGTCTCGGCGGCGGTGACGGCCCTGCTCGGCGAGCATGTGGACGCGGTCGTCATCGCCGGCGTGGTGATCGTGAACGCGGTGGTCGGGTACGTCCAGGAGTCCCGGGCGGAGAAGGCGCTCACCGCGCTGGCCGCGATGGCGCGGACGACGGCGACGGTCGTGCGGGACGGCGCGCCGCGCCGGGTCCCGGCGGCGGACCTGGTACGCGGCGACCTGATCGAGCTGGACGCGGGCGACAAGGTGCCCGCCGACCTGCGGCTGCTGCGCACCGACGAGCTGGCCGTGGACGAGTCGGCCCTCACCGGCGAGTCGATGCCCGTCGCCAAGGACC
>NZ_VCKW01000428.1 GCF_005889715.1 Actinomadura soli
CGGCGGCGGTGCCGTCGTGGGCGATGGCGCCGAGGACGCGGCGGTCGGCGGGGGTGCGGCCGCGGCGGGCGGCGGCCGAATGGGTGGGCTGCTCGGTCAGCCTGCCGCGGGCGAGCGTGAGGAGCCGGTCGCACCAGCCGGTGAGCGTCTCCGGCGCGTCGGCGGTGATCATCACCGTCGGGGCGAGGGAGCGGAGGACCGGGATCAGCTCGGCCATGGCGGCGGTGAGCGCGTGGCGTCCGGGACCCGCGGCGCCGGTGGGCCAGGGCTCGGCGGCGGCGCACAGGTCGCCGAAGGGATCGTCCAGGAGGACGACGTCCGGCTCGTGGACGCACGCGGCGGCGAGCCCGGCGCGGAGGCGGACGTCGGGCGGCAGCAGTGCGAGCTCGGTGCCGGCGGCCTCGGCCACGTCGAGGCGCCGCATGGTGGAGCGCGCGGTGGACGCGCTCGTCCGCTTGTAGTACGCCGCGTACTCGACGAACTCGCCCGCGGTCATGTGCTCCGCCCGGCAGAACCGCGCCGGCAGATAGCCGATGCCGGCCCGCGCGGCGCGCAGGGCGGCGGTGTTCGTGATGTCGTGTCCGAGAATGTGCAGCGCGCCGGCATTCGGCCTGCGCAAGGTCGCGAACGTGGCCAGCAGAGTGGATTTACCGGCACCAGGTGGACCGGCCAGGCCGACCACGCCTTCGGGAACGCCGAAGGTCACCGGGCGCAGGAGCCACCGCCCCCCGCGGCGGACACCCATTCCTCGGGCCACGATCACGGAATGCTCCGCGATCACAAGATTCCCCCCATAGCTTGCCATGCGGTCGCGGCGCCGGCCGGCGAGCCCGGTGCGGCGGGTGCGCCGGTGGCCTCGGTCCCCCAACCCTGCCACTCGCCGTTCGCCCGCCCGGGCCTCCGCCGTTCGGCGGGCCCGGCGCGCCGGTCGCTTTAGCCGTGCCGCGATGCATCGACACGGTGACTATAACCGGGCTTGGTGATGGCTGTCAGCAATCTTTTTGCCTTTACGGCGGTACTCCTGGATTCTTTGCCCGCCGCACTGAAGGTGAGAATTAGAAAAAGGCGGACAATTGTTGAACTATGCGCCCGGATCGGGACGTGGCGGTCGTCCGGCGCGGGCGGCGCGGTCCGCTTGGAGCGGACGGACGCGCAGCCACCGGCGGTCATGGGGCAGGATGGACCCATGTCTTCTCGGGACTTTTCGTTGCACGGGGCCATCGATCTGGGGGCGCGCCAGGCGGCCTCCAGGAAGCAGCAGGAACGTCAGGCCCAGGGCGGCGGCGCGTCCGCGTCCGCGGGCGGGGGCGGGGGCGCCGGGCAGTACGTCGTGGACGTCACCGACCAGACCTTCAACACCGAGGTGGTGGAGCGGTCGCAGTCCGTCCCCATCCTCGTGGACTTCTGGGCCGAGTGGTGCGGGCCGTGCAAGCAGCTCTCGCCGATCCTGGAGAAGCTCGCCACCGAGGCGGCCGGCAAGTGGATCCTCGCCAAGGTCGACATCGACGCCAACCCGCAGCTCGGCGCGTACATGCAGCAGATGGGCGTGCGCGGCATCCCGTTCGTCGCGGCGGTCGTCGCCGGGCAGCTGCTGCCGTTCCTGAACGGCGCGGCGCCCGAGGCGCAGGTGCGCCAGGCCATCGACCAGCTCTTCGAGGCGCTGCGCAAGGAGGGCATCCTGCCGGAGGCCCCCGAGGGCGAGCAGCAGCTCGCCGCGGACGCGGAGGAGGAGCCCGCCGCCGACCCGGTGTACCAGCGGGCGCGGGACGCCCTGCAGAGCGGCGACCTGGACGGCGCCAAGGCCGCGTTCGAGCAGCTCCTCGCGGGCGACCCCCGCGACGCCCAGGCCAAGCAGGGCCTCGCGGCGGTCGAGCTGAGCATCCGGGTGCGGTCGCTGGACGCGGAGCGCGTCCTCCAGGAGGCCGCGGAGAAGCCCGGCGACGTCCAGACGCAGATCAGCGCGGCCGACGTGGAGATGGTGTCCGGAGTGCCGGAGCAGGCGTTCGAGCGGCTGGTGACGGCGGTCCGGGCGAGCGCGGGCGACGACCGCGACGCGGCGCGCAAGCACCTGCTGTCGCTGTTCGAGGTCCTGCCGCCGGACGACCCGCGCGTCGCCAAGGCCCGCCGTTCCCTCCAGTCCGCCCTGTTCTGACCGGGTCCGCCCTCCGCTGACCAGGGCCGCTCCGTTCTGAGCGTGCAGTTCCGTCCATGCCCGGAGCGGGCATGGACGGAGTGTGAGCGCGCGCGTGGTGACCATCTCCGCCACCTACGGGGCGGGCGGTTCGGCCGTCGGCCTCGCCGTGGCGGGCCGGCTCGGCCTGCGCTTCGTCGACCGCGCCATCCCCGAGCTCGTCGCCGGCGAGATCGGCTGCACGCTGGAGGAGGCGCTGGCCCACGACGGCCGGGCCGAGAGCGGCATCGGCCGGATCCTCGCCGGGGCGGCGCGGCTGCCCACCGTCGCGCTCGGCATGGACGTCTACATCCCCGACCACGGGTTCGTCCCTCCCGAGGAGTTCGTCGAGCACACCGAGAGCGTCATCACCCGCGTGGCCGATCGCGGCGGGGCCGTCCTGCTGGGCCGGGCGGCGGCGGTCGTGCTGGCCGGCCGGGAGGACGCGCTGCACGTCCGGCTGGACGGCCCGAGGGAACGCCGGCTGGCCCGCGCCATCACGGCCGCCATCGACGGTCCCCCGCGACCCGACCGCGAGGTTGAGCGTATGCTCGAAGCCAATGACCGCGCCCGTACGGCCTACGTGAAGCACTTCTACGGGGTCGACCCCGGCGATCCACGGCTCTACCACCTCGTGATCGACGCCACGAGGTTCCCCGCGTCCGCGACCGTCGAGCTCATCGTCGCCGCGGCCCGGGCGGTCTGAGCCACCGGCCGGCCGGGCGGCGGCCCCCATCCGGAGCAGAGGGAGCAGTTGTCGTGGCGAGCGTGCCGAGCGTGTCGTACTCCATCACCGTGCGGCTGGAAGTGCCGGCCGGCGGCCGTGCCGTCAGCCAGATCACCCACGTCGTGGAGAACGCCGGCGGCATCGTCACCGCCCTCGACGTCAACACCGCCGGGCACGAGACGCTCCGCATCGACGTCACGATCGCGACCCGCGACACCCAGCACGCCGAGGCGATCGCCGCGGCGCTGGAGCGGATCGAGGCCGTCAAGATCCACAAGGTCAGCGACCGGACGTTCCTGATGCACCTCGGCGGCAAGATCGAGATGCAGTCGAAGGTGCCGCTGCGCAACCGCGACGAGCTGTCCATGGCCTACACGCCCGGCGTCGCCCGCGTCTCGCTCGCGATCGCCCGCAACCCCGAGGACGTCCGGCGGCTGACGATCAAGCGCAACAGCGTCGCGGTCGTGTCGGACGGCTCGGCGGTGCTCGGCCTCGGCAACATCGGCCCGGAGGCCGCGCTGCCCGTCATGGAGGGCAAGGCGGCGCTGTTCAAGCGGTTCGCCGGGATCGACGCCTGGCCGATCTGCCTCGACACCCAGGACACCGACGAGATCGTCCGGACGGTCCAGATCATCGCGCCCGCGTTCGGCGGCATCAACCTGGAGGACATCTCCGCGCCGCGCTGCTTCGAGGTCGAGGCCCGGCTGCGCGAGCTGCTCGACATCCCCGTCTTCCACGACGACCAGCACGGCACCGCGATCTGCGTTCTCGCCGCGCTGACGAACGCGCTGCGCGTCGTCGGCAAGGACCTCGGGTCCGTCCGGATCACGATGGCGGGCGCGGGCGCCGCGGGCAGCGCCATCCTGAAGCTGCTGATCCACGCGGGTGCCCGCGACCTCGTCGTCTGCGACTACCGCGGCGCCGTCCACGCGGGGCGCGACGACCTGGACGACTCGCTCCGCTGGATCGCGGGCCACACCAATGGCGGCGGCTACGCGGGCGACCTGCGCGGCGCCGTGAAGGACGCCGACGTGTTCATCGGCGTGTCGGCCCCAGGCATCCTGAACGGCGACGACATCGCGACGATGAACGACGACGCGATCGTGTTCGCGCTCGCCAACCCCGAGCCCGAGGTGTCGCCGGACGAGGCCCGCGAGCACGCCGCCGTCGTCGCCACCGGCCGCAGCGACTACCCCAACCAGATCAACAACGTGCTGGCGTTCCCGGGCGTGTTCCGCGGCCTCCTGGACGCGCAGGCCGACGGCGTCACCCTGGACATGCTCGCCGCCGCCGCCAAGGCGCTCGCGGAGGTCGTCACGCCGGACGAGCTGGGCCCGAACTACATCGTCCCGAGCGTGTTCCACCCGGAGGTCAGCACCCGCGTGGCGGGCGCCGTCCGCGAGGCCGCCGGTGGCCGGCCCCGGACCGAGGCCTGACGGGCCCGGCCCGGGGAGCCGCGGGCTAGACATCCCACGGGTCGTAGGTGTCAAGCTGCTTGGTCGGTGTGGTGGGTTTGGGGTGTCCAGGCGGTGGTTTCGCTGTAGGTGGTGTGGGTGCGTAGGCAGCCGTGGAGTGTGCCGACCAGT
>NZ_VCKW01000429.1 GCF_005889715.1 Actinomadura soli
CCCGTGGGTGGGGCGGGTGGTGTGGTCAGGCGGCGAGGCCGGTGGTCAGGCCGTCGGCCTGCCGGTCCAGGGCGTCCAGGCGGGCGTGCAGGGCGGCGCGGAGCCACGGCGCGCCCGCCCGGCAGTGCCCGAACATCCAGGGCAGCAGTTCGGCGAAGTCGTCCTGGTGCCAGAACCCGCGCTGCGGCAGGGCGGGTGCGGGGCGCCGCTGGCGCAGGTCGTCGCCGCCGGTGAACAGGGCGTGGCAGAACACCACCGGGGTGGTGACACCTGCGCCGGGCAGGCTCGCCGCGACGCGGGCCAGGTCGCCGGGGAACTGGTTCTCGTAGCCGTCGGAGACGACCGCGACCAGGTCGGGGTCGGCGCCGAGGGCGTCCAGGACGCCGGTGGCCAGGTCGGTCGCGCCGCGCGGGGCGCGCTCGTCGCCGCCGGCCTCGATGACCTCCAGCCGCGCGCAGACCTGCGACAGCACCATCCGCAGCGCGGCGGCCTGCGACATCAGGGCCCATTCGCGGTCGCCGTAGCCGCGCATGGACGCCGAGGCGTCCAGGACGAGCGCGACCGTCCCGTCGAAGCGGGGGAAGGCGGCCGCGGCGGCGCCGACGTAGCGGCCGAGCGCGACGTACAGCTCCTCGGCGGGCCCGCCCCGGTACAGGTGGACGAGGGTGGCGGCGATGTCGCCGCGGTTGGTCGCGGTGACGGTCGCGGGCCGTTCGCGCGGCGCGTCCAGGGGCAGGGCGGGGTCGTGCGGCATCCCCGCCGCCCGCTCCGCGCCGCGGGCGCCTCCCTCGGGGCCGCCGGTGCCGTGGCGGACGGTGGGGGGCGCGGGGGCGTAGAGGGCGCGGACGCGGGCGGGCACGTCCGCCGACACCGCGGCCCGCGCCGACAGGAACCGCAGCAGGCGGCGCCGCAGGTAGTCCGAGGCGGTGTCGCCCGCGTCGATGCGGCGGGCGCAGCCGCGGGCGGTGGCGGTGCCGAGGGCGTGCTCGAAGCAGTCGAGCAGGGCGGGGCGGCGCGCGGCGATGAGCGCGTCGGCGTCGGGGTGCTCCAGGATGAACCGCAGCACGGCGCGGGTGGTGTGCTTGTGGTTGGCGCGCAGCCGCCGCAGCGCGAGCAGGACGGTGATGACCTGCGCGGGCGGCAGGCCGAGGGTCAGGACGCGGGCGGCGCGGGCCGCGGTGGCGCGGGCCGGGGCGTCCAGGCCGGCCTGGGAGGCGGCGAGGGTCTGCAGCAGCACGCGGGCGCGCTGCCAGGGCCGCACGCCGGGCGCGAGGCCGAGCAGCGCGTAGCCCTCGGCGTCGCCGGCGTGGGCGGCGCGGTGCAGGTCCGCGTCGTCCCAGCGCAGGGTGCCTCCCCTGGGCAGGGTGAGGGCGGTGTCGTGGGTCTCCAGGTGGGCGAGGAGCGTGGGGGTGTCCATGATTGTTCGCCTCCGCAATCATGGAGTGTAGGAATCTTCACCGCGGGCCCGACACTCATTTTCCGGCGGGCGCGGCCAGCCCGGTCCCGGCCGTGCCGCCGCCGGCCGTGCCGTTCGCGGCGGGCACCGGGACGGCCGGGGCGAGCAGGTCGGGGCGGGCGACGGCGGCGCGCTGGGCGATGTAGGCGCCGGTCAGGACGATCAGGCCGCCGAGCATCTGCGCGGGGGTGAGGCGCTCGCCGAGGACGGCCCAGGCGATGAGGGCGGCGGCGACCGCCTCGGTGTAGCAGATCGCGCTGCCGACCTGCGCGGACAGGCGTTGCAGCCCGGCGACTCCGGCGAGGTAGGCCAGCACGGTGCTGACGATCCCGATCCAGATGACCAGGGTCCAGCCGGGGGCGGTGTGCCCGGCGATGGGGACCTGCGCGGGCAGCACGTCCCAGGGCAGCGACCAGGGCGTGGCGAGCGCGGTGAGCGCGGCGGCGGCCACGAGGCTGCCGGACGCGGTGATGACCAGGGGGTCGACGCGTCCGGTGAGGCGGTCGACGATGAGGAAGTAGCTGGCCTGGCAGGCGGCGGCGCCGACCCCGGCGGCCAGGCCGACCGGGTCCAGGCTCAGGCCGCTCCAGATCTGGACGACGAGGGTCAGCCCGGCCATGGCGACCGCGACGCCGGCGATGGCGGTGCGGCGCACGGGGACGCGGCGGACGAGCCCCAGCCACGCCAGCACGATGACGGGCCCGCTGAACTCCAGCAGGATCGCCACCCCGACCGGCAGCCGGGACGCCGCGACGAAGTAGAGGGCCTGGCATCCGGCGACGCCGCTGGCCCCGTAGAGGACGACGGGCCCCAGGTGGGGGCGCAGCCCGCGGACGGCCGCGCGGCCGCGCAGCAGCAGCGCGAGCGGGACCAGGACCAGCGCCGCGGTCGCGATCCGCAGCCACACGGCCTGCAAGGGGCCGAGGCCCGCCTCGATGAGCGCCTTGCCGAACGGCCCGGACGCCCCGAAGCAGACCGAGGAGAACACCGCCAGGCCCACGCCCCAGGCGCGGGTGCGCGCCGCACCGTCCACCGCAACCCCCGATCGCCGTCCGGGTCGCCGCCGCCGCGCCACCCGCGCGAGCTAATGAGCATCATGACATAACACTCCTTACACGTCGACGGGTGCGGCACCGGCCGGGCGAACCGGGACGATCACGTCGGGGCGATTGATTCGTGCGGTGCCGGACGGCCCGCCCGGGGCCACTACTATCGCCGGATGAGCTGGCAGGCGGCCGGGGCGGGGCCCGGCGGAACCGGAGGAACCGGCGGCGGCCCGAGCGGGGACCTGTTCGCCTCCGTCGAGGCGAACGTGCGCGAGCTGGTCGCCTCCCCCTGGTGGCAGACCGCGCCGCCCGCCGACCGCGCCGCCCAGATCGCCGCGCGGATGCTGTGGGGCGCCGGGGAGTGGTGGCTGTACGGGGCGTGGGGCCGCTGGTACCGGTGCGGGCTGGACGGCACGTGGCACCCCTGCCCGCCGCCCGACGGGTTCGACGACCGCCGCGTCGCCGTCCCCGCGCCGCAGGGCGCCGGGACGCCGCCCGTCCCGCCGCAGCTGTTCCCGACCGGCCCGGACCTGTCGGCCGGGCGGGTCGCGCCATTGGGGTTCCTCGGGCCCGTCCCCGACACCGCGGTCGTGGCGCGGATCTCCCAGGCGCTCACCACCGCCCTGGCCGTCAACCCGCAGCAGTTCGTGCAGCGCGACCCGATGTTCCAGCCGGGGACGCCGTCCACCGTCGCGGCGGCGTGGGGAGCGCTGCTGTGGTGCGCCGGGTCGCCGGTGGCGCTGACCGAGCACCCGCTGATCGAGTCGTTCATCCCGTTCCTGACCACCTCGGCCGAGCAGCTGCACTGGATGATGCCGCCCGACCTCGGCACCCTGGCCGGCTACTACGTGCACCGCCTCGGCGCCGGCGACGGCGGCGGCGCCGCCCACATCGCCCGCGTGATGTACGAGGTCGCGGCCGGGCTGCAGGCCGACCCCCGGTTCCGTCCTGGCGCGGACGCGCTCGCGGCGATCACGGCCGCGTCGCTGCGGCTGGTCAACCAGGACCTGGCGACCGTCCGGTACGGGCCCGACGCGATCGTGCAGGAGTGGCGGCGCCGCTGCCCGGCGGAGTTCGCGACGCCGATGGTCCGCGACACCGCGCCCGGCGAGTACCTGCGGCTGGCGCTGTACGACCTGCAGCAGATCGTCGCCGGGCTGACCGGGCCCCGCCCGGCGGCGCCGGGCCGCGGGCACGACGAGGTCCGCCGCGCCGGGATCGCGGTGCTGGCCGCCGACCTGCAGGCGGCGCCGGGCGCGCTGCCCGCGCTGCAGCGCTGGCTGGACGCCGACAGCGCCCGGACGGCGCAGGCGGTGCTGGGCGACCCCGCCAGCCCGCTGCGGTCGCTGTGGCCGCGCGACGGGCGGCTCCCGGACGCGCTGCGCAGCGACGACCCCGACGCGCTGGCCGCGCTGCTGGCCACCACCTACACCCTCGGGCTGACGTGGTGCCGGCTGGCGCAGGTCCCGCCGCCGGCGACGGGGTTCGCGGTGCCGCAGGCGGTCGCGGCGGAGCTGACGTCCCCGGCGATGCACACCCCGCCGTCCACCGACGAGCTGTCGGCGTGGGACATCATCAAGGCCGCGCGGGAGCATCTGGCGGCCGAGCGCGGCGCCGGCGCCGACCAGCCGGTGGCGCCGGTGCCCGAGCCGGCGCGGGACGCGCCGGGCCCGCCGCCCGCGGTGGCGCCCGCCCCGCCGCCGGCCGCCGCTCCGGTGCCGCCGCCGTCCGCGCCCGAACCACCACCGCTCCAGCCGCCCGTCCAGCCCGTGGCCCCGCCGCCCGCGCCGCCGACCGCCGTGGCGCCCGAGCCGTCGGATCCGTTCGGCATGCAGGCCCCGCCGACACGGGCCACCCC
>NZ_VCKW01000042.1 GCF_005889715.1 Actinomadura soli
ACGTCACCGAACGTCCGCAGACCGAGCTGCACACGGCGATCATCGAGCGGCTGGGGCGGAGCCGGACGCTGATCGTCCTCGACAACTGCGAGCACCTGCTGGACGCGGTCGCCGGGTTCGCCGACCGCCCGGCCCGAGCAGCGTCACCAGCCGAGATCGACCGGCCGCCGCCTCGATCTCCGCCAGCTCCTCGCCCCGCCCGATGAACGAGGTGCGCGCCGCGGGCAGCCCGGCGACCGTCCCGGCCTCCTCGCCGCGCTCGCCCCGCTGCCGCTCCGACGCGAGTATCGCCAGCTCACGCCGGTTGGTCACCCCGTACTTCCGCAGCAGGGACGACACGTGGCTCTCGACCGTCCGCACCGAGATGTGCAGGCGGCTCGCGATCTGCGTGTTCGTCAGATGCCGTCCGACCGCGTCCAGCACCTCGGCCTCGCGCTCGGACACCTCGACGGGCGACATTCACCCATAATCCCGGAAAACACAGGAGCTTCTGAAGCGGGGCGGACAAATGGCGACAACTCGGTGGATACTGGCCCAGTGCGCCAAGCTTTCGTCCACGACGCGGTGGTGAGCATGGAAGCGGACGGTGATGTGCGAGCTCCAGGAGCAGCCATTACCGTCGCGCTCTGCGGGCACTGGGAGCACGAGCCGCCGTGCCCGCTGGCGCCCCACCACACCACCGCAGCACGCTCCGGCGACGAGGTACGGCTACGGGTGCTCTTCGCTGCCGAACCCGCGGCCGAGGCCGAAGTCCGCGGCCGGATCGAAGCGGCCCTGTCCCGGGCCGGCCTCGACGGCCCGGACGGCGTCGTCACGCGCTGGCGGTTCCGCGGCGCACGGCCCGGCCTCGTCCGGAGCGACGAGGCCGGACATGCCGAACGACTCGTTCAGACCTGAACCCCCCGCTCATCCAGCGTGCGATCACGCGGCCGGGGGCGCCTCGCGGGCCACGGCCCGCCCGGATGGCATGGACGCGCCCACCTGCCCGTGATACAGACCAGATATGGGGCCGCCTTACCCGTTCAACACCGAGATCTACGTCCTCGCGGACGCACGGACTCCGGAGCTGGCGGAGCTGGCCGCCCGCCTGCGGAGCGGGTGGCCGGGGGATGCTCGGGCCAGCGCTCCCGCCGACCGGCCCACCGCCGAAGCCGCGATCATCGGCCTGTACCGCTTGATCGGCGCGGCGGAGCCACGGCTGGTCTGGATCGACTCGCCCGCGGCCGCCGGCCCGCCAGACGATGATCTCTGCCCGACCGCCGAAGATGCGATCGCGGAAGCACACGGTGGCCCCTCGCCAGGGGCCTGGCTGCTGCCCGAACTCGCAGGCAGGCCCCCGGAGCTCAGGGGCGGGGAGGCGGGCCTCCCCAGACGGCGTTGGTGGCGGGCCAAGGCCCGTCGCCGGAAGGTGTGGGAGCAGCGGCTGACCCTCTGGAAGGACCTCGTCGGCTCCTGCGGCGGCTGGTGGCCGTTCGAGCGGGTGTGCGTGGTGTCGGAGCGGCCGATCGAAGTGCACTTCGCGCCCTGGAGCGAACACGGTCAGGCGGACGAGCGGCTGCACCGCCGTGACGGCCCGGCGATGCGCTACCGCGACGGCTGGTGCCTGTACGCCCTGCACGGATCGGTGGTCCCGGAGGAGATCGTCAAAGGCGACCGCACCGGGACTCCCCTACCGCCCGGGCAGCACTCCGATCTCGCCGAACTGATCGAGACGAACGACGCCACGGCCATCGCCCGCCTCGTCGGCGGGGACTTCCGCGGGGCAGACCTCCGCGGCGTCAGGTTTCCCCCGCGCACCGACCTCACCCGCGCCGACCTCAGCGGCGCCGATCTGCGCCACGCGGACCTGTCCGGGGCGGACTCCATGGGCGACGGCCTGTATGGGGATTTCACCGAAGCCAAGCTCGTCGGAGCCGATCTGCGCGGCGCCGAACTCGGCATCGTCGCCGACTTCAGCAGGGCCGACCTGAGCGACGCCAATCTCGCCGGACTGAACCTCGGCGGCGCGCCCGAGTGCGGCTTCTCGCAGTTCACCAACGCGACGCTCGTACGCACGATCTTCACCGGGAGCCGTCTCCTGGGTGCGGGCTTCACCGGCGCGGATCTGACCGGCGCGGATTTCACGAGGGCCACGTTCTGGATCGGCATGAAGCATTCCTCAACCGCCGAGGAGGTGTCCCTGGCGACGTCCCTCTTCGGCCGAGCCACCTGGGACAGCACCACGACATGGCCCAACGACCGCCTGGCCGAGGTGTTCAGGCAGGCGTCCGACCCGGTCACCGACGACACGTTCCGCGTGCGCGCAAAACCGCCGCGTCCCCGCATCGACCCGCACCCACCGGCAAGCGCCTCAACGAAGCCGGAAAACGTCGCTCAAGGTGACGTCTTCTTCGATTTCTAGTGTTCCGCGCCTGCGGCCTTGTCCCAGGTCAGCGAGTACCGGCCGAGCAGATGACGGCGATAGCGCATGCCGGGCAGAAGCCGCCGCGCCGCGTCCCGCACCTGCCCGTAGCTCATCAGCGGGGCCGCGACCGGCATCCCGTCGGGCCCGCTCGCACGGCGCAGCACCTTCGTGATGCGTACCGCAGGAGCGGCGGCGATCTTCGCGGCCCACTCGGCCGGGGACGCTTCCCGGGCCAGGCCGACCACCACGAGCGTCCCGCCGGGACGCAGCAGCCCGCGCATCCGGGTCAGCGCCGCCTCGAAGTCCATGTGATGGATCGCCGACACCGAGCAGATGAAGTCGAAGCCCGCCGCAGGCAGATCGGCGGTGAGGAAGTCGCCCTCGACAAAGCTGAGCCCCCGCGCCCCGGCACCAAGCTCCCGAGCACGGACGACCATCTCCGATGAGCTGTCGATGCCGGTCACCCGCCCGACCCGGCCGAGCAGTTTCCGCGCGAGCAGCCCGTCTCCGCACCCGACGTCCAGCGCCGCCCCGCACCCCTCAGGAACGGCACGAAGAATCCCCGCATGCCGAGCGACATTGGTATTCCAATACGACTCCGAACCCGCCTCAAGCACCAGATCATCCTAAGAAGCCTGCGCGGCAGGAGTGTCAGGCGTCTCGGACGAACTCGTAGGTGAGGAGGACCAGTCCGTCACCGACGGTCTTGGCGCCGGCGAAGCGCATGGGCTTCGTGTGTTCGGCCTCGCCGAAGAGGCGCTCGCCGGCCCCGACCACGACCGGGAAGACGACCACCCGTACCTCGTCGACGAGGTCGTGGTCGACCAGCGTGCGCGCGAGCCGATAGCTGGCCGGGACGACGATTTCTCCGTCCAGTTCCCGCTGCAGCTTCGAGACCTCGCTCACCACGTCGCCGCTGAGAACCGTCGTGTTGTTCCAGTCCGGTTCTTCGAGCGTCGAGGACACCACGTATTTGGGCATGCTGTTCAACCTGTCGGCGAGTTCGCCGCTGCGGGGCCGCCACCGCGCACCGAAGAACTCGTAGCTTCGCCGTCCCAGGAGCCATGCCTCGGCCCGTAGCGCCTCCTGGAGCGCGACCTTGTTCCATGCCTGAAGGTCCTCACCCCCGAACTGGCCGAACCAGCCGCCCCGCTCGAAGCCCTCCGCACCGTCGGGGTCTTGGACGACCCCGTCCAGCGAGACGTTCTGCGGGCCGCTGAGCACGATCTTGCCCATTTGCGATCCTCCTTCGTATCGGCGCTGTTCGCCGGTCACCCGTACAGGCGCCGCGGTGGCGAGAAATCGGGCGCCCGCCGACCGCCCAGTTCGTTCATCGGCCGGCGCCTGTACAAGGGTGGACGTGCGGCAGGCTGTGGGAAGAAGGGGGAGGGTGCGAGTGGCGGCAGCCGATCTGATCGCGCAGGCGCGAGCCGGTGACGGTGCGGCGTTCGGGGAGTTGACCGAGCCGTACCTTCGAGAACTGCGGGTGCACTGCTACCGGATGCTCGGATCCTTCGAGGACGCCGAGGACGCTCTGCAGAACACGTTGCTGACCGCCTGGCAAAGCCTCGGCGGGTACGAAGGACGGGCCTCGCTGCGCACCTGGCTGTACCGGATCGCCACCCACCGGTGTCTGGACGCCCGCCGCGCGGCCGGCCGGCGTCCGGCCAAGGATTGGGACGTGCCCGGAGTCGAACCGCCCGAGCCGACCCGCCTCGGCGAGGTCGTCTGGCTGCAGCCGTTCCCGGACGCCGTCCTGGAGGGCGCGCCCCAGGTGTCGCTCGGACCCGAGGCCCGCTACGAGCAGACCGAGGCCATCTCCCTGGCCTTCGTCACCGCCCTGCAGGCTCTGCCGCCCCGCCAGGTCGCCGTCCTGGTCTTGCGCGACGTCCTGGGATTCCACGCCCGTGAGGTGGCCGACATGCTGGAGTCGACCGTCGAATCGGTCAACAGCGCCCTGAAGCGAGCGCGCGCCGGCGTCCAGCGCCATCGACCGGCGACCGCCGACCAGCAGCCGCCTCCGCCCACCGCCGGGTCCCCGGCCGAGGACGCGCTCGTGGCAAGGTTCGTCCGCGCGTGGGAGTCCGCCGACATCGATGCGCTGGTGGCCTTGCTGACCGACGACGTCTTGGCGTCGATGCCGCCGATGCCCTTCGAGTACCAGGGCCGGGACGTCGTGGCCCGCTTCTGCGCCGCCCTGTTCGGCGCCGGACGCAGGTTCGACCTCGTCCCGGCGCGAGCCAACGGCCAACCGGCATTCGGAGCCTACCTGCGTGCCCCCAACGGCGTCAGCCACGGGACCGGCCTCTACGTCCTCACGCTCACCGGCGACCGGATCCGCGCCCTGACCCGATTCGACAACACCGTCCTCCCCTGGTTCGACCTCCCCCGATCACTCCCCAGCCGCTAGCCACCTGTCCAGCGCGACCGTGTCGTGGACGCTCTGCGGGTTGATCAGGCAGGGGGCGGCGCGTTGCGTTCGGCCGGGGTCGGCAGCGGGTCACCAGCGGGCGATGAGCGGGCTGTCCTGTTCGCGCCGCAGAGGCCTCGGTGGTCGAGATGTTTCCACGACGCTGTTGTCGCGGACGATCAAGGCCGAGACCTTGATGTTCGCCACATAGATGAACCCCGGCCTCAGCCGGGGCTCGAAGGGAAGCTTGGGGAGTCAGCGGGGAAGCTCGTCCCGCTTCACGCGGTCGATGAGGGTGGCGAAGGCTCCGGGGGTGAGGGTGAGGTGGCCGCTTTCGAGATCCTTGCTGTCTCTGACAGCAACGCCGTTGGCAATGTGAGCCAATTCGACGCAATGACCTCCAGTCTCATCGCTGTGACTGGACTTCCGCCAAATGTTCATTTCATCAGCCCTAGCATGTGCTCGATCAGCGTACGTGACTGCTCCTCTGGGAGCGCGTGCGCCCCAATGCGGTCGTAGCTTACGCTGAACTCACGTATTTCGGGCGGACGGTCCACCAGCCTCCCCATACGGCCCGACTCCAGATAAGCGACCTCGGCGTTCCGCGTGGCCATCAGGACCAGCGAGCCACTCACTCCCGGCCAGCCCGCCGCTACGGGATAAACCCGCACGCTGACGTGATCGAGCTCCGAGACACGGAGCACATGTTCGAGTTGTCCACGCATCACGTCTACGCCGCCCACCTGCCACCACAGCACCGGCTGCGCGAGGACGACCCACAGTTGGGGCGGGTTGGATTCGTAGAGCCGCTTCTGCCGCGTCATGCGGTCTCTGACGGCACTGTCGATGTCGTCCACCACTCCGCCTCGCCGGAACAGTGCACGGGCGTAGTCATCTGTTTGCAACAGCCCCGGTATCACGTCGGAGCTGTAGTTCCTGATGGACGCCGCGGTGCGCTCGTAGTCCAGGAAGGCGCCGACGCGGGGGCGGTCGTGGCCGTCCTTGGCGTGTTCGGCCAGGCTCGTGAGCAGGTTGGCGGTGTCCCACGCCTCGTCCAGCGGCGCGAGGTTCGCCTGGGTGGGACGCCTGCGACCTGCCTCCCAGTTGGAAACATGTGAGCGCGACGCGTTCGCCACGTCGCCCACCTGCTGACACGTCCACCCGTGGTTCAGGCGCTGAAGCCGCAGCTGAACGGCCACGAGGTCCCACAAGGACGAGCGCGGATCCAACGAGTCGTGACTTTCCATCGCCGTTCTCCCAAGATCCTTTGTTTTCTGCGCCATTGAAAGTGTGGCCAAAGTAACTCGGCGACAGGACGCTTGTCTCGTGAATTCGAGGACGGAAGGAGGAAAACGTGGGGATCAATGCGCTTAATTCGGGCGAACTGGATATGTCGCTTCTGGCGGCGTGTACTGCGCCGGGGATGATGCGGGCGCTGATGGAGTTGCGGCTGCGGGAGTGGGGTATGGCCGGGAACGCGGACGACCTTTATCTGGTCGCCAGTGAATTGATCACCAATGCGGTGCGGAGCACGCCCGATCTGGAGATTCGGGTGCGGCTCGTCCGGGAGATCGGGGCCGTCGTACTGGGCGTCTGGGACTCGTCGGACGCGATGCCGGCGGTCGGGCCGCTCGTGGAATTGTCGCTGGACGACATCGTCCCCGACGCGCGGGCCTTGGACGCCGGGCACGACGCGGGAACGGGCGGGCGCGGGCTGCCGATCGTCCAGGCCCTGTCGATGGAGTGCAGCGTGACCAAGACCGAGCCGTACGGCAAATGGGTCTGGGCGAAGGTGGCCGTCTGATGGAGCGCTTTCTTCTCCGGTGGCGGACGCATAGGGATCGCCCGAACACGGTACGGCTTCTCGAAGTGCTCGCCGTCGCGGCGAAGGCGCACGGATGGCGCTGCGTGAAGCTCTACGAGCGCGAGCAGTTTCCACTGCCGGTGCCGCTGCTGTGGATTTACGCGAGCGGAGTCGCCGAGGACGTCGGCGTGCTGGTGAGCGTCCGCGCCATTCCCGGCGGCGGGTGGGCCTATTACCAGGCGCAGCGCGGGCGGTTCGGTTACCTCTTCCCCTGCGGGGACGTGAAGGCGGCGGCAGAGCAGGTCGACCTGCTGCTGAAGCACCGCATGTTCCCCGCGACCTGGTAGTCAGGGACGCCAGGCGGCGACGACGTCGTGGGGTGTCCAGGCGAGGTCGATCGGGTCGGTGGCCTCGATTCCGGAAAGGGAGACGACCGCGAGTCCGGTCGTCGCGGGATCGAGGCCGGGGACCTGGGTGGCGGAGCGGCGGAGGTCGGCGAGGTCGTGGGCGTCGAACGGCGTGTTGTGCCATTTGATCGAACCGGCGAAGTAGACGCGGTTCGCGATGGGGGCCCGGTCGGCGCCCACGAGGTCGATTTCCGGGTTGAACTGGCGGTTCCACCAGCCGCCGACGCTCTCGACGTCCGGCCAGGGCAGTTCCGACAGTTCCAGGGCCTGGCGGATAAGGGGCTCTACGGCGCGTCCGCGCCATGACGGCCAGCGGCGCTGGATGACGCGGAAGCCCGCTTCGGGACGGCCCCGTCGCGCCTGTTCGTGCGCGGCGCGGAGGGCTTTCAGGTAGAGACGCAGATTGCTGTCGGAGATCCGGTAGAGGGCGGGCTTTCCCGGTTTCGTGGAAAGGGGTTCCTCGACGGCCAGGACGTCCTTCTCGACGGTGAGGCGGCGCAGGAGCGGCGAGAGGGTTCCGGACGGGAGGGCTCCGTCTCGGTTTCCGGCGGTTGCGGCGATGTTCGCATGGGTTCGGTCACCGGCGCCTATGGCTTCCAGGACGCGACGGGAGACGTCTGGGTTGGGGAATTCGGCCAGCAGCGACGCCTCCGGGACATTGAACAGCGCGGCGGCCGGGTCGGCGCACTCGGCTTCCATGAATTCGAGTGCGGGCGTTCCGTGCGGCCAGGTGCGGATGATGCCGGGCAGGCCGCCGGAAACAAGGTGCGCGTCGATGGCGTCCGCCCCGTCCAGTCCGAGGGCCTCGCCCGTGTCGGCCGGGTTCAGCGGGCCGAGTACGAGGTTGTCGGCGCGTCCATAGAAGGGGCGGTCGTAGGCGGTGAGCCTTTCCATCATGTGGACGTCGCTGCCCAGGAGCAGGAGAAGGACGGGCTTGGACGCCAGCAGCCGGTCCCATCCCGTTTGCAGCGTGCCGTCGAAAAGGGGGTCTTGCTCGGCCAGCCATGGCATCTCGTCCAGGACGACGATTGACGGCCTGCCGGGGAGAGCGGAGGCGAGAATGCGGAACGCGTCGGGCCAACTGCCGTTGTCGAGGCGCGGGACGAGTTCGGGGTCGTCCGGCAGCGCCGACTCTTTGAGGTCGCGAAGGAACGCGGACACGGCCTCGATGGGCGAGGCGCCCTTGGTGGCCGTGGAGAAGACGTAGGGCACGGCCGACCGGTCGCAGAATTCCTGGACGAGCCGCGATTTGCCGACCTGGCGGCGCCCGCGCAGGGCGACGGCCGTCCCCGCGCCCGTGGCGGCGACCCGTTCGAGCCGCTTGGCGAGGAGCGCCAGCTCGGTCTTCCTGCCGATGAACATCCTGGCTCCGAACTATGTAGATCCAATCTACGTAGATTCAGTCTACCTAGCTCGCGGCTACAAGAAGCGGCGTGACCGCTCAGCGGGACGGGACACCGGGGCAAACTAGAACACGTACTAGTCTCCGACGGGCCGTCACGACCCCGGGAGGCTCCGATGAACGCCGATCTGTCCCTGGCGGGCCGCACCGCCGTCGTCACCGGCGCGGGCGCCGGGCTGGGCCGGGCCGAGGCGCTCGCGCTGGCCGCGAACGGCGCGAACGTCGTGGTCAACGACATGGGACCGGCCGCGGACGACGTCGTCGCGGAGATCACCAAGGCGGGCGGGCAGGCCGTCGCGGTGACCGGGGACGTCGGCGACTGGTCGATGGGCGGCACGCTGGTGTCGGCCGCCGTCGGCACGTTCGGGTCGCTGGACATCGTGGTCAACAACGCGGGTGTGCTGCGCGACAAGATGCTGTTCAACCTGTCCGAATCCGATTGGGACGACGTCGTCCACGTCCACCTGAAGGGGCATGCGGCCGTGTCGCGCGCCGCCGCCGCGCACTGGCGCGCCGCGAGCAAGGCGACCGGCGGCCCGGTGTACGGGCGGGTGATCAACACGGCGTCGGAGGCGTTCCTGTTCGGGCCCGCCGGGCAGCCGAACTACTCGGCGGCGAAGGCGGGGATCGTGGCGCTGACGCTGTCGACGTCCGCCGGGCTGGCCCGGTACGGGGTCCGCGCCAACGCGATCTGCCCGCGCGCCCGGACCGCGATGACGGAGGCGTCGTTCGGCGTGGGCACCTCCCCCGGCGGGCTGGACGTGATGGCGCCCGAGCGGGTCGGGACGTTCGTGAGCTATCTGGCGTCCCCCGCGTCCGAGCGGATCAGCCAGCGGAGCGCTTCGGCGATCACCTCGGCGTCGGCGTGGCCGTTCAGCGGCATCGGGACGGCGCCGTTCATGGCCTTGAGCATGCGCTCGTCCTCGAACAGCGGCGCGGTCATCGGTGTCCGGACGACGCCCGGCGCGATCGCGTTCAGCGGGATGCCCGCGCCCGCCCAGCCGGGGGTGACACACGCGCGGCGCAGCCATTGGGCGAGCGCCGACTTCGACGACGGGTACAGCGTGTGCCCGGCGCCCGCCTCGACGGCCCTGGCGGCCGCTTCGAGCGCGGCGGGTTCGTCGCCGTCCAGGCAGGCGCGGACGACGGCGTCGTCCACCGGGTGGTGCGTCCCGGAGATCGAGCCGACGGCGGCGGCGCGACGATGGTGCGTGCCATCGTTCCTCCTAGGCACGCCTCTGCGGGGCGTTGGAGCGGGGCGCGAGGATGAGCTTGCAGGCCAGGCGGATGTCACTTTCGACATCGGCCATGGACGCGCGGCCGTTCAGGCTCGACTGCAACACCCCGTACCAGCACTGCATCAGCAGCCGGACGAGCGTGACGTCGTGCACGGTCGGGTCTTCGATACCGACGGTCCGCAGCAGGATCTCGCGGAAGGTGTTGTCGATGTGGACGGTGTCGGCGACCGTCGCGACATGGGCGGTGTTGGACGCGTGCAGCATCGACGTCGACAGGACCGGCTGCGCCATCAGATAGCGGCTGGCCTGCACCAGCAGGTCGGCGACGGCGTCCTCGGGGCTGCTGCCGGGCGCGGGCGGGTGGACCTGCTCGCGGAGCCGGTCGACCTGCGCCGCCATGACCGCCGTGAACAGGTGGACCTTCGACGGGAAGTACCGGTACAGGGTGCCGATCGCGACCCCGGCCTCCTTCGCCACCTCGTGCATCTGGACGCGTTCGAGCGACTTCTCCGCCCCGATGCGCGCCGCCGCGCGGAGGATGCGCCGCCGGCGGTCGTGCTGCTCGGGTGAGCTCGGCTCGGCGGACAGCCTCGCCGACGCGATCCTCGCCACGGTCCTCCCCCACGCTCCATCCCGGTGCTGACAAGGAACAATATCCGCAGCGCCGGCACCCCCGGCGACCACCGATACCGGTCAGTGGGACGCCCGCCCCGCCCCACCGCGCCTTCAGGGTTTCGCTCGGCGAACACGCGAAAGGGCCCCCTGCCGATCCGACCGTCAGGTCGGAGCTGTGGCAGGAGGCCCTTCCGGTGCGAAGTAGGCGCCTTGCTCAGCGGACCACACGCTCGTCCGGCTTCCTTACCCTTCTCGCCGCGGACGCGTCCTCGGTCAGACGAGGTTGTCTTCTACCTTGAGGCCGAAGACGCCGCGGCCGTACATGGAGAGGGCGTGGTCGACGTCGTTGGCGACGTGGACGCTGCCAGCGTGGGCGTCGCGCCAGGCGCGCTCGATGACGTTGCCCCGGTGCAGGGAGTTGCCGCCCGCCGTCTTGAACAGGATGTCGATCGCCTGGATGGCGCGTTCGGTGCCGCGGACCTGGTCGCGGCGGGCCCGCAGGCGGAGCTCCATCGGGATTCTTTCGGTGCGGACGGCGTAGTCGTGGATCTCGCGGACGTTCCGGTCGGTCTGGAGGATGGCGGCGTCGATCTCGGACGCGGCGCGGGCGACGGCCACCTGGGCGAACTCGTCCTCGACGAAGCGGCCGCCGCCGAGGCTGAGGCGGATCCGGTCCCGCATCCTGGCGACGTACAGGTCGTGGCAGCCCGCGGCCATGCCGATCACGCTGGCGGCGACCGTGCTGGTGAAGATGGTCCCGAACGGCATCCGGTAGAGGGGGCCGGTGTTGACCTTGCGGCCCGGGTTGCGGAGCTGGGCCTGCTCGAAGTTGCGCATGGCGCGGTGGGACGGGACGAACGCCCGCTCCACGACGATGTCGTCGCTGGCGGTGCCGCGCAGGCCCATCGAGTCCCAGACCTCGCGGATCTGGTAGTCCGTCCGCGGGACCAGGACGGTCATGAAGTCGACCGGACGTCCCTCGGCGCCGACGACCAGCGCGCCGAGGAGGGCCCAGTCGGCGAACTCGCAGCCGGACGAGAACGACCAGCGGCCCGTCACCTCGAAGCCGCCGTCGACGGGGGTGAGGCGCCCGATCGGGGCGTAGGACGAGGCGATCAGTGTGTCCGGGCCTGCCTTCCGCGGGGGGACGGCCCCCCGCTCGGAGCCCCAGACCTCCCGCTGGGCCTCGTCCGCGAACAGGCCGAGGTGCCAGGAGTGGACGCCGAGGACCGCGGCGACCCAGCCCGTGGAGCCGCAGGCGCCGGAGATCGCCCGGATGACCTCGTAGAAGGCGACGGGATCGTCCTCGGCGCCGCCGTAGCGGGTGGGCTGCAGCATCCGGAACACGCCGGCGGTGGTCAGGTCGCGGACGGTCTCGGCGGGGATGCGCCCCTTCTCGTCCACGGACCTGGCCCGCTCGGAGATCTCCGGCAGCAGCCCCCGCACCGACTCCAGGACCTCGTTCCTCATCCCCGCTCCTCGTCTTCTCGCCAAAGCCGTTGAAGGACACCATGTCAGGGTGCCGCCACGGGCGGGAACGTCCCGGCCAGCGGGACTCGCCGGACCGGCCCGCGGCCCGCGGCCTACTGTTCGAATCACCCCATCCGTCGCCGAAGGGATGATCCACGTGACCGCAGCCGAGTCGGACGCCGTCCGAGCCATCGAGGCGGAGGCCATCTCCTCCCGGTTCGCCCGGGGATGGCACTGCCTCGGACCGGCCGGGACGTTCAAGGACGGCAAGCCCCACACGGTCAACGCCTTCGGCCAGAAACTCGTGGTGTTCACCGGGGAGGACGGCAAGACCAACGTGCTGGACGGCTACTGCCGGCACATGGGCGGCGACCTCTCGCAGGGCACCGTGAAGGGGAACGAGATCGCGTGCCCGTTCCACGACTGGCGGTGGGGCGGCGACGGGCGCTGCAAGAAGATCCCGTACTCGCGGCGCGTGCCGCTGCGGGCGCGGACGGCGGCGTGGCCGACGATGGAGCAGGACAGGCTGCTGTTCGTGTGGAACGACCCCGAGGGGAGCAAACCCCCGGCGGACGTGACGATCCCCGTCATCGAGGGCGCGAGCCGCGACGACTGGACCGATTGGCGGTGGACGGAGACGGTCGTCCACACCAACTGCCGCGAGGTCATCGACAACGTCGTCGACATGGCGCATTTCTTCTACATCCACAACTCGTTCCCGACGTACTTCAAGAACGTCTTCGAGGGGCATGTCGCCACGCAGATCATGAAGGGGAAGAGCCGTCCGGACGCGCGGCGCGAGGGCGGCGGCGAGGGGCCGCGGATGCTCGGCAACAGCTCCGTCGCGTCCTACCACGGGCCGTCCTTCATGATCGACGAGCTGACGTACCACTACGAGGGCTTCGACCTGCGGTCCGTCCTGATCAACTCCCATTACCCGATCGACCAGAACTCGTTCTCGCTGCATTCGGGGATCATCGTCCAGCACAGCGACGAGCTGCCGCCGGAGGCCGCGGAGGCGACCGCGGAGAAGCTGTCGTCGTTCATCCTCGCCGGGTTCGAGCAGGACATCGAGATCTGGCGGAACAAGACCCGCATCGACAACCCGCTGCTGTGCGAGGAGGACGGCCCCGTCTACCAGCTGCGCCGCTGGTACGAGCAGTTCTACGTGGACGTCGCCGACATCAGGCCCGAGATGACCGACCGGTTCGAGTTCGAGATCGACACGACCCGTCCCGTCGAGTCGTGGCAGAAGGAGGTCGAGGAGAACCTCGCGCGGCGCGAGGGGGCCTCGGCGTGACGGCGCGGCAGGACGAGCGGCTGCTGGACGGCCCGCTGCTGCCCGTCCGGTGCCGCCGCTGCGCCGCGGAGGTGCTGGTGCGCAAGGCGAGCTGGGAGCAGACGAGCATCCAGTGGAACGCGGCCGCGCGGGCCTCGTGCGTGAGCCTGGGCGACGACCCGTCCGGCACCTGCCCGGCGCTGCGGTCCGCCATCCAGGAGGCGGCGCTGACCGGCGCCCTCAGGGTGGCCGGATGATCGACCGCCGCTCCCGAAGCCGTCGTGACCGGTTGACCTCAGGTTTGGTTGAGGTCATAGCGTCCTTCCCGATCGGTCGATGAGCGATGTGGGAGGACGATCATGCGAGTTGCGGGATTCACCGAGCCCGGCGGGCCGGAGGTCTTGACGATCCTGGACGTTCCCGTGCCTGCGGCCGGGCCGGGCGAGGTGCGGGTCCGGGTGCGGACGGCCGGGGTGCAGCCGTACGACCTGGCCGTCCGGGAGGGCTGGTCGCCGCCGGGGACGCCGGAGGGCTTCCCGCGCGTGCCGGGCAACGAGTTCGCGGGTGCGGTCGATCAGGTCGGTGACGGCGTCACCGTGGTCGAGGTGGGTGACGAGGTGATCGGGAACTGCCGCCTCAACGCCTACGCCGAGTACGTCGTCGTCCCGGCGGCGGCGCTGGCGGCCAAGCCCGCGAGCATGCCGTGGGACGTGGCGGGCGGCTTCCCGGCCGCGGTGATGACCCCGCACATCGCGCTTGAGGAGATGGCGGTCGGGCCGGGCGACACGCTGCTGGTGCACGCGGCGGCGGGCGCGGTCGGGACGGTCGCCGTCCAGCTCGGCCGCATCGCCGGGGCCACCGTGATCGGCACGGCGAGCGAAGGCAACCACGAGTACCTGCGGTCGCTCGGCGCGATCCCGGTCGCCTACGGGGACGGGCTGGAGGAGCGGGTCAGGGCCGCCGCGCCGGACGGCGTCGACGCCGCGCTCGACGGTGCCGGGGGCGACGCCCTGGCCGTCTCGCTCAAGCTCGTCAAGGACAAGGACCGCATCATCACGATGGTCGAGCACGGGCGGGCGGCGGAGCTCGGCGTCCGGATCACGCCCGACAAGCGGTCGGCGTCCCGGGTCGCCGAGGCGGCCCGCTTCTACGACGAGGGACGGCTGAAGATCCACGTCCGGGGCGTCTTCCCGCTGGAGCGGGCGGCGGACGCGCACCGCGAGGTCGCCACCGGCCACGGCCGCGGCAAGGTCGTCCTGACGGTCACCTGATCGCGGCGGTCCCGGCATGGCGGCCGGCGCGGCGGCCGAAGAAGGTGCCGTCGCCCAGGGACGTGCCGCTGACGTAGCCCTCGCCGTGCATGCCGGACGCGGCGCGTCCCGCCGCGTACAGGCCGGGCACCGGGACGCCGGAGTGGTTCAGGACCTCACCGTCCACGGTGGTGTGCAGCCCGCCGAGAGTGAATCCGGCCGCGCCCGTCGCGGAGCCCGTCCCGCCGCCGAAGAATCCGGCGCGCGGGTCGATCGCCGCGAACGGCGGTTTCAGGGGGCGCAGCCATTTCGGGTCCTTGTGGAAGTACGGGTCCTCGCCGTTGGCGGCGTGCCGGTTGTACGTCTCGACCGTCGACTCCAGGGAGCCTGCGGGCATGCCCAACGACTCCTCCAGTTCGGCGAGCGTTTCGGTGACGTGCTTAGGGCGCAGGCCCCAGCGGTCGGGTTCGGGGACGTCCTCGAACCCCTCCTCGTCGATGATCGTCCAGTAGGGGCCGGGCTGGTGCTTGACGGCGTGGACGCTCCAGTGGCCCGGGTACACGTCCTCGTTGAGGAAGCGGCGGCCGAGACCGTCCACGAGCATCCCCCGGCACACCATCGCGGGCAGGGCGGTGAGCGCGATCTCCACCACCGACATGCGGCGGGTGGCGGCGCCGATCGCGGTGGCCATCCGGATGCCGGAGCCGTCGTCCAGGCCGTCGCTGACCTTGCCGTGCCCGAGCAGCAGCGGCGCGTGGTCGGCGAGCATCTCGTCGTTGTCGACGAACCCGCCGGTCGTGAGGATCACGGCTCTGCGGGCGCGGTAGGTGACCGTGTTGCCGTACTTGCGGGCGACGGCGCCGGTGACGCGTCCGGTGGCGTCCAGGACGAGGTTCGTCGCGAGGGTGTCGGTGTGCGTGACGGCGCCCGCCGCCGTCGCGGCGGCCGACAGCCGCTCCATGAGGACGCCGCCGCCGAACCCGCCCGCCGCCGGGCGGTGCCCGCGCGGGACGGGGCGGGAGATCGTGTTGTACGGCCAGGCGTTCTCCCCCAGCCACATCAGCCCGTCCTCGGACATCGGCATCCAGGTGGGCGCGTCGTAGAACGTCGGGTTGAACGGCACGCCGCGCTCGCGGAACCACTCGAAGTGCTCGACGCTCCCGTCGCAGTACAGCCGCAGCTTCGCGGTGTCGGCGTTCGGGCCGAGCGCCGCCTCCAGGTAGGCGTACATGGCGCCGGGGTCGTCGTCGAAGCCGCACGCCTTCTGGATCTCGGTGCCGCCGCCCAGGTACAGCTCGCCGCCCGACTGCGCGGACGTGCCGCCCGGCCCGCTCGCCCGTTCCAGGACGACGACGTCCGCGCCCGACCGCGCCGCCTCGAACGCCGCCGCCGCGCCCGCGCATCCGAACCCGACGACGAGCACGCCGCACTCGTGGTCGAAGGCGCCGATGCCGCTCGCCGCGAACGGCTCGACCGAAGGCCGGGAGGTCACGCCGTCACTTCCCGCGCGGGACGAACGCGGCCAGCGGTTCCGAGCCTGACCAGTCGTGGCCCCAGTAGCTGTCCTTGGTGATCTCTTCGGCGGTGTAGGACGTCTCGTCCACGAGCAGGCCCTCGCAGCCGTACTCGATGTCCCAGCCGCCGGGCGCCCGCACGTAGAACGAGACCATCCTGTCGTTGGTGTGGCGGCCGAGCGTCGAGGAGATCGAGAAGCCCTGCGCGGTGACGGCGTCGAGCGCGGTGCCGACCGCGTCCAGCGTGTCGACCTCCACCATCAGGTGGACGAGCCCCGGGTCGCCGTCGTGCGGGGCCGGGCAGATCGCGAGGCTGTGGTGCCGCTGGTTGACGCCCATGAACCGGATCCGGACCTTGCCGCCGCCGACCTTCATCGCGCCGCGCGGCAGGAAGCCGAGCACCTCGTTGTAGAACGCCACGGTCGCGGCGAAGTTCGGGGTGGGCAGTACGACGTGGCCCATGCCCATCGCGCCGGTGACGAACTTCTGCGCGAAGCCGGTGCGCAGCGGGCTGTGGTCGAGCACCGGTCCGAAGAACACCTCGACGGGGGTGCCGCCGGGGTCGGTGAACGCGATGACCTCTTCGGCGTCGCGCTCCGCCGCCTCCTCCGGCGTCAGCGCCGTCACCGCCGTCCCGGCCTTCTCGACGGCCTCCCGGACGGCGGCCAGCGCGTACTGGTCGCGGACCTCCCAGCCCACGGCGAGCACCCGGTCACCGTCGCCGGGCAGCACGGCGAGGCGCGCCCGGCGCTCGTCCATGCGCAGGTACAGGCCGTCCGGGTCGGGGCCGCTGCCCTCGGCGAATCCGAGCCCGCCGAGCGCGAACTCGCGCCAGCGCTCGATGTGGCGGGTCTGGACCTTCAGGTATCCCAGACCTCGGATATGCGTCATCGTCGTCGGTCCCTTCTTCGGCTTTCGGGTCAGATCATCGAGCGCATGGGGCCCTGCGGCGGTTCGATGTCCAGGTCGGTGAGGGCGGAGACGTGGTAGACGGCCCCGGGGACGTGGATCGCGTGGGCGAGGCCGACGTGCGCGTCCCGCCAGAACCGCTGGATCGGGTTGTCGCTGCGCATCGCGTTCCCGCCCGACCGGGCGACGATCTCGTCCATCGCCCGCACCGCCCGCCACGCCGCGCGGACCTGCGTGCGGCGGCCCGTGGCGCGCTCGGCGAACGTCGGCTCGTGACCGGCGGCGACCTGGTCGTAGACGCGCGAGCAGTTGTCGAGGAGCGCCGTCCGGGACGCCTTGATCTCCTCCGCGGCCTCGCTGATCGCGTACAGCACGTACGGGTCGTCCTTGATCTTCGTGCCGGTGATCTGGACGCGGTCGCGCTGGTAGGCGAGGTGATGGTGCAGCGCGCCCTCCGCGATGCCGATGACGGCGGCCGTGATCCCGAGCGGGAACACGCACGAGAACGGCATCAGGTAGGACGGGTTCGCCAGCCCGGCGTCGCGGGCCGCGGAGCCGTCCACGACCTTGGTGTATTCGAGCGTCCGGTAGGCGGGGACGAAGGCGTCCCTGACGATGATGTCCTTGCTGCCGGTGCCCTTCAGCCCGGCGACGTCCCACGAGTCCTCGACGATCTCGTAGTCGGAGCGCGGCAGGATGAGGTGCAGCGAGCGGGGCGGCCGCGCGACCTTGCCGTCCGCGTCGCCGAGCATCCCGCCGAGGAAGATCCAGTCGCAGTGGTCGGTGCCGGACGAGAACTGCCAGCGCCCGCTGAACACGTAGCCGCCGTCGACCGGGCGGGCCACGCCCATCGGGGCGTACGGCGAGGCGATCCACACGTCCGGGCCGCCGGACCAGATCTCCTCGCGGACCCTCGGGTCGGCGTACGCCATCTCCCACGGGTGGACGCCGACGATCCCGGCGACCCAGCCGGTGGAGCCGTCGAGGGCGGAGACGCCCATCACGGTCTCGGCGAACTCGCGGGGGTGGACCTCCAGGCCGCCATGCGCCTCCGGCTGCAGCAGGCGGATGACGCCGGTCTCGCGGAGCGCCCGCGCGGCCTCGTCGTCCAGCCGGCCGAGTGCCTCGTTGACGGGGCCGAGCCCGCGGATCCGCTCCGCCCGTTCCATGATCGCGTCCAGCGCCCGTGCTGCCATCGCCTGTCTCCCGTGGTGTGTCGTCAGCCGTCGTAGGTGATCTTCAGCCGGTCGGTGACCGGCCTCGCCTGACAGGCGAGGATGAGGCCGTCGGCGAGGTCCTGTGCGTCGAGGACCGCGTTGGCGTCCAGGGTGACCTCGCCCTCCAGCGCCACGCAGGCGCACGCCGAGCAGTTCCCCTCCCGGCAGGAGAACGGGGCGTCCACCCCGGCGCGCAGCAGGGCGTCCAGGAGCCGCTCGGACTTGGGCCAGGGCACCGTCCGCGTCTCGCCGTCCATCTCGACCTCGATCTCACCGATCTCCCCGCCGGGCGCGGGCTCGCCGGGCGCCTCGGGGTCCTCGAACGGGTCGTTCTCCAGGGAGAAGAAGCGCTCGACGTGCACCCGCATGCCCAGGCCGGTGAACGTGTCCGTGACCAGGTCCATGAAGACCTCGGGGCCGCACACGAACGCCTGCCGTCGCGTGTAGGGGCGAGCCAGGGACCGGACGGTGGCGGGCGTCGGCAGCCCCTGCACCGACTCCAGGAGATGGACGACCGTCAGCCGGTCGGGGTGCTCCTCGGTAAGGGCGCGTAGCTCGTCGGCGAAGATGACGGATCGTTCGTCGCGGTTGGCGTAGAGGAGGGCGACCTTTCCCCTCCCGCCCGCCAGGCACGACTTCAGGATCGACATGACCGGGGTGATGCCGCTGCCGCCCGCGACGAGCAGCAGGTCGTCGTCCAGCGACGACGGGGTGAACGTGCCCGCCGGGCGCAGCACCTCCAGCACGTCGCCCGCCGTGACGTTGTCGCAGATCCAGTTGGACCCGAGACCGCCCTCGACCCGCTTCACCGTCACCTTCAGCCGGTCGTCGGTGAGCGGCGAGCTGCACAGCGAATAGCAGCGCGCCGCCCAGCCGTCCTCGGCCGGGACCCTGACGGTGAGGAACTGCCCGGGACGATAGGAGAACCGGTCCCGGTCGCCCTCGGCCGGTTCGAGGACGAGCGAGTGCGCCTCCGCCGTCTCGTGGACGACGTCGACCACCCGCGCCTTGAGTCCCGTCATCGCGGCCCCGCCGCGGCGGCGTGGCGCGCCGCGATGTAGCCGAACACGATGGACGGGCCGATCGTCGCGCCCGGCCCCGCGTACTCGTTGCCCATCACCGACGCCGACGAGTTCCCCGTCACGTACAGGCCCTCGATGACCGTCCCGTCCTCGCGCAGGACGCGGGCGTGCTCGTCCGACACGAGGCCGCCCTTGGTGCCGAGGTCCCCGACCTCCAGCCTGAACGCGTAGTACGGCGCCGTGTCCAGGACGTCCAGGTTCGGGTTCTTCAGGTTGGGGTCGCCGTAGTAGCGGTCGTAGGCGGAGTCGCCGCGGCCGAAGTCGGGGTCCCTGCCCGCGCGGGCGTACCCGTTGAACGTCCGGACCGTCTCGATCAGCGCCGCCGCCGGGACGCCGATCTTCCCCGCCAGCTCCGCGAGCGACTCCGCCCTGACCGCGATGCCCGCGTCGTGGAACGCCTTCGGGACCGGGGCGCCGGGCAGGATCTGCGCGAACGGGTAGCGGGCGCGGGCCCTGGCGTCCATCACGAACCACGCCGGGACGTGCCCGCCCGCGAGCTGGTCGTGGACGAAGTTGACGTACGGCGCCGCCTCGTTGGTGAAGCGCGTCCCGTCCTGCGACACGATGACCTGCCGGGGAATGGCGCGCTCGGACACCAGCGGGATCGTCGCCCCGGCCGGGTGCCGGACGGCGGGCATCCACCAGGCGTCGTCCATCAGGTCCAGCGCCGCGCCGAGGCTCTCGCCAGCACGGATGCCGTCGCCGGTGTTCTCGCGGGCGCCCATCGCGAAGTCCGCCTGGCCGCCCTTGGGGAGATAGTGGTCGCGCATCTCCTGGTTGTGGTCGAAACCGCCCGTCGCGAGGAGGACGCCCTTCCGGCCGCGAATGCGCATCGCCGTGCCATCGCGTCCGGCGGCGACGATCCCGGTGACGCGGCCGCCCGCCGCCTCGTCGGTGACGAGTCCGGTCATGGTCGTCTTCAGCCAGAGCGGGATCCCGGCGTCCTTGAGCGCCATCCGCATCCGGGCGACGAGCGCCCGCCCGCCGGTCGCCATGTGGCGGCGGCGGACCACGTTGGACGACACGCGCCACGCCGCCACCAGCGACGCCCGCCGCCCCGCCCAGGTGCGCTTGGCCATCGCGAGGTCGTGGTAGTCCTTGCTGGTGATCCAGAGGCCGAGCGGGCCCTTCATGCCGTTCGGCCGCTGGTGCCGCTCGTCCTCGCCGAGCTTGCGGGTGTCGAACGGCCTGGCCTCGATGGACCGGCCCAGCGGACGTCCGCCGTCCAGCTCCGGGTGGTAGTCGGCGTAGCCCTTCGTCCAGAAGAACCGCATCCATCTGCTCTTGCAGAGCAGCTCCATCGCCGCCGGGCCGTGGTCGACGAACGCGTCGAGCCGCGCGGCCGGGACGCGTCCCTCGGTGAGGAGGTCCAGGTAGCGGCGGATCGACTCGCGGCTGTCGTCGTGGCCGCGCGCCCTCAGCACCGGGTTGTTCGGGATCCAGATCCCGCCGCCGGAGATGCCGGTCGAGCCGCCGAACTTCGAGCCCTTCTCCACGACCAGCACGCTCATCCCCGCGTCGTGGGCGGTCAGCGCGGCCGCCATCCCGCCACCGCCGCTGCCGACGACGACCAGGTCGAACTCGTGGTCCCACGCAAGCATCATTCGTGGTCCTTCATGGTCAAGAACGCCAGGACGGCGCTCTCCCACGCGGACTTCTGCTCGATCATGACCCAGTGCCCGCAGTTCGGGAAGACGGTGACCTGGACGTCGGGGATCGTCCGCATCGGCAGGAGGGCCATGTCGACGGGGCTGACGCGGTCGTCCCGGCCCCACGTGATCAGCGTCTTGGCCTTGAGCCGGTGGAGCATCGCCCAGTACGGCGGCTCGTCCGACCGGGCCATCGCCTTCGCGCGGGCCGCCATCGCCTTGGACCCGTACATGCGGCGGGCACTGGCGAGCGTGCCGGGGTCGGTGGCCTGCCGCCAGCGCTCCTCGATCATCTCCTCGGTGACGAGGCCCGGGTCGTACACCATCGAGTGCAGCCACCGGACCAGGCGCTCGCGGGACGGATCGTCGGTGAACTCCATCAGGAGCCTGATGCCCTCGCCGGGCCCCGGGCTGAAGACGTTCCGCCCGATGCCGCCGATCGTGACGAGGCGTCGCACCCGCTCCGGATGGCTCAGCGCGACCTGCGTGCCGACGATGCCGCCCATCGAGTTGCCGATCACGTCGACCTGGGCGAGGTTCAGGCCGTCCAGGAACCGGACGGCGGCGCCCCCGGCGGCCGTCATCGGGTGCTCGCCGGTCGGGTCGCTGACGCCGAAGCCCGGGAACTCCAGGACCAGGCACCGGAAGTGCCCGGCGAACCGGGCGAGGTTGCCGCGGAAGTTCCGCCACCCGGTGACGCCGGGGCCCGAGCCGTGCAGCATCAGCAGCGGCGGGCCCTCGCCGGCCTCGTGGTAGCGCAGGACGCCCTGGTCGGTGGCGAGCTCGCGCAGCGTCGACTCGTAGGTCAACTCCGTGGGCATGATCTCTCAGTCCTCCGAGGGTGGCTTGCCCGGAACGTAATCCGCCCGGCCGCGCGGCCGTCCCGCCGATCCCGATCAGCGGGACGCGCCGCGCCCCTGGAGCGCCGGTCCGCGCCCGCTTCCACTCATCGGGATCTCCGGGCACCCCTTGACCAATGCCGCTTCAGCATCACTTGTTAGAAATGAAGTGATGCCGCTATGAGCCCCCGAGGTGAACAGATGCCAGCCGAGCCAGCGCTCAGCGAAGACTCCGGAGCCGGGTCCGGGACCGCCCCGGACCCGGCGGACTTCCGGACGGCCATGGCGGAGTTCGCCACCGGCGTCACCGTGGTCACGGCCCTCGACCGTGGCGAGCCGGTCGGGTTCGCGTGCCAGTCGTTCGCGTCGGTGTCGCTGGAGCCCCCGCTGATCCTGTTCTGCGCGGACCGCCGCGGCCGTTCGTGGCCGCGGATCAGGGCGGCGGGACGGTTCTGCGTGAACGTGCTGGCCGAGGAGCAGCGGGAGCTGTGCGAGCGGTTCGGGTCGAGCCGGGGCGCGAAGTTCGAGGGCCTGGAATGGGACGTGTCACCCTGGGGCACCCCCTCGCTGCGGGACGTCCTGCTCTGCGTGCACGCCGCCGTCCACGACGTGCACGAGGCCGGCGACCACGAGATCGTGGTCGGGCGGGTGCTCGGCATCGAACGGCACGACGTCCGGGACGGCGCCTGGCGGCGTCCCATGGTGTTCTTCCGCAGCCGGTTCGGCATCAACGAACCCGACGCGCCCATCGCCCCCGACCCGTGGGGCATCGGCGACCGGTGGGGCTGGGGCTGACAGCCACCGGCCGGGGTCTCACATCCAGTCGCCTCGTCCGTCCACGGCGAGGAGGCGGTTCATCGTCTCCGGTGACCAGGTCGGCTCCCGGGCCGTCCCGCTCCGCCGGGGGGGGGCCCGCCCGCCGCTCCGGACCCCGGGGGCCGAGCCGGGGAACAGGATCCGCGACGCCTCCCGGGCCGCCGTGACCACCAGCGGCGCGACGTTCTCCAGCGGCGCGCGGATGTCCCCGGCCAGGGAGATCCCGGCGACGGGCCCCTCGGCGCCGCGGATCGCGGCCGCGACGCACGCGATGCCGGGGTGGGACTCGCCGCGCTCGAACGCCAGGCCGCGGCGCTGCCGGACCCGGTGCAGCTCCTGGTGGAGGGTGCCGAGCTCGCCGATGGTCCGGTCGGTGAACCGGGTGATCCCGGGGCCGAGCAGCGCGTCCACCTGCTCGGGTTCCAGCCATGCCAGCATCGCCTTGCCGAGCGCGGTGCAGTGCGCGGGTGCGCGCCCGCCGACCCGGGACGGCACCGACGCGGCGAGCCGCCCGCCGAGCTTGTCCAGGTAGTGGACCTCGGGGCCGTCCAGGACGGCGAGGTGCGCGACGAGACCGGTGGTGACCTGCAGCCCGTGCAGCAGCGGCGCCGCCGCCTCACGGATCTTGCCGTGCCCGCCGTCCTGCCCGCCGAGGCCGAGGGCGCGGCGGCCGAGGCCGTAGCCGAACGCGTGGTGCGCGAGCCAGCGCTGCCGGACGAGCTGGTCCAGGATCCGGTGCGCGGTGGACCGCGGCAGCCCGGTGCGGCGCGCCACGTCCTCCAGGGTCAGCCGGGCGGACGGGCCGCTGAAGGCGTCCAGGATCAGCGTCATCCGCTCGATCATGGACGGCGGCGACTCCCGCCGCGCCGCCGGATCCGCCGCCTCCACCGTCATGACCTCGGTCATCGCACCTCCCGGAGCGAGACTGAAATGAATTCTTGTTATGTGGAATCTAGCAATCGCTTGGTCTCTTGAAAAGAGGACGCGTAAGGCAAGCTCAGCAGGAACTGTGAGGCGTCACCCGGCACCTGATCCGTTCCCGATCGCGTGATAGAACGTTTTTCTACGACGAGGGGCCTGCTGGCCTCCCATTTCCCGGGGGCCGTGCGGTACCGCCCGCGGGAGCAGGGCTAGGGCGTGATGGCCATGTTCGCGAGGACCCTGCCCGCCAGCTCCGCGTCCCCCTCGACCTGGACGGTGACGGCGTCGGCGGTGCAGCGTCCGGCGGTGAGACGCACGTAGGTCTCCAGGTCCATGGAGAGCCCGGCGGTCGGGTCGTCCGGTTCGGCCCAGTGGCCGCGCCGGTCGCCGTCCACGCGGACGGCCGCGTCGAAGTCGGGCGGGCCGGAGATCGCGAACGCGACGGACTGGCCCGGCTCCGCCTTCCCCGGACGGGCGACGATGCGGCGCAGGGCGACGCTCATCAGCTCCCAGAAGGCGTGCGCGGCCGGGGCGTCCAGGTTGCCGGGACGGCCCACCGCGCGGCGGATGTCCTGCTCATGCGTCCAGCAGTCGAGGGCGCGGAACTTCACCAGGCGGCTGTAGGGGCCCTCGCGCCCGTCCGGGCACATGACGACGCGGTCGGGGTCGAGGCCGGGCAGCTGGACGAGGCGGCGCTCCAGCGCGTCCGCGAGCTGCTCGGCGACCACCGGGCCCGGCACCGGGCGCCGCACGTGGATCGCGGCCTCCAGCCACCGGCCGAAGTCGTTGCGGACGTGGTCGAACTCGGGGACCTCGACCTCGGGCTCGGGTTCGCCCAGCAGGGTGAGCTCGACCCCGACGATATGGGCGAACTGGTCCTTGACCGTCCAGCCGGGGCATTCGGTCGGCAGGTGCCAGTCGGAGTCGGCGAGCGTCGCGGCGAGCGCGAGCGTGGATCGGATCGTCTGCTCGTAGGCGGCGGTGTTGGTGCGCATCGGCTCGTCCATGTCGGCCCCTCCGTCGGCTCCCGAGCCTACGACGCGCCCACACGCGTTTGGAACGTGTCAGGGGTGGTCGGTGCGCAGGTGCCGGTGGAGGGCCGAGAGTTCGAGGTGGGGCTGGTGGCAGCGCACGCAGGCCCACACCCCGCTGGGCACGGTGTACCCGTGCGCCGCGGCGTCGTCCCGCGCGCAGAGCAGGTGGTAGGTCTGGACGAGGCGCCGCCACGTCCGCCTGACGGCCGATGACATTCCCGCTCCCCTCCGAGCCGGGTCGTTCTCGATCGGCCCAGGATAAGGCACGGGAATGTCAAGCCGGAACGCCGAAGATCACCGGATCCGCCGGACCGGGATCCGCCGCGCTCACTGGCCGATCTTCACTCCGGGCTCGCCGTGGCGGTACTCCATCGGCCGGGTCCCGCGGCCTCCGGGGACCTTGCCCCCGGTGCGCATCTTGAAGGTGGGCAGGATCGTCCGGCCGAAGGTGTTCTCGAACATCATCGCGGCCGCCGCGTACAGGGCGAGGACCGCGGACGCGACGAACAGCCAGCCGCCGACGTCCAGCGCCCAGCCGGACGGCGCCCAGAAGCCCGCCGAGGTGAACCCCGCGGCCGCGGCGAGGACCGCCAGCAGCAGCGCCAGGACGAGGTTCGCGCCGAGCGCGGCGATCGCGCACAGGCCGGTGATCGCCGCCAGGACGACGAACCAGAACGCGAAGCCCTCACTGAGGCCGCCCAGGACCGGGGCCTGCTCCACCGGGTACGCGCCCATGCCGACCAGCATGAACAGCAGGCCGAACGCGAGCCAGAACGCGCCCCACATGCCGTGCACCGCGGTGGCCAGGCCGTCGCGCGCCCGGTAGGCCCACATGCCCGCCAGGAACTGGGCGAGGCCGCCGAACGTCAGCACGAACGGCCACAGGACCAGCGGCGTGCCGGCGTCGCCGTACCAGCCGGCCTCCCAGGCCCCGACCATCATCGTCGCGCCCGCGAGCCCGAACAGCCCGAGGATGGACGGCGCCGCGACCGGCTGGAGGGAGATGCGGGTCCGATCCTCCCAAAGGGCGTGCTCGCCGGGCATGTCGGCGCCCCTGCCCGGGGCCGCCGCCGCGGCGCCCTGGGCCGGCGTCGCCGCTTCGGCGCGCTCGTCGGCCATACGCGCTTCCGCACGCTCTCTACGCCTTGCCATGAGATCCCCCTCTGGAATAGGAGAGCTATAAAGGCCCCCTAACCACGCCCTTGAGGGTCAAACTGCCTCAGAACGGATACTCAATGACATCTCAGGCGTATTCGGGGTTGTTTGCCGCGCGCAGGGGCGACCATGGTGATTCCATTAACGACCGCGCGTTTCCCCGGGCGCTCAGGCGCGGGGGCCGCAGTGGATCTGCAGGCCGGGGGTCGAGTGCCACCCGATCGTCGCGAACAGCTTGTCGATGTGCGGCGAGACCGCGTGCAGGACGAGCATCCGCCCGCTCTCGTGGAGGTCGAGCGCGGCGAGGTTGAAGGCGCGGAGCCCCGCGACGTCGACGAAGTCGACATCGGCCAGGTCGACGTGGACATCGCCGGGCGAGCGGCCGCCCGCGGCGTCGAGCGCGCGCGCCACGTCCCCGGCGTTCGAGACGTCGATCTCGCCGCTCAGCACGAGCCGGGCCGCGGTCGTCGAGGCGGTGATGTGCAGCAACGCCGTGTCGAGCTCGACGATGCCGGCGCCGGGCGATGCCCGCTCGCCCGACTCGACGCCGTCCTCTCCGTCGGTGATCCGCCAGACCGTCATCCGCTCCTCGCCTAGGACCGGGGGTGCCGCTACCGTGTGCGGTCCCGTATATCCCAGGCTCTCATCTGTCGGCGCCTTCTGGCCCCAACCGGGCGGGAAAACAACGATCGGGAGCGAATTCCTCCGCGCGGCGTCCGGTCACGGCGAGCAGGCGACGGGATCGGGTCTCGCCGCTGCGCGGGGCTCAGAGGTCCGGGAGGAGCGTGGCCGGGGTGATGGGCAGGTGGCGGACGCGGATGCCGGTCGCGTGGTGGACGGCGTTGCCGACGGCCGCCGCCGCCCCGACGATGCCGATCTCGCCGATGCCCTTGGAGCCCATCGGGTTCAGGTGCGGGTCGGACTCCTCCACCCAGGCCGCGTCGATGTCGCGGACGTCGGCGCAGGCCGGGACGTGGTACTGCGCGAGGTCCCGGTTGAGGAAGTCGCCGAACTCCTCGTCCATGACGCTCTCCTCCAGCAGCGCCATGCCGACGCCCATCGTCATGCCGCCGATGAACTGGGAGCGGGCGGTCGCCGGGTTGATGATCCGCCCGGCGGCGAAGACGCCGAGCATCCGGCGGACGCGGACCTCGCCCGTGTCGGCGTCCACCTCCACCTCGGCGAACTGCGCGCCGAACGCGTGCCGGGCGTATTTCTCGCGCGCCTTGAGCTCCGCGCCGGTGTCGGCTGCCGCCTCCAGACCCTCTGGCGGGATGGCGCCGTTCCCTGCGTGGGACGATCCCCCACGGCCCCCGGCAACGGCGCCGTTCAGCTTCGCGCGCAGGGCTTCGCAGGCGCGGACGACGGCCGTCCCCCATCCGGCCGTCCCGGAGGAGCCGCCCGCGACCGACGCCCTGGGGAACGCGCTGTCACCCAGCTCGACCCTCACGTCGCCGAGGTCCGCCTTCAGCGTCTCGGCGGCGATCAGGGCGAGGGCGGTGCGGGCGCCCGTGCCGATGTCGGCGGCGGCGATCCGGACGGTGAACGTCCCGTCCGGCTCGGCGCGGGCGATCGCGCGGTTGGGGCTCATGTAGGCGGGATAGGTGGACGCGGCGACGCCCGTGCCGATGAGCTTGCGGCCCTCCCAGCGGACACCGGTCGCGGGGTCGCGCCCGGCCCAGCCGAAGCGGGCGGCGCCCTCCTGCAGGCACGCGACGAGGTTGCGGGAGCTGAAGGGCAGGCCGCTCTCCGGCTCCCGGTCGGTGTCGTTGCGGATGCGCAGCTCTATCGGGTCGATGCCGGTGGCGATGGCGAGCTCGTCCATGACGGATTCGAGCGCGTACATGCCGGGCGTCTCGCCCGGGGCGCGCATCCAGGACGGTGTGGGGACGTCCAGGGGAACCAGGCGGTGCGACGTCCGCCGGTGGGGCGCCTGGTACATCACGCGGGTCGGCGTTGCGGTCTGCTCTGCGAACTCCTTCACGGTGGACGTCTGCTCCACCACGTCGTGGAGGATCGCGTTCAGGCGTCCGTCATTGTCCGCGCCGAGCCTGAGGCGCTGGATCGTCGGCGTCCGGTAGCCGGTCGTCGCGTACATCTGCTGGCGCGGGACGGCGAACTTGACGGGACGTCCCGCGGCGCCTGCGGCCATCGCGGCCAGGACGACGTTCGGCTTAGGGATTCCCTTGGAGCCGAACCCACCGCCGACATGCGGGGCCACGACCCGTACATGGGACGGGTCAAGGCCGAAGGTCTGGGCGACCATGCTCTGGACGGTCGACGCACCCTGGGTCGAGTCGTAGAGCGTCAGGTATCCGTGCTCGTCCCACAGGGCGATGGTGGCGTGCGGCTCCATCGGATTGTTGTGCTCGGCGGGCGTCGTATAGGTGACGTCCACGCGGACTGCTGAATTGTTGAACACCTCCTCGGGCTCACCCTGCTCGGTGTCAGCGGGGAAGACCGGGTTCACCTTGCCGGGCTGGTAGAGGCTCGGATGGTCGGTGCGCAGCCGCACGTCCGGTGCCTCCGGCGCATACTCGACATGGACGAGACGGGCCGCCTCCCGAGCCGTTTCGAGCGTCTCGCCGACCACGGCCGCGACGAACTGGCCACGGTAGGAAACCGTCCGGGACTGGAACACGGCCAGTTCGCCGTCCGGCGGATCGCTGAGCCTCGGCGCGTTCTCGCACGACAGCACGGCGAGCACGCCGGGCAGCGCCATCGCCGCCTCGGTGCCGACGGCCGTGATCTCACCGCGTCCGACGCTCGCCTGAACGGCCGCCACGTACGCGACGTTCTCGACGGGGTACTCGAACGCGTAACGCGCCGTTCCCGTGACCTTCTCGCGGCTCTCCAGCCGTTCGGTCATGACGTCGTCCCCTCCCCCGGCTCGGCCGCCTCGGCCCGTTCTGCCAGCTCGGTCAGCGTCCGGACGATCAGGTTGCGCGCGAGCGGCACCTTGTAGGCGTTGTCGCGCAGCGGCTCGGCGGCGTCCAGCTCGGCCTCGGCGGCGCGCAGGAACGACTCCCGCGTCGCGGGCCTCCCCCGCAGCGCCTCCTCGGCGCGCCAGGCCCGCCACGGCTTGTGCGCCACGCCGCCCAGCGCCAGCCGGACGTCCCGCACAGCGCCCTCGCGCACGTCCAGCGCCGCCGCTATCGACACCAGCGCGAACGCGAACGACGCCCGTTCCCTGACCTTGCGGTAGCGGGACGGCATGCCGAGCGGCGGAACCTCGACCGCCGTGACAAGGTCGCCCGGTTCCAGGACGGTGTCGCGCTCCGGCTCGTTGTCGGGCAACCGGTGGAACTCGTCCATCGGGATGGTTCTCTCCCCGGCGCGGCCTAGGACGTGCACGGACGCGTCCAGCGCCGACAGTGCCACCGCCATGTCGGACGGCTGCGTCGCCACGCACGCCTCGGAATGACCCAGGATCGCCAGGTTGTGATGCTCGCCTTCCCTAGCCGGGCATCCGGTTCCGGGGTCTCGCTTGTTGCACGGCTTGGCGGTGTCCTGGAAGTAGGAGCAGCGTGTGCGTTGCAGGAGGTTGCCGCCGACGGTCGCCATGTTGCGTATCTGCCCGGACGCCCCCGCCAGGACGGCCTGCGCAAGCATGGGATGCCCTTCACGGACCGTCCGGTCCGCGGCGAGCGCGCTGTTGCTCATGGCCGCGCCGATGAGGAGCCCGCCGTCCGGGGTCAGCTGGATCTCGTCGTACGGGAGGTGCGCGACGTCCACGAGCCTGGCCGGCGTCTCGACGCCGAGCCGCATCAGGTCCACGAGGTTGGTTCCGCCGCCGAGGTAGTAGGTCTCGCCGTCGTGCCGCGTCAGGGCGTCTTCAGCGCTGGTGGCGCGCTCGTAGGTGAACGGCCTCATGCCTCCGCCGCCTCCTTGCGGCGCGACGCTTCCCTGAGCGCCGCGACGATGCCGACGTAGGCGCCGCACCGGCACAGGTTGCCGCTCATCCGTTCGCGTATCTCGTCGTCGTCCAGGACGGGCTCGGAACCGAGGTCGCCGGTCACCGTGCTGGGCCAGCCTTGTCCGGCCTCGTCCAGCATCCCTGTCGCGGAGCAGAGCTGACCGGGCGTGCAGTACCCGCACTGGAACGCGTCCTGCTCGATGAACGCCTCCTGGACGGGACTGAGCCGGCCGTCCCGCGCGAGCCCTTCGACCGTGACGATGTCCGCTCCGTCATGGGCGACGGCGAGCGCGAGGCACCCGTTCGCGCGGCGTCCGCCGATGAGGATGGTGCACGCGCCGCACTGCCCGTGGTCGCAGCCCTTCTTCGAGCCCGTCAACCCGAGGTCCTCGCGCAGCACGTCCAAGAGGGACGCGCGGGTATCGACGCTGAGCCGGTGCTCCCGTCCGTTCACGACGAGGGTGATGTCGGCGTGCACCGGGGTGGATTCGCTGTCCATGATTCCGCCCTACCCTCGATCCACGCCTGTTCACAGGAGTCACGGCCGTTAAGGGGAGCCACGGCCGCTCAGAGGGCGTCGGGGTCCGAAAGGATCTCCACGACCTGGCGGGCCGTCTCGGTCGGCAGCGGGGCCGGATGGCCCTTCCACCTGCGGGACGCGGCCATCGCCGCCGCACCGGCCCCGCCCCCGTACACGGCCGCCGCGACGAACGACGCCAGCTCGGGCGGCAGCTTCTTCTCCAGCAGCAGCACGTTCATCCGGTAGACGGCGGCGGTCGCCATCACACCGAAGGCCCCGGCGACGGCGCCGAGCCGCAGCGCGGGAATGCGCCGCCTCGCCTTGTCCAGCATCTCCTCCTGCGCGGCGTCGGCCACCCGCCGGACGAGCAAGAGGTGCTGCGCCAGCGAGTCGTCGTCGACCTCCGCGGGCTCGTACGACTCCGTCATGACCTCGCTTTACCCGTGAGCGTGCGCGGGAACCGGGAGAGCAAAATGTCACCGTCAGTTACTTTGCGCGTGCTGTAAGTTGCCGAGCGGACCCTTCTGGGCCTGTCCCGGACCCCGCGAGAGAGAGGCCGGTCGATGCAACCGTTCGAGCTGCCCGACTTCTACGTCCCGTACCCGGCCCGGCTCAACCCGCATCTGGAGGGCGCGCGGGCGCACACGATGGCGTGGGCGCGCGAGATGAGGATGCTGGACGACCACCGCTACCCCGGCACCCCCGACATCTGGGACGAGGCCAAGCTCGAATCCGCCGACTACCCGCTGCTGTGCGCCCACACCCACCCCGACTGCTCCGCCCCTGAGCTCGACCTCGTCACCGACTGGTACGTCTGGGTCTTCTACTTCGACGACCACTTCCTGGAGGTCTTCAAGAGGACGCGGGACGAGGCGGGCGCGAAGGCGTACCTCGACCGGCTCCCGCTGTTCATGTCGCTCGACCCGCCGGAGCCGACGAACGCCGTCGAGCGCGGGCTCGCCGACCTGTGGGCGCGGACCGTCCCGGCGAAGTCGGACGCCTGGCGCCGCCGTTTCTCCGAGAGCACCCTCAACCTGCTCCGCGAGTCGCTGTGGGAGCTGTCCAACATCAGCAGCGGACGCGTCCCGAACCCGGTCGAGTACGTCGAGATGCGCCGCAAGGTCGGCGGCGCACCGTGGTCGGCCGATCTGGCGGAGCACGCCGCGGGCGTCGAGGTCCCCTGGCGGGTGGTGCGGACGCGGCCGCTGCGCGTCCTCAAGGACACCTTCTCCGACTCCGTCCACCTGCGGAACGACATCTTCTCCTACCAGCGCGAGACCGAGTCGGAAGGCGAGATCAACAACTCCGTGCTGGTGATGGAGCGGTTCCTGGGCGTCGCCCCGCAGGTCGCCGCCGACACCGTCAACGACCTGCTGACCTCCCGGCTCCGCCAGTTCGAGAACACGGCCCTCACCGAACTGCCGCAGCTCTTCGAGGACTACGCCCTCGACCCCGTCGAGCGGGTGAACGTGTCGGTCTATGTGAAGGCGCTCCAGGATTGGCAGTCCGGCTGCCACGAATGGCACACGCGCTCCGGCCGCTACATGAACAAGAAGTCGCTGGGCATGTCCGCCGCCCGCATTCCCGCCCTGCTCAGGTCAGCCCGGATCAGCATTCCGCACGTCCCGTACCAGAAGGTGGGGCCGACGCCGCTGCCCGAATTCGACATCCCCTATCCGGCGCGCGTCAACCCGCACCGCGCGAGCGCCGGGGCCAACACCGTCGCCTGGTGCCGCGACATGGGCATGTTCGACCCGCAGCCGCGCCTTCCCGACCCGATCTGGAGCGAGGAGTCGGTCACCGGAATGGCGCTGGAGATCTGCGCCGCGTCCCTCGACCCGGACGCGGGCCCGGAGGCCCTCGACCTCGCGACCCAATGGCTGGCCTGCGGCACCTACGGCGACGACTACTTTCCCGCCGTCTTCAACCGCGACCGCGACATGGCCGGGGCGAAGCACTTCAACGCCCGCGTTCCCGCGTTCATGCCGCTCGACTGCGGCCCCACCCCCGACCCGCAGAACCCTTTCGAGGCGGGGCTGGCCGACCTGTGGCGGCGCACCGCCGCCCCCATGGACGAGGCCGGGCGGCGCGAATTCCGCGCCAGCGTCGAGCACATGGTCGAAAGCTGGGTCTGGGAGCTGCACAACCACCTCCAGTCGCGCATCCCCGACCCGGTCGACTACATCGAGATGCGGCGCCGCACGTTCGGCTCCGAAATGACGATGGCCCTCGCCAGGATCGAGCACGCGCCCGAGATCCCCGCCGGCGTCTTCACGACCCGCACCATCCGCGAGATCGACGCCTCCGTGATGGACGTCGCCTGCCTCATGAACGACTGCTTCTCCTACCAGAAGGAGATCGAGTACGAGGGCGAGCTCAACAACGGCGTCCTCGCCGTGGAGAACTTCTTCGGCTGCGGACGCGACGAGGCGCTGCCCATCGTGAACGACCTCATCACGTCCCGCCGCCGCCAGTTCGAATATCTCGCCGCGCACGAACTCCCCGTCCTGGCCGACGAGATGAACCTGGACGAGACCGCCCGCGCCGCACTCGACGCCTACGTCGGCGAACTCCGCGACTGGATGGCCGGCATCCTCAAATGGCACCGGGAGAGCGACCGCTACGACGAGCGGCCGGCGCCGCGGGGCGCCCCCGTACCCGCCGGCCTCGGCACCTCCGCGTTCCGCCTCCACGCGCGATCGGGCCGCTGAACGAGGGCGTCAGGCAGTGAACGAGGCGGTCAGCCGCTGAACGAGGCGGTCACGCCGGGAACGGCACGGTCAGGCCGGTGAACGCTCGCCCTCCGGCGCGGTGCGCTGGGCGGGGATCATCAGGGTGTGGCGCTCGTCCTGGGTGAGCCGCCGGAACACGCGGCTGCGGGCCCGCGCGACGAGCGCCTCGCCGTCCGTCACGGCCTCCCACACCCGCACCGTCCGGTCGGTCGACGCGGTCGCGACCCGGGTCCCGTCCGGCGACCAGGCGACGTCCCACACCTCGTCGGCGTGGACGGCCGCGACGCACAGTTCCCGCCCGGCGGGCGGGTCCCAGAGCCGGACGGTCCGGTCCGTGGACGCCGTCGCCAGGATCCGGCCGTCCGGCGACCACGCCATCGACCACACCCAGCCCTCGTGCCCGGTCAGCACCGCCGCCTCGACTCCCCGCGCGACGTCCCAGACCTGCACGTCGCGGTCCCTGGACAGGGCCGCGATGTGGCCGCCGTCCGGCGACCACGCCATCGCCCGCACCGCGCTCTGCGGCACGGTCAGCAGCATGACCTGGAGCCCGGTGCGGCTCTCCCAGATCCGGACCGTCCCGTCGTGGGAGGCGCTCGCCACCCGTTCCCCGTCCGGCGACCAGGCGACGGCGCGGACGGTGTCCTCGTGCCCGCGCAGGACGAGCGGCCCGGCGCCGCCGCGCCACTCGTGGATCCGGACGGTGCGGTCGTCGGACGCGGTCGCGAGCCGGTCGCCGCCGGGCGACCACGCGACGGCCCGCACCCAGTCGCCGTGCTCGTCCAGCACGGACTCCTCGGCGCCGTCCGCGGCGCGCCAGATCCGCGCGGTGCGGTCCCGGGACGCGGTGGCGACCCGCTCGCCGTCCGGCGACCAGGCCACGTCCCAGACCTCGTCGGTGTGCCCGCGCAGCACCAGGAGGGACCTGCCGCGGGCCCAGATCCGCGCCGTACCGTCGTAGGAGGCGGAGGCGAGCCGGCCGCCGGCGGACCAGCCGACCGCCGCGACCGCCGCGGTGTGGCCGCGCAGCACGGTGATCTCGGCGGCGCGCTCGGTGTCCCAGAGCCGGACGGTCCGGTCGTCGGAGGCGCTGGCCAGCCGGGTGCCCTCCGGCGCGAACGCCGCCGTGCGCACGTTCTCGGCGTGCCCGCGGAACACCGCCAGCTCGGCGCCGTCCCCGGCCGACCAGAGCCGGATCGTCCGGTCGTGGGACGCGGTGACCAGGTGACCGCCGTCCGGCGACCAGGCCACGGACCACACCAGGTCGGCGTGCCCGCGCAGCACCATGTCGGACGCGCCCGTCGCCGCGTCCCACACGCGGGCCGTCCGGTCGTAGGAGCAGCTCGCCACGCGGTTGCCGTCCGGCGCCCACGCGACCATCCGGACGGTGTTCTCATGGCCGCGCCAGACCGCCTGCTCAACGCCGGTGGCCACGCCCCAGACCCGGATCGTCCGGTCGTCGGAGGCGCTGGCGAGCCGGTCGCCCTCGGGTGACCAGGCCACGTCCCTGACCCATCCCTCGTGGCCGCTCAGCGTCGACACGGCCGTCCCGTCCGCCGCGTCCCAGATCCTGATGTCGCCGTCGCGGGAGGCGGACGCGACGCGGGAACCGTCCGGCGACCAGGCCACCGACCACACCATGTCGCCGTGCCCGCGCAGCACGGCCACGCGGGTGCGGGCCTCGACGTCCCAGATCCGCGCCGTGCCGTCGTAGGACGCGGACGCCAGCCGCCTGCCGTCCGGCGACCAGACCGCCGACGCGACCGTGCTCTCGTGCCCCCGCAGGACGGCGACCTCGGCCCCGGACGCGGCGTCCCAGATCCGGACGGTGCGGTCCGAGGACGCGGTCGCCAGCAGGGAACCGTCGGGCGACCACGCCGCCGACCAGACCCCGTCGTCGTGGCCGCGCAGCACGCCGCGCATCCGGGACACCGCGAACCCGGCCGACAGCGCCCGCCGCGCCAGCGGGGTCGGCGCGCACTCCTCGTGCGCGGCCAGGGCCAGCAGCAGGCTGTGCTCCGGATCGGTCTGGAAGGCGGTGAGCGCCTGCCGGGCGATCGAGTCGGCGAGCCGTTGCATCGCGACGCCGTCCGACCGGTGCGAGATCTCGACGAACTCCGCGACGAGCGGCTCGATCGCCGCCAGGCCGTCCGCCTCGGCGATCCACTTGCGGGCCCCGGTCAGCCGGTCGCCGCGCAGCAGGTACGCCTCCTGGCGGCCGTAGCGGTCCCACTCGGCGGCCCACTGCTCCAGGTCGGCGATGCGGCGCAGCACCTCGGCGTGCAGCGCGATCGTCTGCCGCAGCGGGGCCCACACCGAGAACAGCGCCTCGTGCGACACCTCGAACACCGCGTCGTCGCCGTCCCGGCCGCTGGTGCACAGCCGCTCGCGGACGAACGCGTCCACGACCAGGCGTCCCGGCCCGTCCAGCTCGCCGGCCGGCACCCGCCGCCGCGTCGGCCGGCCGTCGGTGAACTTGACGAACTTCAGCAGCGTCTGCAGGACGGGCGGCGCCGGGTCCAGCGCCTCCAGCTCCGCCATCAGCCGGTCGGCGCGGCGGGTGAGGGCGCCGTCGACGCCGCCGGTCCTGCGGTAGTCCTCGATCGTGATCGTGCTGTTCCGGCCGACGTGCAGGTACAGCTCGTGCAGGAGGTAGGCGAGCAGCGGCAGCGCCGTCCCGTCGCCGGTGTCGTCGGCCATCTGCGCGACCAGCTCCGGCGGCTCGAACGTGATGCCGACCCGCTCCGCCGGTTCCCGGATCACCGTCCGCAGCGCGGCCCGGTCGAGCGCCGTGACCGTGAACGGGTGCCGGAACAGCTCGGCGTGCTCGCCGCTCAGGAAGGCGGTCAGGAACTCCGCCCGGAACACGAACACGACCCACAGCTTGGGGTCGCCGTCCAGCGCGTCCTTGAGGAGGCCGAGGAACGCGTCACGATCGTCGCCGCCGCTCAGCGTCAGGAGTTCCTCGGCCTGGTCGACGACGATCAGCACCGCGCGGTTCCGCCGCCCCCCGCGCAGCGCGTCGAGGCGCCGGACGAGCGCGTCGCGGCCGTCCCGCCGGAGTTCCGCCGCGATGTCCGCGGCGTCGGCTGCCAGGGCGTCGGCGAGGCCGTAGGACAGCGACTCGAACGGGTCGTCCTCCGGCGTCATCGACGGCACGACGACCCACCGGCGCTGCTGCGCCATCCTCGGCAGGAGCCCGGCGTGCAGCAGCGACGACTTCCCCACGCCGGACGGCCCGGTGACCGCGATCGTCCGCCGCTCGCCTCTCAGCCGCTCCACGAGTTCCTGGATCTCGCCGTCCCGTCCGAAGAAGACGGCGTCGTCGTCCTCGGTGAAGGCGTCCAGCCCGGGATACGGCGACCGGTCGCCCTTCCACACCGGCCGCGCCAGGTTCCGCCGCTCCTGCCCCTTCTCCCACGCCAGGACGAGCGGGATCAGCAGCATGCACAGCACGATGACCGGAAGCGCCCACTTTTGCACTACATGCGTGGTTTGTGGCGAAACCTGCAATGCCAGCCCCAGCAACGCCACCAGCAGAATCATCAGGTACCCGGGAAAGACGGGACCCTGCCGCCGCCGCATGCACATCCTCCGAACGCAGAACGCAAACCCCGCGCATGCTACGTCCGCGCCGCTCCGCGAGTTGATCAGAGCGGGCGCGAAATGCTGGGCGGCGTCCGGACATGTGGCCTGTGTCCGGTCAATCCAGTACGCCCAGGGGCGTGCGCCGAGAGGAGGGGCATTGCCATCCCCCTTGGAGGACTCCCATCCGCCCGACGACCGGCGGCGACGCTTCGAGGACATCTACGCGGCCAATCGCGTCCCCATCCTCGGCTACGCGCTGCGCCGCACCGCCGATCCCCAGGACGCGGCCGACGTCCTGGCGGAGACGTTCCTGACGGCCTGGCGGCGGCTGGACGATGTCCCGTCCGGCGCGCAGGCGCGGCTGTGGCTGTACGGGGTGGCCCGCCGGATCCTGGCGAACCACCATCGCGGCGAGCGCCGCCGGTCCGCGCTGGCCGCCGACCTCGGCTCGCTGCTCCGCACCGACCTCGCCGGTGCGACCGCCGCCGAAGGAGTCGCCGGAGACCTGGCGGACGTCGCCGCCGCGTTCCGGAGCCTGCCCGAGCCCGACCGGGAGCTGCTGTCCCTGGTCGGCTGGGAGGGCCTGGACCACGGCGAGATCGCGACCGTCCTCGGCTGCTCCCGCAACGCGGTGCGGATCCGCCTGCACCGCGCCCGCCGCCGGTTCGCCCGCGCGCTGGAGCGCACGGAAGCGGACGCCCGTCCCCTGCCCACCGCCGTCCCGAACGGAGAACGCGCATGAACCGCGACATCGACGCCCTGATCGGCAGGCTCGCCCCGGTGACCGACGACCGGGCCGGGCGGCTGCTGTCCGAGGAGACGGCCGCCGCTCTGGCCGACCGCATCACGGCCACCGTCCCCGGCCCCGCCTCCGGGCCGCGCAGGCGGCGGCCGGTGCTCGTGACCGTCGGCCTCCCGCTGGCGACCGCCGCCGCGGCGGGCGCGGCCGTCACGGTCGTGGTCGCGCGGGACGAGCCGGGGACGCCGGGCCCCCCGGTCAGCACCCAGGTCAGCCCGATGGTCAGGCTGGCGGCCCTGTCCTTCACGGCCCGGGGCGACTACATCGACGTCCGGGTCCGCGACCCCCTGGCCGACCCGGAGCGGTACCGCGCCGAGTTCAAGGCCCGCGGCCTCGACGTCAAACTGTCGCTGGTGGCGGCCTCGCCGTCCATCGTCGGCACCCTGGTGATGATGAGCACGAGCGACGGCACCGGCGAGGACGACGTCACGGCCATCACCGCCAAGGGCGAGTGCGAGACCGGCGGCGGGGGCGACCAGTGCCCGGTCGGCGTGCGGATCCGCACCGACTACAAGGGCGACGCCGAGATCGTCTTCGCGCGCGCGGCGCGTCCGGGCGAGCACTACAACAGCACCGCGCCGGTGACGGCGCCGGGCGAGGTGATGCACGGGATGACGTTCCGGGGCCACCGCGTCGGCGAGGTGCTGGCCGCCCTGAAGAAGCGGAACGTCACCGTGCCCGAATACCGCGCCATGTACGGGAACGAGAGCAGGGACCTGCGCCCCGAGCAGGTGCCGCCCACCTGGTACGTCCATGACGCCTCCCCATGGGCCAAGAACCAGGTCATGCTGTTCGTCGGTCCCGCCCCGTCCGAATGAGCCCCTCACCGCAGCGCCCCGGCCCGCCCGCCGGGGCGCCCTGGTGATCAGGGGGTGAGGGTGGCGCGGGCGGTCATCAGGGCGAAGCCCAGGAGGTTCTGGCCCTTCCAGGCTGAGGGCTGTTCGGCGCGGGGGTCGTCGGCGGCCATGCCTATGCCCCAGACGCGGTCCAGGGGGCTCGCTTCCACGAGGATGCGGTCGCCGGTTCCCAGGAGATAGTCGAGGAGTTCTTTGTTCTGGGCGAACTTGGCTTCATTGCCTTTGGTGACAATGACGAAACGGTTGTCCTGCCAGGTTTGCTCATTGAAGTCACGGACGCGGCGGCCGAGATCTTTCGCGCGGCGGGGATGGGAGGCGGCGACGATGGCATCCGCCGATTTCTCGTCCCCGAACAAGCGCGCCTTTTCAGCCATCATGTAGTGCTCGGCGGTGGCATAGACGGTGCCGTCCACGGTGAAGGGAGATGGCCACCACTGGCTGAGGTAGCCGGGGCCGGGGGTGCTGTGCCCCCAGAAGAACAGGAACTTCAGGCGTGTGCCCTCGTTCTGGAGGCGGATCAGGTCGGCGACGTCCATGGGGAGAGGGTGCCAGGAACGGGGACGCGCGGCGAGCGGGTTCCGGACGGGAATGGCCGATCGGGCGGCGGTGTTGGGAGATGTGCCGCGGGCCGGGTGAGCCCGCGGTCTAGACCATTTTGCGGAACCGGGCCGGTCATCGGGAACATTTCCCTTGTTCCGGCCCGAACAGGAGGACAGCGGTAACGATGAGCAATCCCTTGGCGAACCCTCGACGCACCAAGGTCATGGAGTGGCCCGAGCGGCTGCCGGAGGACGCGGAGTCCGAGCGTCCCGCGGAGTCCGAGGCGAAAGAGGACGCCGCGCGTTGACGGCCGCCCGGCCGATAGATCAGGACCCGTCCGGAATCTCCGGGCGGGTTCTCTGCTCACCGGGGCCTCCCGGACGGAGGGGCGGTGCTCGCGCGCAGGACGGTCTCGCCGGAGACGCGTTCGACGCGGCTGCGGCGGGACGCCGGCTCGCGGAGCGCCAGGCCCATGACGCGCTCGCCCATCGCCTCCATCGGGAGCGCGACGGTGGACAGGGCCGGGGTCAGGTCGCGGACGATCGGGATGTCGTCGAACCCGGCGAGCGAGATGTCGCCGGGCACGGACACCCCGTGGTCGCGGAAGGCGGCGAGCGCGCCGATCGCCATCAGGTCGCTGACGGCGAACACGCAGGTCGGACGTTCCGCGCGGCGTAGCAGCTCGACCGCGGCGGTGTAGCCGCCTTCGCGGGTGAAGGCCGCCTCGACGATGTGCCGGGGCGGGACGCGGGCGTCCGCGCCGGCGAGCGCGCCGGTGAACCCGCCCAGCCGGTCGGAGACGGTGGTGAGCGCGCCCGGGCCGGTCAGCACGCCGAAGCGGCGGTGGCCGAGGTCGAGCAGCGCGCGGGCGAGGGCGGCGGCGCCCTCCCGGTGCTGCGGGAGGACGGCGTCGGCCTTCAGGCCGCGGTGCCGGCTGAGGACGGCGACGCGGCCGCCCGTGCGCTGGTAGGGGTCCAGCTCGGCGGCCATCGAGCGCGCCCAGCCGCGGTCCTCGAAGCCGGAGCCGATGAGCAGGATCGCGCGGGCCCGCTGGGCGCGCAGCATCGCGACGTACTCGACCTCGCGGGCCGGGTCGTGGAAGGTGCTGGCGAGCATCACGAGCATGCCGTGCTCGGCGGCGGTGCGCATCACGCCGTGGGCGATGGCGGCGAAGTAGGGGTCGCTGACGTCGTGGCAGACCAGCCCGACGGACTTGCTGGACGAGCTCGCGAGCGCCTGCGCGTGCGCGTTCGGGGTGTAGCTCAGGCCGGCGGCGGCCGCGAGCACGCGCTCCCGCAGGTCGGCGCGGACCTGCGCGGTCCCGTTGAGGACGCGGGACGCGGTGGCGAGCGAGACGCCCGCCTGCCGCGCCACGTCCTGCAAGGTCACGTATGCGCGTCCACCGGGACGGTGCCCCTCCGTCATGAGCGCCCCCAGGGTCGCGGGCGGCGCGGCGGACCCGGGCGAAGGTCCTCGTCGACCACGCCGTGCGACCTTCTCACCGTACCCCCGAAAGCGCTTTCCACCATTTCGTCCCGGGGGCCGCACCGCGCTTTCCCGATGCGCCGATGAAACCGCCGGGAAAGGAGGCGGAGGTGACGCAGATCGACGACATCGTCCGGCTGGTCCGCGACGTTTTCGGCGCCGGCGCCGTGGGCGCCTATCCGCACGGCTCCGCCGTTCTCGGCACGCTGCGGCCCCACAGCGACCTGGACGTGCTCGTCGTCGTGAGACACCCGATGACGGCCGGAGCGCGGCGGGTTCTGAGCGACGGGCTGCTCGCGGCCTCGCGCTATCCGGCGCGGGGCGGGCTGCGTCCCGTCGAACTGACCGTGGTCGTCCAGCCGGCCGTCCGGCCATGGCGTTATCCGCCGGAATGCGAATTCCTGTACGGCGAATGGCTGCGCGCCGAGTTCGAGCGCGGGGAGATCCCGCCGCCCGCACCGAGCCCCGACCTGGCTCCGGCCATATGTGGATCATGTCCTCGGCGCCATCGGGCGCCTGACCGACGGCTAGGGGCGCAGGCGGGTCGCGTAGAGGCCCTCGTCGGTGGCGGTCAGGAGCGTGCCGTCCGGGGCGAGGGCGAGGTCGTTGACGGGGGCCGGGACCTTGACGCAATGGGACGGCGCGAAGGGCGTGGCGTTGCCGGACGGCACCGCGTCCCAGGCCAGGATCGTGCAGGGGTCGCCCTCAAGGCCCGCGGCGACCAGCAGGCGGCCGGGGGCGCCGCTGCCCGAGGTCGCCACCCGGTCGCACGGGCCCGGGGCCGTCAGGACGGTGAGCCGGTCGCCGTCCAGGCCGCGGACGTGCAGGGCGCTCTCCACCGGTTCGACCAGGACCAGACCATGCGGCGACAGCGCCGGCACCGCTCGGGCGGACGGGACGGTCGCGATGTCCTCACCGCGCTCCACGTCCAGGACGACGGCGTCCGCGGCGCCGGTCAGGGTGATGAGCGGGCCGGTCGCCGGGGTGGCGTGCAGGGCCGTGCGGTCGATGGCCGTGCCATGGCCGAGCCAGAGGGCGAACTCGGCCAGCGGATCGCCGGTCAGGGCGTCCCAGACCACGACCTCGGCGTCGTTCGCGGGGCCGAAGATCGCGACGACGGCGCCGCGTCCGCCGTGGACGGCGAGGGCGAGCAGGTCGGGCTGGCCGTCCAGGACGAGCTCGCGGCCCGTGCCGACGTCGTGGACGTGGACGCGGTCGCGGTACGTCCAGGCCACGGCCGGCGATCCGGTGAGGAGGCCGAACGTCCACTCGTTGCGGTCGGCGGGGAAGTCGGGGATCGGCGGGCGGAGGGGCGTGCCCGTCGTGAGGTCCCATGCCTGGCCGGTGTTCGCGCCGTAGGCCGTCCGGGAGGTGAACACCAGCGGCGGCCCTTCCGCGGTGGCGGCCACGCCGTCGAACGACCCGTCCGCCAGCGGGACCGCCGGCACGCTTTCGGCCATGCGAGGGAGGGTAGGGCACCGGCCTCAGATCGTTCCACGAAGTGGCGAAACCGTGGCTGTCCGGCGAGCCGCCGGGATTCGGCGGGTTGGGCTAGGTTCGTTCGTCGTGGAACCGGTTGATCTCACGCCCGTCGAGCGGCGCGTCTGGAGGGCGTTCCCCACCGGGACGCCGGTCGACCTCCGGGACGGCGCGGACGACGACCCGGAGAACGGAGCAGCCTGGGGCCCCGGGCGCACGGTGCGCGCGGAGGTGCTGCGCAAGCTGCTGCTGAGACCGCTGGTGGACGGCGATGTCGCCGCGCTCCGGCTGACCGGCGCGCGCATCGTCGGCGTGCTCAGCGCGTACTACGCGACGGTGGAGCATCCCGTGCGGTTGAGCGCGTGCCACTTCGAGGAGGCGCCCATGCTCTTCGGGGCGCGGCTCCGGCGGCTGAACCTGTCCGAGTCCTACCTGCCGGGACTGGACGCGGGCGGCGTGCGGATGGACACGGCGCTGCGCCTCACCGACTGCCGGATCCCCGGGGAGCTCCGGCTCATCGGCGCACGGCTGTCCGACGCCCTCTTCCTTGAGCGGGCGCGCCTCGGGCGGGAGGACGGGCCGGGCGGGGAGGTCCTGCAGCTCAGCCATTCCACCATCGAACGCGACCTCGTGGGCGACGCGCTGGTGGTGCACGGGGAGGTCCTGCTGGACGGGGCGTCGGTGTCGGGCCGGGTGAAGCTGGACGGCGCCGTGATCGCCAACCCGGGCGGGCCGTCGCTGTACGCCGACAACCTCACCGTCGGGTCGGACGTGATCGCCACGCGGGCCCGGTTCGACGGGGAGGTCAACCTGCGCGGCGCGACGATCCCGGGGCTGCTCGTCTTCACGCAGGCGCGGCTGTCGTCGCTGCGCGCGACCAGCGCCGCGATCGGGGAGGTGTGGCTGCGCGAGGGCAGGGTCGACGGCGAGGCCAACCTGCTCCGCGGGGCGTTCGGGCTGCTCCACGTCCCGCCGGGCGCGTTGCGCGGCACGGTCTGGCTGGACGGGCTGACCTACGGCACGCTCGCCCCGCGGCTCCCCGCGAAGGTGCGCATCGCGATGCTGGAGCGCGACGCGGAGGGGTACGTCCCGCACGCCTACGAGCAGCTCGCCGCCGCCTACCGGCAGGCCGGGGACGACCGGGCGGCGCGGAACGTGCAGCTCGCCAAGCAGCGCAGGCTCCGCCGGACGCGTCCCTGGTACGCGCGGCTGTGGGGGCTGCTGCAGGACGTGACGGTCGGGTACGGGTTCCGTCCGGTATGGGCGGCGGCCTGGCTGGGCGGGCTCCTGGCGGCCGGCGCCGCGGCGTTCGGGTCGCATCCGCCCGAGCCGCTGAAGGCCGGCGAGCATCCGCCGTTCAACGCGCTGTTCTACACCCTCGACCTGATGCTGCCGATCATCGACTTCGGCCAGGAGAAGGCGTTCAAGCCGTCCGGCGGGTACCAGTGGCTCTCCTACGGGCTGGTCATCGGCGGCTGGGTGCTCGCGACGACGATCGCGGCCGGGGTCAGCCGGACGATCAACCGCCAGTGACGATCGGCCGCCGGCGATCAGCCGGCGGGGACGGCGCGGAGCCGGGCGGCCGTGTCCTCGGGCGGGACGTCGTTGACCCAGGCGGCCATGCCCGACTCCGACCCGGCCAGATACTTGATCTTCCCCGGGGCGCGGCGGACGGAGAACAGCTCAAGGTGCAGGCGGACGAGGTCGCGTCCCTCGCCGGCGGGCGCCTGGTGCCAGCCGGCCACGTACGGGAGCGGCGTGTCGTCGAGCGCGTCGCAGCGGCGGAGCAGCTCGCGGTAGAGGACGGCCAGCTCGTCGCGTTCGGCGGCGCCGAGCGCGGCCAGGTCGGGGACGTGCCGGTGCGGCATCAGGTGCACCTCGACCGGCCACCGGGCGGCGGCGGGGACGTACGCCGTCCAGTGCTCGCCGGACAGCACGACGCGGGCGCCCGCCCGCTCGGCCTTCAGCACGTCGCCGAACAGGCCGGGGCGGGCGGCGGCCTGCGCGAGCATCCGCCCGGTGCGGGGCGTGACGAACGGGTAGGCGTAGATCTGCCCGTGCGGATGGTGCAGGGTCACGCCGATCTCGACGCCGCGGTTCTCGAAGACGAAGACCTGCTCGACGTCCGGGATCGCGGAGAGTTCGGCCGTGCGGTCGGCCCAGGCGTCGATGACCGTCCGGACGCGGGACACCGGCAGGCGCGCCATGGACGTGGAGTGCTCGTCGGTGAAGCACACGACCTCGCAGCGCCCCGCGCCCCGGGAACGCTCCACGCCGTCGATCACGGACGGGACGGGCGGCGGCGTCCGGACGTCGAAGGACGGGAACCGGTTCTCGAACACCGCGACGTCGTAGGACGCGTCGGGGACCTCCGACGCGGGCCCGCCCGGGCACAGCGGGCACCGGTCGGCGGGCGGCAGGAACGTCCGGGCGTTGCGGTGCGCGGTGATCGTGACGTGGTCGCCGGTCAGCGGGTCGCGGCGGACCTCGCACACCGGCTCGACCGGCGGGAGCCCGCGCGGGTCGGCGGCGGGCACCCGGTCCGGGGCCTCGTCGTAGTAGACGATCTCGCGGCCGTCCGAGAGCCGCGCGCGTGTCCGATGCATGTCCCGGCAGCGTACCGGCGTGCCGCGCGCCGCCCGCGCGGCGGTCTACAGGGCGGGCGCGGTCGAGCGGCGCCGCGCCCGGTGGACGGCCAGGATGTGCTTCATCAGCGTGGTCAGGACCTCTTTCCCGTCCGCGCGGTCGCGGGCGTCGCACAGCACGACCGGCGGCCCCTCGCCGAGGTCGAGCGCCTCCCGGATCTCCGCGGAGGTGTAGTCGAAGCCGTCGTCGAAGCGGTTCACGCCGACGACGAACGGGAGGCCCCGGTTCTCGAAGTAGTCGACGGCGGGGAAGCTGTCGGTGAGGCGGCGCGTGTCGGCGAGGACGACGGCGCCGAGCGCGCCGTAGGACAGCTCGTCCCACATGAACCAGAAACGGTCCTGGCCGGGCGTGCCGAACAGGTACAGGACGAGCCCGGGGCGGATCGTGATGCGGCCGAAGTCCATCGCGACCGTGGTGGTGGTCTTCCGCTCGACGCCGCCGGTGTCGTCGACGCCGAGGCCCCGGTCGGTGAGCAGCTCCTCGGTCTGCAGGGGGCGGATCTCGCTGACGGCGCCGACCAGCGTCGTCTTGCCGACGCCGAATCCCCCGGCGACGAGGATCTTCACCGCCACCGGAGCCGGAGGCGGGGCCGCCGCGGCCTGGACGACCGATTCCGCGCCGTCAGAGCGCTTGGAGACCATCGAGCACCTCCTTCAGCAGGCGTTCCTTGGAGAGCGCGCTCTCCGGTGGCGGGCGGGTGGTGGTGATGAGCCGGTGGTGCAGCAGGTCGCCGAGCAGGACGCGCACGACGACGAGGGGCAGCCCCATCCGGGCGGCGATCTCGGCGACCGGCTGCGGGTACAGGCACATCTCCAGGATGTCGAGATGCTCGGGCCCGATGCCGGGCGAGCCCGACCGGGGCCGCGCCGCCGTGGAGATGATCGTGATCATGTCGAAGGGCTCGGCGGTCGCGGGCCTGGCCCGGCCGCGCGTCAGGGCGTAGGACCGGACGATCGGCCCCGCCTCCTCATCGAGCCATTCGGCGCCAGGACCGGTCATGGCCCGTCACGTGTCCTCGTTGTCCAGGATCTCGGCGCGGCCGCGCCGGGTGCCCTGCTGGATGGACGACATCATCGACCGCAGCTCCTCGGGCGTCCGGAGGGGGCGCGCCTGCCCGGCCCCGGGGCCGGCGCCGGAATCGGGCTCGGCGTCCGGCACGGGGGCGGCGAG
>NZ_VCKW01000430.1 GCF_005889715.1 Actinomadura soli
ACGAGGGGGAGGTCGCCATGCGCGTCGTCGTCACCGGCGCCACCGGCAACATCGGAACCAGCACGGTCCGGGCGCTCGCCGCGGACCCGGGCGTCACCGCCGTCACCGGCCTGGCGCGCCGCGGACCCGGCCGGGCGGCCGACCTCGGCGACCTCGGCGACGGCGGCGGCAAGGTCGAATGGGCCGAGGCCGACGTCACCGACACCGACCTGGTCCCGCTGCTGCGCGGCGCCGGCGCCGTGGTGCACCTGGCGTGGCTGTTCCAGCCCACCCACCGCCCGGCGGTGACGTGGGACGCCAACGCCGTCGGCAGCGCCCGCGTGTTCGACGCCGCCGCGCGGGCCGGGGTGCCCGCGCTGGTGTACTCCTCGTCGGTCGGCGCGTACTCGCCCGGCCCCAAGGACCGGGCGGTCGACGAGTCCTGGCCCACGCACGGCTGGCCCGGCGCCGCCTACAGCCGCGAGAAGGCCTACGTCGAGCGGCTCCTGGACACCTTCGAGGCCGCCCACCCGGACCGCCGCGTCGTGCGGATCCGGCCCGCGTTCGTCTTCGAGCGGCAGACCGCGGCCGAACAGCGCCGCCTGTTCGCCGGGCCGCTGCTGCCCGGCCGGCTCGTCCGCCCCGGCCTGATCCCCGCCGTCCCGGACCTGCCGGGCCTGCGGCTGCAGGCCCTGCACTCCGCCGACGCCGGGGAGGCGTTCCGGCTCGCGGTCACCGGCGGCGTGTCAGGGCAGGCCCGCGGCGCGTTCAACATCGCCGCCGACCCCGTCATCGACGCCACCGAACTCGCCGGCATCCTCGGCGCCCGCACCGTCCGGGTCCCCGCGCGCGGGGTGCGGGCCGCACTGGCCGCCGCGTGGGCGCTGCACCTGGTGCCCGCCTCCCCCGGCCTGTTCGACCTGGCCCTGCGGGTCCCGCTCATGGACATCTCACGCGCCCGCGACGAGCTCGGGTGGACGCCCCGCCGCACCGCCCGCGAGGCCATCGAGGAGTTCCTGGAGGGCCTGCGCACCGGCGCGGGCCGCGACACCCCGCCGCTGTCGCCCGGGGCCGGGGGCCCGGCACGCGCCCGCGAGTTCACCACCGGCATCGGCCGCAAACCCTGACCCGTCACCCGCCGCCCGTCCGCCGCCGTCCGTACCGCCGCTCCGGCGCCCGCACCTGGAGGTCACCCAATGCCGACGATCACTTCGGAGCATCTGCACGCCCTGCTGGCCTCCGCCCACCGCGACGCCGCGCTCGTCGTCGTCGGCGGGCGGGCCGCCGTCGTCCCCGCCGACCCCGGCGGCGACGGTCCCGAGGAGGCCCTGGTCGTCACCACCCGGAACGCCGTGATCGCCGAACTCGACACCGGCGCCAACGACGAGCAGCTCGAAAGCCTCGCCCAGCGCCTGGACGTCGCCCTGGACAGCCTCGGCGGCTGACCGCCCCCGCCACGCCCGCCCGGCAGGGGGCGGTGGGCGGTTCATGGGGTGACGGGGACCTCGACGAACCCGGGGGCGCCGCGCCGCAGGGACGCGCGGCCGGCGGTGACCTGCGCCGCCCACGCCTCGAACCCGTCCAGGTCCGCGACCGGGACGGCCACGTCGGCCTCCACGCCCCGCCCGTAGCGGACGTCGCCCGGACGCGCGCCCCGCGCGTGCAGATCGCCGAGGAACCGGCCCGCCAGCGCGTGCTCCACCCCGACGGTGACCGTCACCACCGGGCACAGCTCCACCACCCCGACCGCGTCGATCGTGTCGGCGACCGCCTGCCCGTAGGCGCGCACCAGGCCGCCCGCGCCGAGCTTCACCCCGCCGAAGTAGCGGGTGACGACCGCGACGGTGCCGGTCAGGCCGCGCCGCAGCAGCACCTCCAGCATCGGGATCCCGGCCGTGCCCGCGGGCTCGCCGTCGTCGCTGCTCCTGGTGATCTCGCCGTGCTCGCCGACGACGTAGGCGGTGCAGTTGTGGGTGGCGTCGCGGTGCGCCCGCCGGTGCCGGTCCAGGAAACGCGCCGCCTCGTCCTCCCCGGCGGCGCGGGCGAGCGTGCAGACGAACCGCGAGCGGCGGATCTCCAGCTCGCGCGACCCCGCCTGTCTGATCGTGCGCATGGCCGCACCGAGTCTACGGCGCTTGACACGACCGCCCGCGCGCGGCCAGCGTGGGGAGGATGGGAGGGATGGGCATGCTGGACGAGTTGTACCGGCGCTGGCTGTTCGAGGTGTGGACCGGTGACTACGACGTCGCCGAGCAGATCCTCACCCCCGGCTTCACCGGGCACTGGCCGAATCTGGAGGTGCACGGGCCCGCCGGGGCCGTCGAGCAGGTCCGCCGCTCGCACGCCTGCTTCGGCGGCGTCCGCACCACCCTGGACGTCGGGCCGGTCGTCGGCGACGGGATGGTCGCCGCCGGATGGAGCTTCCACGGCGAGTACCGCGGCGGCATCCCCGGCGCCACCGCCGCGCCCGGCACCCCGGTGTCCTTCTCCGGGCAGGACATCTTCCGCGCCGAGGACGGCCGGTTCGCCGAATACTGGGTCGTGTCCGACGCCATGGGCCTGATGGCCGCCCTCGGCGCCGTCCGCTGACCCCGGCCACTCGCAGGCTCGCGGGCTCGCGGGCAGGCCGGGTCAGACCAGGCCGATGAGGTCGGCGATGGACGCGACGACGCGGTGCGGCCGGTACGGGAACCGGGCGATCTCGTCCTTGCCGGTCACGCCCGTCAGCACCAGGATCGTCTCCAGCCCGGCCTCGACCCCGGCGACGATGTCGGTGTCCATCCGGTCGCCGACCATCGCGGTCCGCTCGCTGTGCCCGCCGACCACGTTCAGCGCCGTCCGCATGATCAGCGGGTTCGGCTTGCCGACGAAGTACGGCTCCACCCCGGTCGCGCGGGTGATCATCGCGGCGACCGCGCCGCAGGCGGGCACCGACCCCTCCGGGGACGGGCCGACCGGGTCGGGGTTGGTCGCCACGAACCGCGCGCCGCCCTCGATCAGCCGGATCGCCCGGGTGATCTGGGAGAAGCTGTAGGTGCGGGTCTCGCCGAGCACCACGTAGTCGGGGTCGATCTCGGTCAGCACGAAGTCCGACTCGTGCAGCGCCGTCGTCAGCCCCGCCTCCCCGATCACGTACGCCGACCCCTCGGGCCGCTGGTCGGCCAGGAACTTCGCGGTCGCCAGCGCCGACGTCCAGATCGACTCGGCCGGCACCCGCAGCCCGGCCGCCGCGAGCCGCGCCGACAGGTCCCGGCGGGTGTAGATCGAGTTGTTGGTCAGTACCAGGAACGGCTTGCCGGACGCCGACAGCCGCCGGATGAACTCCTCGGCGCCGGGCACGGGGCGCCCCTCGTGGACCAGGACCCCGTCCATGTCCGACAGCCAGTAATCGATCGGCCCGCGCTCGCTCATGCCCCCATTGTCGCAGGCAAGGATCTTCGCCCGGACCGGGCGGGGCGTCCCGGGGACCTGCCCCGGGACGCCCCGTCGTGCTCGTCCGGACCACGGCGCTCTCGGCGCTCGCGCCGCCGTCCGGCCGCCGCGACGCTCGGACGCGGACGCTCAGACGTTGACGCCGAAGTCGGACGCGATGCCCGACAGGCCGGAGGCGTACCCCTGGCCCACCGCGCGGAACTTCCACTCCTCGCCGCTGCGGTACAGCTCGCCGAACACCATCGCGGTCTCGGTCGAGGCGTCCTCCGACAGGTCGTAGCGCGCGATCTCGCTGTTGTCGGCCTGGTTCACCACCCGGATGAACGCGTTGCGGACCTGCCCGAAGTTCTGCTGGCGGCCGTCGGCGTCATAGATGGACACCGGGAACACGATCTTGGCGATCTCGGCCGGGACCGTCGACAGGCTGACCTTGATCTGCTCGTCGTCGCCCTCGCCCTCACCGGTGAGGTTGTCGCCGGTGTGCTCGACCGAGCCGTCGGGGCTCTTGAGGTTGTTGAAGAACACGAAGTGCTGGTCCGACAGCACCTTGTTCTCCGCCGAGCACACCAGCGCGCTGGCGTCCAGGTCGAAGTCGGTCCCGGTCGTGGTCCGAACATCCCAGCCCAGACCGACCACGACGGCGGTCAGTCCTGGAGCCTCCTTGGTCAGCGAGACGTTGCCGCCCTTGCTCAGACTGACTCCCACTGTGTCTACCTCCGTATCGGCCCGCGCGGGCCCGTTGTCACCCACGCGTGTTCGTCTGTCTAACGAGAACGGTAGCCATCTCGCGCGGGTTCCCCCGCCTCCTTGGCAAACTCACGGCGTGGCGTGCGGTTTCTCCGCCTCGGCCCGGCCCTCCGCCCGCCTGTCGCCCGTCCGGTAGGCGACGGTTGGCCGGCGGTTGGCCGACGGTTGGAGGGC
>NZ_VCKW01000431.1 GCF_005889715.1 Actinomadura soli
TCCCAGAGGGGTTCCGATGTGCGGGAGCGGCGACTGCGGGCCAGCCGTCCCCCGCGCGCGGCGCCTCCCGGCGGGCGTAAGGGCGGCCTCGGTGAACGGGCGGGCGGGTGTTCGACCGAATCAGGGGTGTTCGGCGCGGATCATGACGCGGCGGAGGAGGTCGGAGAGGGTGCGGCGCTCGTCCGCGCTGAGGCCGCCGAGCAGCCGGTACTCCTCGTGGCCCACGCGGTCCATCGCGCCCAGCCAGGCGGCGCGCCCCTTGGACGGCATGGCCCGCCGTCCTCCACCCCCCACCAACCGCCAATCGATCGACGCGCTTAGCTCGGCCCATCCCCTCCGCGGCCGGGACTTCCGGCTGCTGTACGGCGCCCGCATCCTGTCCCTGACCGGTGACGCCGCCGTACCCGCCGCGCTCGCCCTCGCCGTCCTGCGCGCGACCGGCTCCACGTCCGCGCTGGCCCTGGTGCTCGGCTGCGCGATGGTTCCGCGCCTGCTCCTGCTGCCGATCGGCGGCGTCGTCGCGGACCGTCTCAACGCGCGAGGCGTCGCGCTGGCCACCGACCTCGTCGGCTGCGCCGCCCAGCTCTTCGCCGCGATCGAGCTCCTCGGCGGACGGCCGCAGCTCTACGCGCTCGCACCCTGGGCCGCGTCCGCTTGGGGGACACCCACTCCGCTGCTGATCGCGGCCTTCCTGGTCGCCACCTCATGCCTGGCGACGGCTGCGGTACCCGGCGTCCGGCACCTGACCATGCCCACCGCCGAGTGCGCACCGCGGCCGGGTTAGGCGTTGCCGCCCGGTTGTGCACCGCCTCCCGGTTGGGCCTCATCCCCAGCGGGATGTGGCTCGGGGTCGCCGCCCGTGATGCCGTGCTGCTGCTCGTCGGACGGCGGTCGCACGGCCTGCGGTTCGTCGCGTTGCTTGGGCTCGTCCAGTCCGATGACCGGCGGGACGTCCTCGGCGGACTCCAGCGCGGACGACGCCTCCGCCGCCTTCGCCAGCTCCTCCTCGGCCTTCGCCAGGCGCGCCCCGAGGTCGAGCCTGGCCTTCTCGCCCTCACCCTCGCCGGAGCGCCCCAGACCGCCCGCGGCGCGCTCGAAGAACCGCAGGATCTCGACCGGCAGCGGCATGACCAGCGTGCTGTTCTTCTCGGCGGAGACCTCCACGACCGTCTGCAGCAGCCGGAGCTGAAGGGCCGCCGGGTCCTGCGACATGATCTCCGCGGCGGCGGCGAGCCGCTTGGACGCCTGGAACTCGCCGTCCGCGGTGATGATCCGGGCGCGGCGCTCGCGCTCCGCTTCGGCCTGCCGGGCCATCGACCGCTTCATGCCCTCCGGCAGCGAGACGTCCTTGATCTCGACCATCTCGATCCGGATGCCCCACGGCCCCTCGGTGATCTCGTCGATGATCCCCCGCAGCCGAGTGTTGATCTTCGCGCGCTCGCCGAGGAGCTCCTGCATGTCGGCCTGGCCGATGACCGACCGCAGCGACGTCTGCGCCACCTGGGAGACCGCGTAGCCGTAGTTCTGGACGTTCACGATCGCCTTCACCGGGTCGATCACCCGGAAGTACACGACGGCGTCGACGCGAACGCTCACGTTGTCCTGGGTGATGCCGTCCTGCCCCGGGACGCCCATCGTGACCGTCTGCCGGCTGACCTTCTGCATCCGCTCGACGATCGGCACGATCGCCGTGATGCCGGGCGCCCGGACGGCGCTGGGACGCAGCTCACCGCCCCGCTGCACCTGCCCGAACCGGAACACGATGCCGTGCTCGTACTGCTGGACGACGCGGATCGACGCCGCCAGGACCATCAGCCCGCCGACAAGGAGGACGAGCAATATGACAAGGGCCACCGCTTCCATCCCGGGCACCTTTCTCGCGTGGTGGGCCGGGGCCGCGGGGAGCGCCTCCGGCCCCAGCAGTTCTGAACCCGTGAGGTCCAGACGGAACCACCCGGTGGGCGGTCCACGTTTCCCAGCTAACCGCGCGGGCAGGCCGAATGACAGTGCCCGCGTGAACGATCTTGGACGAACCGTGTCAGGGATCACTTGCACGAGGACGGGCGCACTCTGAAGTGTTTGCCGAGTGAACGATATGGTCGATCGGGTGAGCGCGAGAGACACCGACTGGGACGGCGTACGCCTCCACGTGGTCACCGGTAAGGGCGGCACCGGAAAGACGACGGTCGCCGCCGCGCTCGCCCTTGCCCTGGCCGCCGGAGGCCGCAAGGTCCTGCTCGTCGAGGTCGAGGGACGGCAGGGCATCGCCCAGCTTTTCGACTGCCCGCCGCTGCCCTACGGGGAGCGGCGCGTCGCGGTCGCGCCGGACGGCGGCGACGTCTACGCGCTCGCCATCGACACCGAAGAGGCGCTCATCGAGTACCTCGAAATGTTCTACAACCTCAAGCGCGCCGGTAAGGCGATGACCAAGCTCGGCATCATCGACTTCGTCACGACCATCGCGCCCGGGCTGCGCGACGTGATCCTCACCGGAAAGACCAGCGAATCGGTGCGCCGCAAGAAGAAGGACGGCTCGTTCATCTACGACGCCGTCGTCATGGACGCCCCGCCCACCGGCCGCATCACGAAATTCCTGAACGTCAACGACGAGGTCTCAGGGCTCGCCAAGGTCGGGCCAGTGCGCAACCACGCCGACACCGTGATGAAGGTCCTGCGCAGCCCCGAGACGGCCGTGCACTTCGTGACTCTCCTGGAGGAAATGCCCGTCCAGGAGACGATGGACGGGATCCGCGACCTCACCGACGTCGGGCTGCCCATCGGCGGTGTCGTCGTCAACATGGAGCACCAGCCCGTCCTCACCGAGGACGACCTCGCCGCGGCCGCCGCCGGCGCGCTGGACACCGACGAGATCGTCCGGGGCGTGAAGGCCGCCGGCCTGGAGCACGACGCCGAGTCCATCGCCGCGGAACTCGCCGCCGAGGCCGCCGACCACGCCCGCCGCACCGCCCTCCAGCGCCGGGAGAAAGAGCGGCTGGAGTCGATCGACCGTCCCCGCTACACGCTCCCGCTCCTGTCGGACGGCATGGACCTCGCCGGCCTGTACGACCTGGCCGCCGCCCTCCGCACCCAGGGCGCCGCATGACCGGCCGCCAGTCCGGGCCCTCGCCCGCGCGGCGCCGCAGGCCGGGAAAGGCGAACCGATGAGCCCGACCGGCAAGACCCCGCCCGCGCTCGACGTGGACGCGCTCCTCGACGACCCCCGCACGAAGATCATCGTGTGCTGCGGCTCCGGCGGTGTCGGCAAGACGACGACGGCCGCTGCCCTCGGCGTCCGCGCGGCGGAACGCGGCCGGGACGTGGTCGTCCTCACCGTGGACCCGGCCCGCCGCCTCGCCCAGTCGATGGGCCTGTCCGAGCTGGACAACAACCCCCGCAAGATCGAGATCGACGGCGACGGCGAGCTGCACGCCATGATGCTCGACATGAAGCGCACCTTCGACGAGATCGTCGAGGCGCACGCCGACCCGGACCGGGCCAAGCAGATCCTCGCCAACCCCTTCTACCAGTCGCTGTCGTCCAGCCTGTCGGGCACGCAGGAGTACATGGCGATGGAGAAGCTCGGCCAGCTGCACCGCTCCGGCGCCTGGGACCTCATCGTCGTGGACACCCCGCCGTCCCGGAACGCGCTCGACTTCCTGGACGCGCCCGAGCGGATGGGACGCTTCCTCGACGGCCGTTTCATGAAGATCCTCGCCGCCCCGGCCAAGACCGGCGGCCGCTTCGGCGTCAAAGTGATCAGCGCCGGGTTCGGCGTGTTCACCGGTGTCATCAACAAGGTCATCGGCGTCCAGCTCCTGCGGGACGTGCAGACGTTCGTCGCCGCGTTCGACACGATGTTCGGCGGGTTCCGGGAGCGGGCCGAGAAGACCTTCAAGCTCCTGCAGACCCCCGGGACCGCGTTCCTCGTCGTCGCGGCCCCGGAGCCGGACGCGCTCCGCGAGGCGTCCTACTTCGTCGAACGTCTGGCGGAGGAACGCATGCCGCTCGCGGGGCTGGTGGTCAACCGCGTCCACGGCTCCGTCGCGGACACGCTCTCTCGTGGGACGACGACCTCCCGGAACGACCTGTTGTCCGCCGCCCGCAGCCAGGCCGCGGCCGAGACGCTGGAGGAACGCGGGGAGCACACGCTGACCGCGGCACTACTCCGCCTGCACACCGACCGCATGCAGCTCGCCGCCCGCGAGGAGCGGCTGCGCGACCATTTCGCGTCCACGCACCCGACCGTCCCGGTCACGGCGGTTCCGGCACAGGCGGAGGACGTCCACGACCTGGACGGCCTGCGCCAGGTGGGCGAAGACCTCGCC
>NZ_VCKW01000432.1 GCF_005889715.1 Actinomadura soli
CCGCTGTTGCGGTCGGCGGGGTGCGAGGTGCTCGGCACCGGGCGAACACCGCGGCTGATCTGGCGGCGTTGGCGGGGGCCGCCTGGGTGGCTGAAGGTGGGGGAGCCCCCTGCGGGAGGGCGGAGAGCATCGCGGCCGGGTCCGGGGCGCGGATGGCGCGCTGTCGGGTGCGTGGGCACGTCGTGGAGGTCTCGGTGACGGTGGACGTGGTGGTGCCCATGGGCATCGGCGCGTTGAAGGTGGAGTCGCGGGCACGGGCTGGCCCTGTCGGGTGAAACGGCGTAGCCTGGCGCGACATGGCTCGTTGCACTGAGTGTCAATAGGGCGCGGAGGGGGCCGGAGGATGAAACACCTGACCTCTTTGTCATCCCTCTGCGACCTTTGCTACTCGGTGGTACGTTACTGTGCCATAAGCACGTAGTTATCACTCGGCACGGTGCGCCCGCGAGACCCTCGGCGGGACGAGACCAGCAGGACGTTGTCGAAGGGATTGAGGCCGTGACCATCACTCGCAGGATCGGTGCGGTCACACTGGCGGCGCCGCTTGCGATGGGTGTCCCGGTACTCGCAGCCGTTCCCGCTCAGGCCGCCTCGACGGGCGTCACCGCCCCCGCGAACGGCTCGGTCGTCACGAGCGGCTCCCAGCTGACCGCCAGAGCCCGCTTCGATTTCGCGCTCACGATGCAGCTGTGGGTCAGGGGCCCCGGTATCGGCGACAGGTTCCTGCAGGAACGATTCCTTGCGGGCAACTTGTCCGGGACGTTTCCCATCAGCCGGAACGGCAGCTACACGGTCTACCTGAAGGGCAAGCAGACCGGGCACGTCTACGACGACAGCACCTTCCAGGTGCGCATAGCGCCCGCCGCGCCTACCGGGGTGTCCGCGCGGGTGTCAGGCAGCAAGCTCGTGGTGAAGTGGAACCGCGGTCATGAGGACGACCTCAACGGCTACACGCTCTCGGGTTCCGGCGTCGAATCCACGTCCGGTTCAGTCGGTTCGCTCTGCCAGGGGACGAGCTGCTCCGCCAGCCTCTCGATGACCCGGTCGAGCGGACCGGTGTCCGTGGGCGTCCGGGCGCGGCGTCCCACCGGGTCGGGCGGGTCGCTGTACTCGGGCACCGTCACCGCGAGCGCCATGGTCGCCGGTTCCGCTGCGCTGCCCGGGGGTGTCGGCGCGCCGTCCCTGCCCTCCGGGGGCGGGGTGCCCGGGGCCGGAACCCCTCTGACGCCGTTCAACAACGAGTCTCCGGTCACCCTCCCGTCTGTCCAGCCGGACGGAGCGACGCCGGGCTTCGCCTACCCCGCGCCACAGATCGCCGCTGACTCACCGACGACTCAGAACGTCGCGGCGACCGAGCGGCTCCAGTGGGGCAAGAGCGTGGGCATCGCGCTCGTCCTGCTGATCGCCGCCGCGCATCTCGGGACCTGGACGCGCCGCTTGCGTGTCGCCCAGGCGGGGATGAGCAGCAGCGGCATGGCGGCCCGCATCGCGCGCAGCGGGACCGGCCGGAAGCGGGTCAGCCAGGCACGCCGGCAGATCGCACGCGCCGAGGCCCGCGCCAAGACGGCCCCGGTCATGTCCCTCGTCGAGGAGAAGGCCGAGGAGAAGGCCGAGGAGGAGCGGGATAAGAACGTCTCGACCCCTGGCGAAGCGAAGGCCAGCGACACGTCGTTGAACAACGTGAGCGATCCGCCGTTGAACGAGGCGGGTGATCTGCCGTCGGGCAAGGCGAGCGACCCGGCGGCGGGCAAGGCGAGTTATCCGGCGTCGAACAACGTGAGCGATCCAGCGTCGGGCAAGACGGGTGATCTGTCGTCGGTCCTGGCGAGCGATCCAACGTCACGCATGGCGAGTGATCCGGCGTCGGGTATGGCGAGCGATCTGCCGTCGGATATGGCGAGTGATTCGGCGTTGGACAAGGTGAGCGATCCCTCGTTGGACAAGGCGAAGGCTGCGCGTCGTCCTGCGGCGCTTGGGAAGCGGTCCGGTGGCGGCGTGCACGTGCGCATCGCCCGGTCCTCCTCCATTACGAAGCCCAAGCGCGGCCGCCGCCGCAAGTAATCGTCCCGGATGTTGTGCCATCGCGCTGAGCGGCTATGGGCTGGCGACGGCGTTTCTTTCCGGGATGAAAGGGAGTTGCCGGTGGGGCAGAGGTTGATCAAGTAGGGCTGGCGGGTGGTTTGGGGCAGGGTCTAGGCTGCCTTGCCAGTCGGACCCGCCCGGGGGTCGTCCGGCAAGGCGTGCCTGTCGTCCGAGACTTCGGCCCCGTCCCGTTCGGGGAGGGGGCCCGATGGAGAGGAGACCCTCCGCATGATCATCTTGGGGTTGATCGTGATCCTCGCCGCCCTCGCGGTGAGTGTCGCGGTGGTGCTGGACAACTCGGGCGACGCCCAGCTGACGGTGTTCGGGGACGAGATACCAGGGATCACCGATCAGTGGCACGTGTTCATGGCCGGCGCCGTCGTGGCGATCGTGTTCATGGTCGGCGTGATGATCGTGGCGCTGGGCCTCAAGCGCGCGATCGGCATGCGGCGGGAGTTGCGGGACCTGCGGGACGAGCACGAGGAGTCCCTGCAGACCTTGGAAATGGAGCGGCGGAAGCTGCAGCAGGCGCTCGCCCAGGCGCGGCGCGGGATGGACGATCAGCAACCGGTCCCGGCGCAGCGGGTCGCTCCGAACTGACCGTCAGCCGGTCGGCCGCAGTCGCCTGGGTCGGGCCGTGGTCGCTTGCTCGGGCCGCGGTCACCCCGCTCGGGCCGTGGTCACCGGGCGGACCCTGTGGTTGACCCCGTCGGGCCGTGGTCATGAGGTTGTGTACTGCTCTGTGTAAGCCTCTGTCGGGGCAATGGGTGTGATGATGTCGATGAGGACCCCGTTGGGGTCGGCGACGATGAAGTGTCGCTGTCCGAAGTCCTCGCTGCGTAGCTTGAGTTCGGGGTGCAGGCCGCCCTGTAGGACGAGCCGTTCCCATTCGGCGTCCACGTCCTCGACTTCGAAGTTCAAGAGGAGCCCTTGGACGGGGGCGCGGTAGGCGTCCGGCAGGGTCGGGTGGGTGTGGTCGAGCAGGGCGAGTTCGTAAGGGGACGTTCCGGGGCGGCGCAGGCTCACGTACCAGTCGGCCTCGAACGTCGTGTCGAAGCCCAGCAGTTCGGTGTAGAAGCGGTGGGATTCCTGGAGCCGGGAGGTGCAGATCACCGGGTAGAAGCTGGTCAGTCGCATGGGCACTCCTTTCGCATACCGTCGGTATGTCAAACGACAGGCTAGCCTGACATACCGCTGGTATGTCAAGGAGGAAGCGTGAACGTCAGAGCCCGGCAGCGGGAACGGACGCGTGAGGCGCTGCTGCGCGAGAGCAGGCTGCTGTTCGCCACGCGGGGGTACGGCGAGGTGAGCCTCGCGGAGATAGTCGGTGCGGCCGGGGTCACCAAGGGCGCGCTGTACCACCTGTTCCAGAGCAAGGTCGAGCTGTTCAGGGCCGTCCTGGAGCAGGTTCAGCAGGACGTGGCCCAGACCGTGGCGCAGACCGCTGATGCCGAGGACGACGCCTGGGCGCGGTTCACAGCGGGCTGCCGAGCGTTCCTCACCGCCAGCACGGCCCCGGACGTCCAGCGGATCATGCTCGTCGACGGTCCGGCGGTGCTCGGCTGGAACAAGTGGCGGGCGATGGACGAATCCGGCTCGGCCAGCCATCTCGCCGACGTGATCAACGAGCTGATCACGGAGGGCGTGATCGCCCCTCAGCCGGTCGCTCCGTTGACCCATCTGCTGTCCGGCGCGATGAACGAGGCGGCGCACTGGCTGGCCGCGTCCGGTGATCCCGAGGCCGGTCTGGCCGAGGTCTGGGTGCCCCTGGCAACGATGCTCGGCGCCCTCCGCGTCGATTAGGACCGCTGGCCCCCCCTTGTGCTGTGGCCGTCGCCGGACGACAGCGCCCCTGGCCCCTCGTCCCTCGCCCTCGCCGGTGGCACGAGGGCGTTGCTCGGCTGCTGCTAGTCGGTGTTGCGCGCCCCAACGGCGTGAGGGTGTTGCTCAGCGCCGGTGACGCGAGGGTGTCGCTAGCTCGATGGTGTTGCTTGGCGCAACGGCGTGGGGGTGTTGTTGAGCCCGGTGGCGCGGGGGCGGGCGCCTCGGGTGCATGGCTAGGGGGAATGAGTAGGAGGGGCGGTGGCGGTTCTGCGGGGCGATGGGCCTGGGTAGGCAAGGCTCCTGGTGTGTGTGGGACCGATACATGGCCGCTTCGGAGCCAGGAGGGCTGGTGGTCCGGGGTGGTGCCTGTGCGGTTTTAGTTGGGGGCTGTGTGGGGTGGATGATCGGTGGTGGCT
>NZ_VCKW01000433.1 GCF_005889715.1 Actinomadura soli
CCCGAGAACAGACCCGACCCACGCCCCCGCACCCGACCACTCCCCCGCGATCAGGCCGGTCCATCCATGAACCCACCAGCCTTCCAGCGGGCCCTCGGCACGCTCCAGGAGATCCTCGACGGGCCCGGCGTCCGCCCGGAGCTCGACCTGGAGGACATGCCCGCCCCGCAGAGCCTGGCGCCCTACGCCGCCGCACTGTCCGGCAGCGTCTACCGCGACGACGACACCGAGGTCGCGATGGGGCGCCTCATCGTCCTGTACGACCCGGGCGGCGACAGCGGCTGGACGAACGGGTTCCGCATCGTCGCCTACATCCGCGCCGATCTGGAGCCCGAGATCGCCGCCGACGAGCTGATCGGCTCCGTCGCGTGGGACTGGCTGCTCGAGGCGCTGGAGCCGGCCGGGTACGCGGGCGTGTCCGGGACGATCACCCGCGCGGTGTCGGAGAGCTTCGGCGACAAGAGCGACGAGCCGTCCACGACCGAGCTGGAGCTGCGCGCGTCCTGGTCCCCGACGGGCGACGATCTCGCCCCGCACGTGGCGGCCTGGTGCGAGGTGATGTGCACGACGGCGGGCCTGCCGCCGTCCGGCGTCGCCGCGCTGCCGGACCGTCCGGGCGGGGCAAGCGGCTGAGCGACGTACGGTAGGGGACGTGAGCACAGCGTCCGAGACCGAGGCGGCGGAAGTGCACACGGAAGCTGGCAGCCTTTCTCGTCCGTCCGTGTCCCGGAAGCCTCGCACGGCTCGTCGACCCGAGGATGAAAAAGGTTCTGTGGGAGTGTCCGAAACGCGCGCCACCGGCCCCGAGCGGGATACCGGTGCTGAGACCACGGCCGCGAGGCGGTCCGGGACCGTTCCAGAGCAGACCGCACGGGAACCGGCCGCCGACCCGGCCGCCGAGGCCGACGGCGGTCCCCCGCCCGTCCCGTTGCTGGAGCCGCGCGAGGGCGTCCCGCCCGTGATCACCGACGACGCCGAACTGGAACGTGTCATCGCGGCGTTCGCCGCGGGCGCGGGGCCGGTCGCCGTCGACGCCGAACGGGCGTCCGGCTACCGGTACGGGCAGCGCGCCTACCTGATCCAGCTGCGCCGCGCGGGCGCGGGCACGGCCCTGATCGACCCCATCGCGCTGCCCGACCTGTCCGGCCTGGACGCCGCGATCGCCGACGCCGAGCTGGTCCTGCACGCCGCCAACCAGGACCTGCCGTGCCTGGCCGAGGTCGGCCTAATCCCGCGGCGGCTGTTCGACACCGAGCTGGCGGGGCGGCTGCTCGGCTACCCCCGCGTCGGGCTCGGGTCCATGGTCGAGAACGTGCTGGGCTTCGTGCTGGAGAAGGGGCACTCGGCGGCCGACTGGTCGACGCGCCCCCTCCCGGAGGACTGGCTCCGCTACGCCGCGCTGGACGTCGAGCTGCTGGTCGAGCTGCGCGACGCCCTGCAGAACGAGCTGGAGGCCGCGGGCAAGCTGGAGTGGGCGCTGGAGGAGTTCGCCGCGATCCTGACGACGCCGCCGAAGCCGCCGCGGGCCGACCCGTGGCGCCGCACGTCCGGCATCCACCGGGTGCGGAACCGGCGGGCGCTCGCCACCGTCCGGGAGATCTGGGAGGCCCGCGACAAGATCGCCCGCGAGCGGGACCTGTCCCCCGGCCGGGTGCTGCAGGACGCCGCGATCATCGAGCTGGCGCAGCGCGCCCCCCGGACGCCCGCCGACCTGCAGGCCCTGCCGACGATGCGGGGGCGCGGCGCCCGCCGGCACCAGTCCGCGTGGCTGCGCGCGGTCGCCCGCGCCCGCGACCTCACCGACCGCGGGCTGCCCGAGCCGACCGTCCCGGGCGACGGCCCGCCGCCCGCGCACCGCTGGGCCGACCGCGACCCCGAGGCCGCCAAGCGCCTCACCGCCGCCCGCGCCGTCGTCGCCGCGCTCGCCGACGAGCACTCCATGCCGTCGGAGAACCTCATCCAGCCCGACTCCGTCCGCCGGCTGGCCTGGACGCCGCCACCGGAGGCGTCCGCGTCGGCGGTCGCCGCCACGCTCCGCGACCTGGGCGCGCGCCGCTGGCAGATCGAGCTCACCGCGCAGCCCCTCGCCCGCGCCTTCCACCGCCTGGAGTGCAAGGGCGACCTCTGAGCCGCCCGCGGACCGCCGAGCCGCCTAGAGATCGGGGAGCGGGTCCTTCGGCAGGCTGTCCCGGTCGAAGATCTCGGCGTCGGCCGCGTTGACGACCGCGATGTACTCGTCGTCCATCTCGAACACGGCGCCCGCGAACTCGAACGCCGCACCCGGGCTGGTCTCCACCGGCCCGAGCCGGGTGCCGCGCGGATAGCTGCCCCAGACGGTCTTCGGCGTGCTGCGGCTCATCGCGCCGGTGGAGATCACCGCGATCTGCTCGTCGGTGATGACGAAGATGAATCCCGCCCCGCCGCCGTACACCATGGCGGGAAAGATGTAGCGGATCTCTCCGTCGATCCCGAGGAACTCGCGGCAGCGTTCGCGGAGCGGGCGTGGTACCGGCATGGCCGTGGAGTCACCTCCCCCAGGCGAGACAGCGTCGGCGTCCCAATCATGCACCCGTTCGTGAGGGCGTCGCCAGAGTCAGGCGGTGGCCAGCGCGGCGGTCGGGGGCAGCCGCGCCGCGCGCATCGCCGGATAGAGCCCCGCGACGGTCCCGATCGCGAGCGTCGCGGCGAGCGCGCCGCCGAGCGCCCAGCCGGGAATGACCGGCGGCCAGTCCTTCCACAGCGCGAATCCGGTGGTCACCGCCGCGCCGAGGACGACGCCCGCCGTCCCGCCGAACGCCGACAGCAGCAGCGACTCGGCCAGGAACTGCGTCCGGACCTGGCCGCGCGTCGCGCCGAGCGAGCGGCGCAGCCCGATCTCGCGGCGCCGCTCCAGCACCGAGATCACCATCGTGTTGGCGACGCCGACGCCGCCGACGAGCAGCGCGACCGCGCCGAGCCCGAGCAGCAGCCCGGTGAACGCGCCGGTCGCGGCGGCCTTGGCCGCCAGCGCGTCCGAGGGGCGGCTGACCTGGACCTCCTCGGGATGCTCCGGATTCACCGTACGGGCGAGGACCTCCCTGACATCGGTGACGGAGTCGTCCGCCGACCGCTCGTAGATCGTCGTCGGATGCCCGTCGAAGCCCAGGTAGCGGCGCGCCGCGTCCCAGCCGACGAGCGCCGAGCGGTCGATCTCCGGTGCCAGCTCCGCGGGCCGCAGGACGCCGAGGACGACGAACCAGCGCCCGCCGATCCACACCTGGCCGCCCGCCCGGTCCAGGCCGAGCCGCCGCGCCGCCTCCGCGCCGAGCACGACGCCCGGGTAGCGGGCGGTGCCCGCGTTCAGCCAGCGCCCGCTCGCCGTCGCCGCGCCGAGGGTGCCGAGCAGGTCCGGCGTCGCGGCCTGGACGGAGATCCCGTGCGTGACCTCGTCCGGGATCTTGTCGGTGCGGCGGACGGTCGCGGCCACCGCGCCCGTCGCGCCGACCGCCGTGACCGGCCCGATCCGCCGGACCATCTCCGGCGCCGGCTCGGGCAGCGCGGCCTTGTCGCCGAACAGCGTGTCGCCCGGCCTGACCGTCAGCAGGTTCGTGCCGAGCCGGTCGAGCCGCCGCAGCAGGTCCTCCTTCCCGGACGACGAGATCCCGATCACGGCGACCATCGTGGCGATCCCGATCGCGATGCCGAGCGCGGACAGCACCACCCGCGCCGGACGCGCCCGCAGCCCGCCCAGGCCGACGCGCAGCACGTCCGCCGGGCCCAGCCGCGCCGGTTCCAGCTCCGCCGCCGCGCTCATCGGCTGCCCGCCTCCGCCCGCTCGTCGGCCACGATCAGGCCGTCCAGGACCCGGACCCGCCGCGGCGCCGCGGCCGCCACGTCCAGATCGTGCGTGATGATCGCGACGGTGGTCCCGGCGCGGTTCAGCTCCTCCAGCAGCGCCAGCACCTCGGCGCCCGCCGCGGAGTCGAGGTTGCCGGTCGGCTCGTCCGCCAGCAGCAGGCCCGGCCCGCCCACGACGGCCCGCGCCACCGCGACCCGCTGCTGCTCGCCGCCCGACAGCTCGTGCGGCCGGTGCCCGGTCCGGTGCCCGAGCCCGACCCGCCCGAGCGCGGCCCTCGCCCGTTCCCTGCGCTCCTTGAGCCCGGCCCCGCTGTACAGGAGGCCGTCGGCGACGTTGTCGAGGGCGCTCACGCCCGCGGCCAGGTGGAACTGCTGGAACACGAACCCGATGTGCCGCGCCCGCAGCGCCGACAGCGCCCGGTCGCTCAGGCCGGACACCTCGTGCCCTGCGACCCGCACGCTGCCCCTGGTC
>NZ_VCKW01000434.1 GCF_005889715.1 Actinomadura soli
GCCCGCCCCCGCCCCCGCCGCAGCCGCAGGTCGGGCTGCCGCCGGACCTCAACGCCGCGCTCGGCAGGGAGATCCCGGTTCGGCGCGACGGGGACCAACGAATTCCTCATCAAGGACAGGTCGTTGCTCTACCCGGAGATCCGCGTCCACCATCGGCGACCCGCGCCGTGACGGGACGTCGTCCGGACATGTGAGACGACCCTCGGAATTGCCTGAACGACCATCCCATTCCCATCGGGGCCGGAGTTACGTTCTGGCCGAAATCCAGTCTATTTCTGATGGGTCTCCATCGGAAAGGGGATGTGCAAATGAGGATTCTCGGTATCGACCGGCCCGGCGGTGCTCGGACGCCGCTCGGCCGCGCCTGCGCGCGGGTCGGCGCGGCCGCCGCCGGAGTGGTCATCGCCGCGGGCCTGTTCCAGGCGCCCGCCGTCGCCCGGATCACACCGGCCACCTACACCTACAGCTACGAGACCGGGTTCCAGGGATGGGTCCCCAAGACCGACCAGAACACCGGTACGCCCGAATGCTCCCCACATGATTCGGCGGTGGCGCTGTCCAACGCCAAGGCGCGGGACGGCGTGCGCAGCGTGGACCTTCAGGCCCACGGCGAGAACGACTGCGGCCTGCTCTGGCTCGACCGCACGTTCGACGTCGGTACGACGGCCCCGGTGCGGCTCGACCTGTCGTTGTGGGTCTGGACCAGGGACTCCTCGACCGGCCCCGGCGGCGTGAACGACGTGGTGGCCCGGGCGGGCGCCGCCTGCGAGACCGACCCGTACCAGGAGGTCGACCGCGACCAGACCTGGATCGGGTGGCCGGAGATCGGGTCGCTGGGCCACGGGGACGGAATCCCCGGCTGGTACCAGTACCGCTACCAGGCCACCGTGACGCCGGATTCGAGCGGCCGGGTCTGTGTCTCGCAGGGCATGCAGATCGTCTCGACCTACGCCTTCATCAAGCACTACTACCTCGACACGACCACCGTCACGTTCTCCTAGCCGTTTGCCGTGCCAGTCCTGATCGCGCGGACGGTCACGCCTACGCCCGCGCGGCCGAGGGCCACTCCGGAACCGCCTCCGGAGTGGCCCTTTCGCGTGGATCGGAGCCGCCGGGCCCGCCGATCTCCCGGTGGACGGGTGGTGTTCCGGGCAGTGGAGGGTGCCCTCCGGACGGGTCGAACGGACGTTCCGGGCGGCGCGGCGGGGCGGCAGGGTTCTGGTAGGTCCAAGCCGTCCTAACGGGGGAGTAGCAGCCAATGCCCACGTATCTGTCGCCCGGCGTCTACGTCGAGGAGGTGGCCAGCGGGTCCCGCCCGATCGAGGGGGTCGGGACGTCGGTGGGCGCCTTCGTCGGGTTCGCTCCGGAAGGCCCGCTGAACGAGCCGGTGCTCGTCACGAACTGGTCGCAGTACGTGGCCGCGTTAGGGGACTTCACCGAAGGCTGCTTCCTTGCCCACGCCGTGTACGGGTTCTTCAACAACGGCGGCACCACCTGCTACGTGGTCCGCGTGGGCGGGACGGCGCAGGACGGCGGGGGCGGCGCGCCCAGGGAACCGGCCGCGCCCGCCCCCGCCCGCCTCGGCGGGTTCAGCGTCGCGGCCGTCCCTTCCTCGGCGGCCGGGACGCTGGAGGTGGAGGTCGCCGACATCGACGGCGGCGACAAGGGCGGGGAGAAGGCCGACGACCGGTTCAAGCTGGTCGTCAAGGTCGACGGCACGGTGGCGGAGAGCTTCAACGTGTCGACCAAGAAGAACACCCGCAACTACGTCGTCACGCAGGTGAAGGAGCGCTCGAAGCTCATCACCCTGAGCGAGGCCGCGGCGGCGGGGCAGGCGGCGAGGCCCGACAACCAGAGCGTGACGCTTGCCGTCCCGGCCGTGCCGCCCGCGCCCACCGCGGGCGGTGCGGCGATCACGCCCGAGCACTACCTCGGCGACACCGCGGACCGCACCGGCTTCGGCGGGCTGGAGGCCCTCGACGCGGTCACCATGGTCGCCGCGCCGGACCTGATGAGCGCCTACCAGCGCGGCGCCATCGACCTGGACGGCGTCAAGGCCGTCCAGCTCGGCATGATCGCGCACTGCGAGCTGATGGGCGACCGGGTCGCGATCCTCGACCCGCCGCCCGGGCTGAACGCCCGCGAGATCCACGAGTGGCGGCAGGACGCCGCCGGGTACGACTCGCGCTACGCCGCCCTCTACTACCCGTGGATCAAGGTCTTCGACCCGTCGTCCGGGCAGACCGGGCTGGTCCCGCCGAGCGGCCACCTGGCCGGCGTCTGGGCCCGCAGCGACGCCGAGCGCGGCGTGCACAAGGCCCCGGCCAACGAGGTCGTCCGCGGCGCCGTGGACCTCGGCCTCCAGGTCACCAAGGGCGAGCAGGACCTGCTCAACCCGGTCGGCGTGAACTGCATCCGCTCGTTCCCCGGCCGCGGCGTGCGGGTGTGGGGCGCGCGGACGCTGGCGTCGGACCCGGCCTGGCGGTACCTGAACGTCCGCCGCTACTTCAACTACCTGGAGGAGTCGATCCTGATCGGCACCCAGTGGGTGGTGTTCGAGCCGAACGACCACGACCTGTGGGCGCGGATCCGCCGCAACATCTCCGCCTTCCTGGTGACCGAGTGGCGGGACGGGGCGCTGTTCGGCGCCACCGAGGAGCAGGCCTTCTACGTCAAGTGCGACGAGGAGACCAACCCGCCCGAGTCGGTCGACCTCGGCCGCGTGGTCTGCGAGATCGGCGTCGCGCCGGTCAAGCCCGCCGAATTCGTGATCTTCCGGGTGGCCCAGATCTCCGGCGGCGGGGAGCTGGAGGAATAGGCCGTCTCCGCGACGGCACACGGCATTGAACAGAAGGGGAAATCATGGCTTTCGACAAACAGGATTCCGCGGCGGCGCACAATTTCGGATTGCAGATCGACGGCGTGATGGTCGAATACCTGCAGAAGGTCAGCGGGCTCGGCCAGAAGCAGGACGTGATCGAGTTCAAGCAGAACTCGGCCCAGGGCAAGCCGACCACCGGGAAGCTTCCCGGTGTTCCCCAGGCGGGAGAGTGCCAGGTCGTGCGCGCCACGACGGGCAGCAAGGTGTTCTCCGACTGGATCAAGAAGTCGTTCGAGGGCGACATGAGCTCGGCCCGCAAGAACGCGACCATCATCCAGATGGACTACCAGAGCAATCCCGTCCGGCGCTTCAACCTGCGCAACGCCTGGTGCAGCGACCAGCAGTTCGACGATCTGGAGGCCGGCAGCACCTCGGCGGTCACCGAGACGATCACCATCACCTACGAAGAGATGAAGATCGAAGAGAGCTGATGCGCCGTTCAGCCCCCACCGTGGACGCGGTCCGGATGCGGACCGAGTTCACCTTCGAACTCCCGCGCGGGTACGTCGACGAGAGCGGGACCGTCCACCGCGAAGGCGCGATGCGCCTGGCCACGGCCAAGGACGAGCTGATCCCGCTGCAGGACGTGCGCGTCCGGGAGAACCCGCCCTACCTCTCGGTGGTGCTGCTCGCCCGGGTGATCACCCGGCTGGGAGCCGTTCCGCAGGTCCATGACGGGGTCGTGGAAAGCATGTTCGCCTCAGACCTGGCGTTCTTGCAGGACTTTTACCGCCAGATCAACGCCGAGGGCCACACGCTGGCGACCGTGGCCTGCCCTTCCTGCGCGGAATCCTTCGAGGTGGATCTCGCCGGGAGCCGCCTGGGGGAATCGTGACGTACCCGCCGGACGCCCTGCATCGGGAGATCGCGTACATCGCGTACCACTTCCACTGGTCCCGCGAGGAGATCCTGGACCTGGAGCACCCTGACCGGCGCCGGTACGTCACCCAGATCGCCTCTCTGGTGAGCGGCTGACCGATGGGAATCCGCGACCTGTTCTCCCGCCGCCGTTCCCGACCGGCGGCGGGTCCCGACGCCCCGGGTGTGGCGGGCGGGCCCGACGGCGGCTGGCGTGCCGTGCCGCCGCCGGGCCGTCCGTCCACGATGGGCACGATCGCCGACCCCGCCTTCGGTGCGACCCTGGCCAGCTGGCAGGTTCCGTCCCTCGCGGGAGAGATCGTCCGCCAGATCAGCCTGGACGGGCCGGGCGGCGTCCTCGGGAACCCGCTCCGGCCTGCGGGAACGCTTCCGTCCCAGCACGCGGTGCCGCCACCTGTGCCCGCGGCGGCTCCGCCTCCGGAGACCGGCCCGGAGCCGCCGCGCCTTCCGTCTCCCCTGACGGTCGCCCGCGGCGTGGACCGCCCGTCCCGCAAGGTCCGCGCCGCGGGCGACCGTCAGGGG
>NZ_VCKW01000435.1 GCF_005889715.1 Actinomadura soli
CTCCGGCGCTGGGCGCCTCCGGCCGCCCGACCCGTGACCCCGGCCGGCCTTGGAAGACCGGAGAAACGTCGAACGCGCCGTTCCCCCTCGCTCGGGACGGCGCGTTCGGTGTTTGGCTACTTGTGCGGGACGGCGCTGTGGAGGGCGTCGGCGGTGGCGTTCTTGTGGGCGCAGGCGACGCGTTCGATCTCGGCGGGGTCGGCGTCCTTGGCGATGAGCTCCAGGATCCGCTCGTGCTCGACCACCGAGCGGCGGGCGCGGCCGGGGACGTAGGTGAAGGTGGAGCGGCGCATGTGGTCCAGGCGCGTCCACTCGGCCTCCAGGAGGGCCTTGAGGTGCCCGTCCGGGCAGTGCTCGTAGATGGAGAAGTGGAACTCCCGGTTGAGCGCGGTGAACGCGGTGGGGTCGAACTCCTCCAGCGCCTCGACCATGCGGTCGTTGATCTTGCGGGAGCGGCCGATCTCCCCGGACTTCATGAACGGCGCGGAGATGGCGGTGGCGTAGCCCTCCAGGCGGGCCAGGATCTGGAGCGTGTGCTCCACCTGCTCGGCCTCGAAGACCGCCACGCGGGCGCCGACGTTGCGCACCACCTCGACGAGCCCGTCGGACTGCAGGCGGCGCAGCGCCTCGCGCAGCGGGATGGTGCTGACCCCCGTCTCCTGGGCGAGCTGGTTGATGACCAGCCGGTAGCCGGGCACGTAGGTGCCCTCCAGGATGCGCGACCGCAGCAGCTCGTAGCAGAACTCGGCCTTGCTCTCCTTGGTCTGGTCCTGCTTCTTCGCGGCAGTCACCCGGTTCTCCTCATTGTCGGCCCGCACCCCCCGGTCGTGTTCGCCGGTCCCGTCGCCTGCGGGGGGACGACCCCCCACACCCCCGCAACGACCCTGTCACCGTGACAGCGCGTCGAGCAGGACGGCGCGGAAGCCCTCGCCGCCCAGCACTTCGTGATGGGCGCCCGGCACGGTGACCAGTCGCGCCTCGCCGAGTTCCCCGGCGAGCTCTCCGATTCCTCGTGTCAGCTCATCATTCTCTCCGACGACGAAGACCGGAAGGTCCTTCGCCTTCCATGCGCCTCCCGCGAAGGGGATAGCGCGCAGGCCCTCGACGCACAGCGCGAGCCCGGCCGCCCGGTCGCCGTAGGACGCGATCATGCCGGCGATCATCCCGGTGAACGGGTCGGCGGGCTCGGTCCCCTCCCGGACGGCGCGGTGCAGCGCGTCGACGTCCACGGCCGTGAACGGCTCCGTGGGGCTCAGCCCGCCAAGGACGGTGCGTTCCACACGGTCAGGCGCCGCCGCGGGCAGTTCCCATGCGATCCTGGCACCGAGCGAGTAACCGGCCGCGTCGAACGTGGAGATCCCGGCGCGGTCCAGGACGGCGACGAGGTCGGCGGCGATGGCCGGAGCGGTGGCCTCCGCGGAGGCGGCGGGCGACGGGCTCTCCCCGTGGCCGGGCAGGTCGGGGACGATGACCGTCCGCCCGGCGGCGGTGAGGGCGTCGGCGATGCCGGTGTCGACCCAGTCGGCCTTCCCGTCCGAGCAGAAGCCGTGCATGAGGAGCACGGGAGGCCCGGAGACCGGACCGGCGGACGTGAACGTGCGAACGGCGAGGTCGCCCATCCGTCAAGCACCTCCTAGAGGATTTCGCATACGATTTGCGATCATACTGCACGGGAACATCGAGTCCCGCTCCCGCCCGTCCCACATGTTGGAACGGTTGAAGCGAGACATATTGCACCCTCGTCATCGTGCATGACTTCATATACGATTTCCTCAGACCTGATGCCAGGTCCTGTTCCCGTCCGTCACAGGAGAGCTCGCAGTGCCGCACCCGCTGGGCGACCGGCCCTCGAAGGTCATCGCCGTCCACCTCAACTTCCCTTCGCGCGCGAGGGAGCGCGGGCGGATTCCCGCCGAGCCCTCGTACTTCCTCAAGCCGCCGTCCTCCCTCGCCGGCACCGGCGATCCCCTGGCCCGCCCGGCCGGCTGCGAGCTCATGACGTTCGAGGGCGAGATCGCACTGGTCATCGGGCGGCGCGCGCACCGGGTCGCGCCGGGGGACGCGTGGGACCACGTCGGCTGGGTGACGGCCGCCAATGACGCGGGCGTGCACGACCTGAAGTACGCCGACCGCGGCTCCAACCTGCGGTCCAAGGGCGCGGACGGGTTCACCCCGATCGGGCCGCGGCTGCTCGACGCCCGCGCCCTCGACCCGGCGGCGCTGCGGATCCGCACCTGGGTGAACGGCGAGATCGTCCAGGACGACACCAGCGACACCCTCCTGTTCCCGTTCGCCGCGCTGGTCGCCGACCTGTCCCGGCTGGTCACCCTCGAACCCGGCGACGTCATCCTCACCGGGACCCCGGCGGGCGCGTCGGTGGCCCGGCCCGGCGACACCGTCGAGGTCGAGGTGACCGCCGGATCCGAGTCCACCGGACGGCTGTCCAACACGGTCGTGGAGGCCGGGCCGCTCGCCGACTGGGGCGCGATGCCCCTCGCGGACGACGCCGCGCGCGCCGACGCCTGGGGTTCGGCCTACGTGGCGAAGCCCACGCTGGACGAGGCCGTCGCGGACGCGCTGCGCGGCCTGTCCACCGCCACGCTCAGCTCCCAGATGCGCAAGCGGGGGCTGCAGCACATGTCGATCGACGGCGTCCACCCGGCGGGCGGGGACGGCGTGAAGATGGTCGGCACCGCCCACACGCTCCGCTACCTGCCGCTCCGCGAGGACTTGTTCGAGCGCTATGGCGGCGGCATGAACGCGCAGAAGCGCGCCATCGAGGAGCTGCGTCCCGGCCAGGTGCTGGTGATGGACGCGCGCCGCGACTCCTCGTCCGGGACGATCGGCGACATCCTCGCCCTGCGCGCCCAGCGGCGCGGCGCCGCGGGCGTCGTCACCGACGGCGGGCTGCGCGACAGCGCGACCGTCGCCGGCATGGACCTCCCCGTCTTCCACGCGGGCGCGCACCCGGCCGTGCTCGGCCGCCGCCACGTCCCCTGGGACACCGGGCTGCCGATCTCCTGCGGCGGCGCGCTCGTCCAGCCGGGGGACGTCCTGGTCGGCGACGCGGACGGCGTCGTCGTCATCCCCCCGGACATCGCCCCGGGCCTCGCCGCCGACGCCGCCGAGCAGGAGGCGCAGGAACGCTTCATCACCGAGCGCGTCGCCGAGGGCGAGCCCGTCGACGGCCTGTACCCGCTCGGGCCGCGCTGGCGCGAGACCTACGAGACCTGGCGCCGCGACCACAGCTGAGACCCGCCGAGACACCTTGAGGAGCAGACGTTGAAGTTCCGCACCGACCCGGCCACGATCCGCGGGTCCATCGCGCCCGTCGTCACGCCGTTCACCGCCGGGGGCGCCGTCGACCATGACGCGCTGCGCGGCCTGATCCGCTGGCAGCTGGAGTCCGGCTCGCACGGGATCTCCCTCGGCGGCTCGACCGGCGAGCCGAGCGCGCAGACCGCGGCCGAGCGCATCGCCGCCATCCGGACGGCCGCGGACGAGGTCGCCGACCGCGTCCCGTTCCTGCCCGGCACCGGCTCGGCCAAGCTGGACGAGACCCTGGAGATCACCGCCGCGGCCCGCGACGCCGGGGCCGACGCCGCCCTGATCATCACCCCCTACTACGCGCGGCCCACCCAGAACGCCCTGTACGACTGGTACGCGGCCGTCGCGCGCGAGTTCCCCGACCTGCCGCTCGTGATCTACAACGTCCCGTCCCGGACGGCCGTGGACATCGCGCCGGAGACCGTCCGGCGGCTGTTCGCCGACTTCGACAACGTCGTCGGGATCAAGGAGACGACCAAGGACTTCGAGCACTTCTCCCGCGTCCTGCACGCCTGCGGGCCCGAGCTGCTCGTCTGGTCCGGGATCGAGCTGCTGTGCCTGCCGCTGCTCGCCCTCGGCGGCACCGGGTTCATCAGCGCCGTGGCCAACCTCGCGCCCGCCGCCGTCGCGCGGATGTACGAGCTGTGGACGGCCGGCGACCACGCCGCCGCCCGCGACCTGCACTACCGCCTGCACCCCCTGGTGGACCTGCTGTTCGTCGAGACCAACCCGGCGCCCGCCAAGTGGGTGCTGGAGCGGCAGGGCCGGATCCCGTCCGGGCACGTCCGGCCGCCGCTCGCGGCGCCGTCCGGCGACGCCCAGACGCGCATCCGCGCCCTGCTCGACCAGGGCGGCGACCTCACCGCGGGGATCTGAACGCCGATCCCCCGCGCCCAGCGCCGTCCCACAACGAACCGGAAGAGAGCACGATGCCCCTCCCCTCCTCCCC
>NZ_VCKW01000436.1 GCF_005889715.1 Actinomadura soli
GAGCCGGAACGCGGCCGCGTCGCCGCCCTCGTCGCGCACCCCGGCTCCGACACCCTCGCCCCGTTCGCGCTGCGCCGCGACAAGGCGTACGTGTTCAGCGCGGACGGGCGGGCCGTGATCGGGTACCGGGTGCAGTTCGGCATCGCCGTCGCGGGCGGCGACCCGGTCGGAGACCCCGCCTCGCATGCGGACGCCGTCAGGTCGTTCCTCGCCCTGTGCCGGACGGCGGGCTGGCGTCCCGCCGTCCTCGGCGCGAGCGAAGCGCTCCTGCCCGTGTGGGGGCGGTTCCGCTCGATCGGGTTCGGCGACGAGGTCGTGCTCAGGCCGGACGCGTTCACGCTGGCGGGGCGGCAGATGCGCAACGTCCGCCAGGCGGTCGGGCGCACCGTCAACGCGGGCGTCACGTCCGAGATCGTCGCGGAGCGCGACCTCGCGCCGGACCTGCGCGACCGGCTGCTGGACGTCGCGTCCCGCTCCCTCGGCGGCCGGGCCGAGCGCGGCTTCGCCATGAACCTGGACGAGCTGCTCACCGGCCACCACCCGGGAGCGATCATCGCGATCGCCTACGACGCGGACCGGCGGCCCATCGCGTTCCAGCGCTACGTCACCGCGGGCGAGGGCCTCAGCCTGGACGCGATGCGCCGCAGCCCCGGCGGCCCGAACGGCGTCAACGAGCGCCTCATCGTCGAGATGGTCGAGTACGCGTCCGGGCACGGCCACGGCGTCGTCTCCCTGAACTTCGCCGCGTTCCGCGAGCTGCTGGACGCCGAGAGGCGCACCGTCCTGGAGCAGGCCGGCTACCACGCCCTGCGCCTTCTCGACCCGTGGATCGCGGTCGAGTCGCTCTACCTCTTCGACAAGAAGTTCCGGCCGTCCTACAAGCCGCGCAACGTCGTCTTCCGCTCCTGGTTCGACATCGCATGGCTGGCCGCCGCGCTCCTCACCCTGGAGTTCGCCCGGACGCGCCCGGCCCGGCGGGCGGAGGGCCCCGTCACCGAGCCCGCCCACCACCTCGGCTGACCGGTCGATCCTAGAATGTGATTCTATTGTGGTACCTGTCGAGAGGACCGCGCATGAGCAGCACCGTGGAGGGCCAGCCGCCGCGTCGGATCCCCGAGCGAAGCGCGAGGCTCGTTCACGGGCGACCTGCTGGGGCGTCTCGCCGCCGCCTACACCGACCCGCAGAGCACCATGAACCGGGCGCTCAACAACCCGCACCCGGGCAAGGGCGGCTACAACAACCCGGTCGTGCTGCGCGCGGGCTGGCCGTCCGCCGGGATGCTCACCACCGCGCCCGCGCTCGCCGCGTTCTACCGCGACCTCCTCGCCGGGCGGATCCTGCACCCCGAGACCCTGCGGGACGCGATCCGCCCGCGTGTCAGCGGCCCCGACCGGACGATGCTCGTCGACAGCGCGTTCGGTCTCGGCTTCATGCGTCCCGCCCAGACGTTCTTCACGCCGGAGGCCGCGCGGGAGTCGGCGTTCGGGCACACGGGCGCGGGCGGGGCCATCGGCCTGGCCGACCCTGACGCCGGGCTCGCCCTCGCCTACCTGCCGAACCTGATGAGCCACATGGCGGCCGGCGACCTGCGCGCCTACCGCCTGACCGAGGCCGCGTACGCGTCGCTGACCTGATGCTCTGAGATCACTGCATGGTGATGCCGCCGCTGGCCGAGATGGTCTGCCCCGTGATGTACCCGGCGCGGTCGGTGCACAGGAACGCGACGAGCCCGGCGATGTCGTCTGCCGCCCCCGCCGCCGGTCACTACCGCCGTGCGGCCGTCCAGTCGCATCCCGTCCATGTGCACCTCCGGGGGGTTGTCACGTTCCATACGTAACATCCGGCGGTACTGTGCCGGTTCATGGAGGTGCGCGATCTGCACGCCTGGCCGTCCACCCCGGCCGAGGCCGAGGCGATCCAGGAACGGCTCCGTCCGATGCTGGAACTGGACGCCCCGGGCCCGGCGAAACCGCGCACCGTCGCCGGCTTGGACGTCTCCTACGCGGGCGACGGCGGCGGCACGGGCACGCGCCTGGCCGCGGCAGTGGTCGTCCTGGACAGCGCAACCCTTCACGTTGTCGAGGAGTCGGTCGCAGTGGGCACGGCCGCGTTCCCCTACGTCCCGGGCCTGTTCGCCTTCCGGGAGCTGCCCACGCTGCTGGAGGCGTTGCGCGACCTGAAGACGACACCCGACCTGCTCGTCTGCGACGGGTTCGGCGTCGCGCACCCTCGCCGGTTCGGGCTCGCGTGCCATCTGGGCGTCCTGACCGGCGTGCCGACGATCGGCGTCGGCAAGACCGCGTTCGTCGGCGCCTACGAGCCGCCCGGCCGGCGCCGCGGCGACACGAGCCCGCTGCTGGACGGCGGCCAGGTCGTCGGCCGCGTTCTGCGCACGCGAGACGACGTGAAGCCGGTCTTCGTGTCCGTCGGGCATCGCACCGATCTCGACACCGCGTGCCGGAACGTCCTGGACCTGACACCCGGGTACCGGCTGCCGGAGACGACGCGGAGGGCGGACCGGCTCTCCCGCGATGCCCTCAGCGGGTAGCGCGTCTGTGTGGAAGATGGCACTCTCGTCCGAAAGCAGACGGAGACACCCAGGTCATCCGCGACGCCGCTGGACGGTGCCCATGGACACCCGGCCGATGCGGGCCGACGCCCGCCGCAACTACGAACGACTGATCACGACGGCCCGCACCGCCTTCATGGAGCACGGCACGGGCGCGTCCCTCGACGACATCGCCAAACGCGCGGGCGTCGGCTCGGGGACGCTGTACCGGCATTTCCCCACCCGGGACGCCCTGCTGCACGCCGTCCTGCGCGACCGGATCGACGGCCTCCTCGCACACGCCGACGAGCTGCTCGCCGAGCCCGCGGCGGACCCGGAGACCGAGGCCCTCAACGCGGAGGCCGCGCTTGGCCGCTGGCTGCGCACCTACCTGACCGGCGCCGGCACCCCCCGCGGCACCTCCACGGTGATCATCGAGGCGATGTCGGCGAAGTGGGCCGACACCGGGCTCGGCGCCGCGGCCACCGCGATCTGCGACGCCCTCGGCCGGCTGCTGGACCGCGCGCAGCACGCGGGCGCCGTCCGCGCCGAGATCGACCCGCGCGACCTGCTGCGGCTCACCAACGCGATCGGCGTCGCCGCGGAACGCACCGCCGATCCCGGCGCGTACGCCGACCGGATGCTCGCGCTGCTCTTCGACGGCCTGCGCACCGGATAGCGCCCCCTTGTCCGGCTAACCAAGCGTTCGCTAGGTTGGTTTGCGGCACGGACGCGGGACGAGGAGCGTTGATGGGTCAGCTGGACGGCAAGGTGGCGCTGATCACCGGCGGTGCGCGCGGCATGGGCAAGTCCCACGTCCGCCGGTTCCTGGACGAGGGCGCCAAGGTGGTGTTCGGCGACGTCCTGGAGGAGGAGGGCGCGAAGCTGGCCGCCGACCTGGGAGCCGACGCCGTCTTCGTCCGCATGGACGTGACACGCGAGGCCGACTGGAAGAACGCCGTCGATATCGCGGCAGCAACGTTCGGCGCCCTGCACATCCTGGTCAACAACGCCGGAATCATCCAGCACAAGACCATTGAGGAAATGTCCATCGACGAGTTCCGCCGCATCCTCGACGTGAACCTGCTCGGCCAATGGCTCGGCGTGAAATCCGTCACCGCCGCGATGCGCGCGGCCGGCGGTGGCTCCATCGTCAACGTCTCCTCGACCGAAGGCTTCATCGGCGCCTCCGGCCTCGCCGCCTACAGCGCCAGCAAGTTCGGCGTCCGCGGCCTCACCAAGGCCGCCGCCCGCGAGCTCGGCGGATACGGCATCCGGGTGAACTCCATCCACCCCGGCGGCGTCCTGACGCCCCTGTCCCTCCAGGACGACGTCGTCGCCGCCACCGCCGACAGCGCCGACTCCTTCTTCAGGGCACTCCCCCTCGGCCGCATGGGCAAGTCCAAGGAGGTGTCGGGCCTGGTCGTCTACCTCGCGTCGGACGACTCGTCCTACTGCACCGGCAGCGAGGTCCTCGTCGACGGCGGAATGCTCACCGGCGCCGGGTATTAAGCGCGCCGCTCGGCCCACCCTTCAACGGCCTCCAACTGCGCGGCCATGGAGATCAGCGTCGCCTCATCGGAGTCATGCCCGAGAAGCTGCGCACCGATCGGCAACCCCGCCTTCGTGAAACCTGCGGGCACATTCACGCCCGGCCACCCCAGCACGTTCCATGTCCACGCATAAGGACAGGCCCCCGCAACCCCCGACTGCGTCTTCCAGTAC
>NZ_VCKW01000437.1 GCF_005889715.1 Actinomadura soli
GGGTTCAGGTGCCGAATGCCGGGACCTGGGACGCGTCCAGGTCCGGGCGGAGGCGGACGAACCTGACCGCGTGCCGCCAGCGTCCCTGCTCGACGGCGGCGTCCGCGCTGATCTCCACGACCGTCTCCGGCTCCGTCCGGACGTAGCGGATCGGCGGGTGCGCCCCGTACGGGCCGCCCGCGAACCCGGCGGGCAGTTCCGCCGGCCACGGATGGTCGGGGCCGGCGTGCCGCAGGACGTCGCCGAGCGAGGCGCGGGCCTCGGGAGGGAGCGGCGTCGTCCGCGCGACGACGCGGAGCCGGCCGTCGGCGTCGTGGCGGCCGAGGATCAGCGACTCGGGCGCCTGCCGGGTGCCGGTCACGCCGCCCACGATCGCTTCGGTGGTGAAGCGGCGCTTCACCTTCCGCCAGCGGCGGCGTCCTTCCAGGTAGGGGCCGTCGGCGTCCTTGACGACGAGACCCTCGACGCCCTGCGCGGCGAGGGCGTCGAACCAGACGCGCGCCTCCTCCGCGTCGGACGTCTGCGGCGTGAGGATCACCCGCGCGGACGCCGCGTCGGCGTCGCCGAGCAAGGTCTCAAGGACGGCGCGGCGGGTGCGCAGCGGGCGGGGCCGCAGGTCCTCGCCGTCCGATTCGAGGACGTCGAACACGACGTAGTGGCAGGGTTCCGTCCGCGCGAGTTCGGCGCGGCGGCGTCCGGCGACGTGGCGGCGCTGCAGCGCGCCGAAGTCGAGGCGCCCGCCCGTCCCCCACCGGACGATCTCGCCGTCGACCACCGTGCCGGGCGCGAGCCGCTCGCGGACCGCCGCCACGATCTCGGGGAACGCGTCGTCGAGGCGGGTCCGGCGGCGGGACGACAGGCGGACGGCGCCGTCCTCGGCCACCATCGCGATCGCCCGGAACCCGTCGAACTTCGGCTCGTACCGGCAGCCGCCCGGGCACGACTGCGGCAGCGGGATGTGGTCGACGGTCGCGGCCAGCATCGGCCTCACCGGGGACCGGATGTGCATGGCCACGCGTTCCCCCGAACTCGGCGGTCCGATCGCCGCGTAGCCTCCGTACCCCCGTCCACCTGCGTCGATATCCGGGCAGGACGAATGTTGACCCGAGGTTGGATGCCCGGAGATCATCCCCGGCTGCCGGACGTCCGAAGGCATCTGCGGCCGGAACCCCCGAAGGCCAACCCCCAGCCAGGTGCCCGCAGGCCAAACCTCAGCCGGACGCCCGGAGGGCATACGCAGCCGGACGCCCGGAGTGCATTCCGGCCGGTTCAGGGGGCGGGCGTTTGGAATCGGGTTCGGGGCGTGGCGTCACGAACCCCAGTCGGGGCGCAGCGGCATGTAGGCGGCGCCGTCGTCCTCGAGTTTCACGCCGAGCGTCTGGTGCAGCTGGATCCAGTTCTGGTTGAAGCCGAGCACGCAGCCCGCCATGTACACGCGCCACACGCGGGCGGTGCCCTCGCCGACCTCGGCGACGGCTTCGTCCCAGTGGGCGTCGAGGTTCTCGCACCAGCCGGTCAGCGTGCGGGCGTAGTGCTCGCGCAGGTTCTCCTGGTGGCGGATCTCGAACCCGGCGTCGTTCATCTGCATCTGGATGTACCCGGGGCCTTCAAGCTCGCCGTCCGGGAAGACGTACCGGTTGATGAAGCCGTTCTCCTTGCGTGCCGGAGCGCGGTTGTCCGGACGGGTGATGGTGTGGTTGAGCATCCGCCCGCCCTTCCGCAGCTTCCCGTGCAGGAACGAGAAGTAGGACGGCAGGTTCTTCTTCCCGATGTGCTCGGTGAGGCCGATGGAGCTGATCGCGTCGAAGCCGGTCTCGGTCACGTCCCGGTAGTCCAGATGCCGGACCTCCGCCAGGTCGGACAGCCCGCGGTCGGCGATGGCCTTCTGCGCCCACTCGGCCTGCTGCTTCGACAGCGTGACGCCGAGCGCCTTGACGCCGTACTCCTTCGCGGCGTGCATGACCATGCCGCCCCAGCCGCAGCCCACGTCCAGCAACCGCATCCCGGGCTTCAGCGCGATCTTCTTCGCGACCAGGTCGTGCTTGTTGAACTGCGCCTCTTCCAGCGTCGCGTCCTCTCGGGGGAAGCACGCGCACGTGTAGGCCATGGACGGGCCGAGCACCCATTCGTAGAACGTGTTGGACACGTCGTAGTGGTGCGAGATGGCCTTGGCGTCACGGCTCTTGGAGTGCCGCAGCCACGACGGGATGCGGCTGAACGGCGCCTCCTGCGGAGGCGGGTCCAGGCGGCGCGACATCGCGGCGCGCAGCAGCGGGTCGCCCAGGACCGCGCCGACGACCCGCGCCTTGTCGCGCGGCGTCACGTCGCCCATCACCTGCTGCATCGTCGTCAGCGCCGCGATCATGTCGCCGCTGAGGTCGAGCATCCCGGTGACGTAGGCGCGGGCCAGTCCCAGCGCCCCCGGCGAGTGCAGCAGGTACGACACGGCGTACGGCGAGCGGACGTCGACCCGGATGTCCGCGCCGGGCACCCCCGCCCGCGAACCGTCGTACGCCGTGAACTCCACTGGCGCCTCAGCCCCGGCGAGCCGCTCGAAGACACTGGCCAGCGTCATTGTGATCCCTCCTGTCTCATCACCCAGGCCCTGGGCGGCGGACGCCGTCGCCCCGGGCCGGGGCACTCCCCCGAAGCGGGCGCCTGGTCAGCGCCCGCGTACACACTTGTCGTAGAGGTCCAGAAGCCGTTCGCCGGGGTCGTAGGTCCCCTTGAGCCGCCGGTAGGTCTCCCCGTCGTAGTACCGCCAGAACTCGTCCCTGCTGTAAAAAGCAGTCGAGTAGAGGGACTTGTGGCCGTCAAGGGCCGCGACCCGGCGCTCGATGAGCCGGTTGTGGTACTCGGGGATCTGCCCTGGCGGAAGCCGGACCGTTCCCCAGAAACCGACGTTCACGTACGTGCGTCCGGCCTCCAGCGGGTACAGCGGCCACCGCTCCGTCGCGCGCAGCGGGCACAGCCAGACGGGGCTCATGCCGACCTTGTCGTGGAAGAACTCCAGGAACTCGGGCAGCCGCTCGACCGGCACCTCGATGTCCTGGATGACGTCCTCGCGCGGCCGGAGCCCGCGCCACCGCTCGGCCCGCGCGACGAAGTGGTACCGCCGGTCGTACGCGACGAGCTTGCGGTACACGTCGGAGCGCTTGTACTTGTCGGGCCACAGCCGCCGGACGGTCGGGTTCTGGACGCCGAACGCGCCCGAGCACCAGAACCAGTCGGTGTCCCAGCGCCACAGGTAGTCGCGGACGGTCAGGAAGTCGACCGAACGTTCCCGGATCGACTTGTAGTAGATCTTCTGGCCGGTGTAGTCGGACGTGTACGGCGCCGAGTCGGCGAAGAACCCGAGCGTGATGTACTGCTCGGCGGGGCCGAAGACCGTCCCGTCCATGAAGTCGACGGACTCGTCCTCGAACGTCCCCGACTCGGTGATCTCGCCCATCACGCGGGACAGTTCTACCGCGTCGCCGAACCGCAGGTGCCGCAGCCGGACGTACGGGCTGACGGGCCGGAGCCCGATCTTCAGCCGCAGCGCGTAGCCGAGCGTCCCGTAGGAGTTGGGGAAGCCGTAGAACAGGTCGGCGTGCTCGTTGTCCTTCGTCGCGGTGACGATCTGACCGTCGCCGGTGAGGACCTCCATCTCCAGGACGGCCTCGTGCGGGAGCCCGTCGCGGAACGACGTCGACTCGATGCCGAGCCCGGTCACCGCGCCGCCCAGCGTGATGGTCTTCAGCTGCGGGACGACCGTCGGCATGAGCCCGTACGGCAGCGTCGCGTCGACGAGGTCCTCGTAGGTGGTCATGCCCTGGACCTGGGCGGTCCGCTCCTCCGGGTCGACGCTCAGCACCTTGTCGAACCCGGATACGTCCAGGCCGGGCGCCTCCGAGGGGTCGCGCCAGCGGAACAGGTTGGAGGTCCGCTTCGCCAGCCGCACCGGCGTCCCGGCCGGGATCGCCTCGTAGGACCTCCTGAGCGCCTCCACCGCCCGCTCGTGGCCACCCTTGATCGCAAGCTCCGTCATCTACCCCTCCCGGACACAGTTAATCGATCATCCCATGCACGGTCCACCTGACTCGGACGTTAGGGGAGTCACAGGTAGGAAGGGGAATAAAGCCACAGGCGCATACATAGCGTCGTTTCATCTCCCGGAGGCGACAGAACCGCAACAGCGCGGCCACGTCAAACTTTCCCCGAAGCCCCATACCGACAAACCAAGAACACCCGGCCCGGGCAGACCACCTCACCGGAGG
>NZ_VCKW01000438.1 GCF_005889715.1 Actinomadura soli
CAGCTGGAGGCGTCGGATGTGGATAAGAGACAGGGGGTGTCCGGCCCGGTGATGCGGCGGATGTCGATGCCGCCCGGGTCGGGACGGTCGACGAGCGGGACCTGGGACGCCCCGTAGTGCCCGCCGCGCGCCCAGTCCTTGCGGGCGCGGTGCGCGTGGTAGGACTGCGGCGACGGCAGCGGGGGACCGGCGGGCCAGCGGCGCGCGACGCCCCACGCGTCCAGCCATTGGACGATCGCGTCGAGCCCGGTGAGCAGCGCCCCGGTGAACGGCGCCCGGGACTGGCCGACCACCATGATCTGCAGGCAGACGCGGCCCTCGCGGCCGACCCGCTCGCCGAGCAGCCGGGCGGCCCGGGTGGCGGGCAGGAGCTGGACGATATCGCCGGTGCCGGGGTGCCAGACCAGGTGCGACGGCCGATCCTCCTTGATCAGGTCGGCGGCGACCGAGCGGGCGGAGACGGTGCGCGGATCATGATCGCCGGCGCACCAGACGACCCGGGGAGCACCTCCTCGCAAAGCTCCGCCGTCGTGTCGTGCCGGCATGCGGCCGGCTCCCGGCAGCCATGCGTCTGCCACGGTGCGTCCCCCCAATCGGGCGGTCTAGTCCCGAATGGTCTAGTCCCTGACGTTTGCCCGGCGGGACATTCGTAGTCCAGCCCGCCGTCATGGGCCGGATATGACGGCTATTGACCTCCGCGCCGGGTAGTGACCACTCTGCTCGGGTGTCGTCGCAGATGCGTACCCCGCGTGTCCATCGAATCCACCTGACGTCCCTTTTTTCCTGAGAGAGTCTCCCGGAATCGGGCGGCCGGTTGTGGCCGCCCTCGCATTTGCGCAGGTCAGCGCGAACCCTGGAGGCCAGGTGAATCCTTCCTGCAAGTCGGCCGGAAGTGGCCGGAGGGTTACCGACCGCAGGGAAGAGCTCGGGGCGAGGTTTACGGCCCGGGGGGCGGGGTTCACAGCCCAGACCGAGCCGCGTTCTAATAGGTCGTCATGAGCGTTGACGCAGAGCAGCCGGCCGGGCCCCCGTCCGGGGTGCCCGGGATCGACGTCCCCCGCCTCGCGGACTGGCTGGCCCGTGAGCTGCCGGGATCGGCCCGTGAGCGGCCGGAATCGGGGCGTGAGTGGCCGAGATCGGGACGTATCGAGGCGATCGACCTGATCGCCGGAGGCCGCTCCAACCTCACCTACGCGATCACCCTGGACGGCGGCCGCCGCGTCGTGCTGCGCAGGCCACCGCTCGGGCACGTCCAGCCGACCGCCCACGACATGGGACGCGAATACCGGGTGCTGACCGCGCTCGGCGGCCGGACGGCGGTCCCGGTGCCGAAGACGCTGGCGCTCTGCGACGACGAGGACGTCATCGGCGCGCGCTTCTACCTCATGGAGCACGTCGAGGGACGCGTCCTGCGCAGCCGTGAGGACGCCGCGGACCTCACCCCTGAGCAGGCCCGGGGCCTCAGCGAGGCGCTGACCGGCGCGCTCGCGGCGATCCACACCGTCGACGTGGCGGCCGCCGGGCTGGAGGACTTCGGGCGTCCGGGCGGCTACATGGCGCGCCAGCTCGCCCGCTGGAGGAAGCAGTGGGACGGCTCGCAGGAGGCCATCCGCGCCACCGGAACCGTCCGTGACCTGCCCGAATACGACCGGCTCGGCGCGCGGCTCGCCGAGCGGACGCCGGCGGACGATCCCGGCCGTCACGGGGGCCGGGCGCGGCTCGTCCACGGCGACTTCCGGCTCGACAACGCGCTCGTCCGGATGGAGCCGCGTCCCGAGATCGCGGCCGTGGTCGACTGGGAGATGTCGACGCTCGGTGACCCGCTGTCCGATCTCGGGCTGACGCTCGTCTACTGGGCCGAGGCGGCCGACGCCGACGAGCTACCGGTCGGCGCCAAGATCACCACGGCGCCCGGCTTCTTCGCCCGCCGCGAGGTCACCGAGCGGTACGCGGCGCTGACCGGATTCGACCTCGCCGACCTCGACTTCTACGTCGCGTTCGCGTGCTTCAAGCTCGCCGCCATCCTGGAGGGCATCCACGCCCGCTACCTGCAGAAGGCGACGGTCGGTGAGGGCTTCGAGCAGATCGGCGAAGGCGTCCCGGTGCTCCTGCGACGTGCCCACCGCACCCTGGACACCGGCTCACTCTGACCGGACCGGCCGCCTGCCGACCGGCCCGAAGGGCCGTCTGACCGGCCAAAACGCCACGTGGCGCGCACCCGCACTCCCAAGCGGATGCGCGCCCGCGGCATTCCAGGAACGTTCTCAGCAGTACGAGACCGAGGCGGACTTCCCTTGCGTGAACGAGACGGAACCATGCCTGGTTCCGCCGAGGCAGAGGAAGTTCGTCCGCTTCACCGTCACGCCGGTGGACTGGCCCTCGGCCAGGTGCCCGCCGCCGCCCGCGCTCAGATCGCCTCGCGTGCCCGTCACCCGCCAGTTCACCGCGCCTCCGACGGCGGTGATGCGGACGGTGCAGGACTCGTTGCCGCCCATGCTGCAACCCGTCACCGACAGACTGCCCGGGCCCGGCGGCTCGGGGGCGTCGTTGTCCGGGGTCTTCGACGGCGACTTGGACGGACTCTTCGACGGCGACTTGGACGGGGACTTCGACGGCGACTTGCTCGGGGACGCCGACGTGTCCGTCGGGGCCGGGCCGGTCGGCGCCGGATCGGTGCCCGTGCTGGAGCCTCCGCCCGGCACCGCCGGGTTGTTCGCGGCCGCGCTCGACCCGTCGTCGCCGCCGAGCCACGACATCGCGCCGACGAACAGCACCACGGCCCCGATCGCCACGGCGACCGCGGCGATGACCGGGGCGCGGCGGCGCGGGGCCCGGTCGCGGGCGCGGGCGGGCGACGGCTCGTAGGGGAGCGGCCAGCCGTACTCGTCGAACGGCTCCGTCCACGCGGCGATGGCGCGGCGGTTCCCGGCGCGGTCCTCGGCGGTCGCGGCGGTCAGCACGTCCAGCCGCAGCTCGGCGGGGATCGCCGCGATCGGCAGGACGGACAGCAGCCGGTCGGTCGGCAGCGGCGGCGTCTCGCGCTCGCCGCAGACCGGGCAGCTCGCCACATGCCGGACGAGCGACGCCGACGCCTGCGGGGACAGCGGCCACGACTCGGTCAGCGCCGAGACGCTGGGGCAGTCCTTCCAGTGGTTCTGCGCGATGAGGGACGCGTGCAGCGCGGTCGTGAGGTCCTCGCGGGACTTCTCCACGAGCGCGAGCGTCTCCTCCAGCGGCATGCCGAAGATGCCGGACAGGTCGACCTCGTCCAGCTCGTGCCGGACCGAGAGGTCGATCGCCTCGCGCTGCCGCCCGTTGAGCGCGGCGAGCGCGCTGTGCGCGAGCAGCCTGCGCTCCTCGCGCCGGGCGAGCTGCTCGTCGGTCAGGTCGTCGTCGGCCTCCGGCGCCTCCTGCCCGGTGTGCCGGTTCGGGCTGTCGCGGCGGCGCATGCACTCCTTGCGGGCGATCGAGTACAGCCAGCCGCGCAGCCGGTCCGGCTCGGTCAGCCGGTCGACGTGCTCGCGGGCGGCGATGACGACGTTGCGCAGCGCGCCGGCCGCCTCGACGCGGTCGCGGAGCAGCCCATGGCAGTAGTCGTAGAGGAACGGCGCGTAGGTGTCGTAGACCTCGGTCAGCGCGATGACGTCCCCGGCTCGCAGCGAGTTCGCGAGCCTGAGGTCGTCGTCCCGCCCGGGCCCTGGCTCACCGGCCACGGGAACCCTCCCAGTCGAATTCGGTGTACTTGATCGTGCCCCCGTGAGCGCCGACGCCCGCCGGCCCCCGCGCTTGGTTGCCTGATCTTGCCACCAAGTAGCTGAGATTTCTCCCCTATGAACGGATATCAGTGACCGAAGCGGTACACGCCGTGGCCGTCTCGCCTAGTGAGCAAGGCCTTACGGCACCAAAATGTGATCTACGTCACGTTTAGTTCCAGCCGCCTCCGCCGCCGCCCCCGCCGTTCCCCGGGCACTGCCACGAGACGGACCGGGTCTGGCCGCCGGGGGAGAAGGTCACGGTCGCGGAGCCCGAGCCGGGCTCGTCGCCGCACGCGAGGGTGACGACCGCGCTGCGCGTCTGGCCGCTGGGAATCGTGCCGCCCCCGCCGCCGGTGAGCGGCGATCCGGGGGACGCGGACCATCTGACCGACCCGCCGGACGCGCTGACCGAGATCCTGCAGCTCTCGCCGGGACCGAGGACGCCGCACTGCGGGCCGCCCACACTCAGCGTCCCGGTTCTGGGTCTGGTG
>NZ_VCKW01000439.1 GCF_005889715.1 Actinomadura soli
GGCTGGGACGGGCTGGGACGGGCGGGGCGGATCCGTCCGGCCGGAGCCGGTCGGATTTCGACCCGGACGTTGCGTTCGGGCACGTCACAGGCCATGCTGTGCCTCACACAGGTCTCATAAGCGATTAATTACCCCGTGTGTATTTCGTCAGGCCCAGGACGTCCGGCGGCTCGCGTTTCCGCCCGATGTCCTCATCGACCTCACCCGCCGCACCCCCAGCCTGATCGTCCCCGACCCGGACGGCCCGGGACGCGCCAAGCTGGTCGACCGCGCTCTCGCCGGGACGCTCGCCGTAGTCGGCCCGACCGTCCCGCTGCTCGAGGCGGCTCGTTCCATGCAGTGGGCCCTCAAAACGCTGTATCTCGTCCAGCGTGGCGTTATCGAGGCGGACCGCGGAGTGATCCGCAGCGTGGAGCACATGTCCACGCTCATCCTTTTCCAGGACGAGGGACTCATCACGTCACTGGCCGACCTGCGTCTTGCGCCGCTGGCGCACCTGCGCCCCAGCCAGCAGGACCGGCTCGCCGAAACACTGCTGGCCTGGCTGCAGTCGGGACGCAACGCCAATGAGGTCGCGATGAGGCTGCACGTCCACCCGCAGACCGTCCGGTACAGGCTGCGTCAGCTTGAGGACCTGTTCGGTGACCAGCTCCTTGACCCGGACCTGCGGTTCGACCTGGAAATCGTGCTGCGCGCCCGCGCGCTGCTGGCCGACAACGCCGGCGAGCGCATCCTTCAGGCGACCGGGAAGGCCGTCGGCGATTCGGCGGGCGAGGTCGTCACCTTCCGCCGGTCCTGACGCTCGCCGGGCCGGTGGCGTTGGCGCGGAGGCGTTCCGCGGTGGCGACCCGTTCGGCCAGGCGCGTCTGGGCGTCGCAGAGGAGCCACAGTTCGCCCTCGTCCGTCGCGTCGATCTCTTCAAGGCAGCCGTTGAGCAATTGGTAATCCGACAAGGGAGAGATCCGGGTGGCGCGTAGGCCCTTGTCCGAGCGTTCGCTGCGCCAGCCGGGCATGCACAAGATCACCGACATCACGCGGACTCCCTTGGTGGGTCTATGGTGGGTCTACCATAAGCCGACCAAGCATCGCCCACAATGCCTTCTGTGTAACCCCAAAAAGGTGCCGGACGTGGTGGGATCTGTACGGTGTGAGGTCAACGGACTATCCCGGAGCAGGAATCGGTATGCCGCGCCCCCCCACGAAGGCACAGGCGATCACGAACGCGCTGGCCGCCCGCATCGTCGAGGGTGAGCTCGATCCGGGGACGTGGCTGCCGTCCGAGCGGGAGCTGGCGCGGCGGTACGAGGCCGACCGCTCCACCGTCCGGCGGGCGCTGCGGATGCTGGCCGAGCAGGGCCTCGTCCAGCTGCGGCACGGTTCGGGCGCGCAGGTGCGGACGGGGCGGCGGGTGCGGCGCGCGGCGGCCGACATCACGCGGCAGGTCGGGGCGTGGCGCGGGTTCCACGTGTCGGCGCAGAAGGACGGGCGCACACCGTTCACGCGGACGACGGTCAGCGAGGTAGAGGCGAGCGAACGGCTGGCACCCCGCCTGGACGTGCCGCCAGGGACGCGGGTACTGGAACGTGCGCGCGTCCAGGGCGTGGAAGGCGAACCGCCCATTCAGACGGCGACGACCTGGGTGATCCTGGACGTCGTGGAGCAGATTCCTGTGCTTCGAGAGGTCGACACAGGTCCAGGCGGCATTTACTCGCGGCTGGAGGAGGCCGGGTATCGGATCACCTTCGAGGAGTCGGTGACGTGCCGTCTCCCCTGCGCGGACGAGCAGGAGACGCTGGAGGTGGGCGCGAACCGGCCCGTCCTGACGCTGTGGCGCCGCGCGTACGACCAGAACGGCCGCGTCATCGAGGTCACCCACAGGGTGGTGGTCGGCGACCGGCACGAACTCGTCTACCGCTACGGGTCGGGGGCCTGACATGAACGACGAGGACGAAAAGCCCGCGGTGCGTCAGGTCAGTTCACGGGTCGTCTACGAGAATCCGTGGATGGTCGTCCGGGAGGACGAGGTCGAGCGGCAGGACGGATCACGCGGCATCTACGGCGTCGTCGACAAACCCGACTTCGTCGTGGTCATACCGCTGGAGGGCGACGGGTTCCATCTCGTCGAGGAGTACCGGTATCCCATCGGGAAACGCACGTGGAGCTTCCCGCAGGGCACGCTTCCCGGACGGCAGGACGCCGACCCAGAGGAACTGGCCCACCTCGAACTTGCGCAAGAGACCGGTTTCCGTGCATCAACGCTGACACACCTCGGGTTTTTGAACTGCTCGCATGGGACGAGCAGTCAGGGCTTCAACATTTTCGTCGCGTCCGGGCTGCGGGCAGGGGAGGCCGACCGGGAGCCAGAGGAGCAGGACATGCGGCAGAAGTGGATGTCCCGGGACGAGTTCAAGGCGCTCGTGCGCGAGGGCCGAATCACCGACGACTCGACCCTCGCCGCCTACGCGCTTCTCAATATGAACGAGACCATCTAGAGCAGTCGACGTTCATGTCCGAGGGACGAGCGTCCAGAATCTCGCGGGCCCGCTTCCGCGCGAGGTTGCCGCTCACGGCGGGCTCGCCGTCGTCCAGGCCCAGGGCGATGGCGCGCAGCGCGCAGGACCGTGCCGGTTCGGGCAGCCGGTCCAGCGCGGGGACGGCGTCGGCGGAAAGGTCCCGCAGGTACGGGACGTCGATCTTGCCGGTGTCCTGGTAGCGGGCGACGTTGTGCTCGGCGATGAAACCGTCCGGGTCGATCGACACCAGCGTGATCATCGCGACCGCGCCGCTCGCGGCCACCGCCCGAGGCAGCCACGGCGCCCGCCCCTTCACGACGCCCGCGACCGCGACCAGCACGACCACGACGCCGAGCCACAGCTCGAACGCGTGCACCCACAGCCGCAGCCGCGTCCAGCCGAACGTCTCCTCGTACAGGTAGAGGCGCCGCAGCGCGACGGCGACGACGACGAGCGTGAGCGCGCACAGCAGCCCGAGCAGCACGCGGACGGTGACGCGGTCGCCGCGCCCGGCGGACGGCGCGTACCGCTTGGCGGCCGCCACCACCGCGAGGACGAGGACCGTCACGGCGACGAGCTGGAAGAACCCCTGCCGGGCGTACTCGGCGTAGGTGAGGCCGGTGGAGCGGAGCAGCCTGTCCTTGTCGTCGGCGAGGAACACCCCGGCCTGGATGGCGCAGAACATGAGGAACAACAGGTCGAGCGCAGCGATCGGCACGGCCCACGACCAGCGTCCGGCGGGCTTCGCGGGCTCCGGGACCAGCATCCGCAGCGGCGGCGGCGCCTGACCGAGGAACGCGCCCGCACCCGCCAGCAGCAGGACGCCCGCCCCGGCGATCCCGTACACGATGACAGAGCCCGGTGACACTTCTGGGACGAGGCCCGAGGCAAGGGTGCCGAACGCCGCGTCAGCGCCCATGAACAGCGCGCCGAACACCGCGATGAGCCCGGCCGCGATCAGGCCCGTCCGGATGGCGGGCCATGCGGCGCCCCGTCCGGACGACATCGAGCGGTACGCGCCCTGCCCCGCCCACGGCACCATCCAGCCGACCGCCGGGAACACGGCGAGTCCGCCACCGAGGACCTCTGCCCACGACCGTCCACCGGACGCCCCGTAAGAGCCGGCGGCGACGGCGAGCAGGAGCGCGGTGACGACGAGCCAGTCCGCGTCCCTGACCGCTGCCGTCGCCGACAGGCACAACGCAAGCAGGACGAAAACGCCCCCAGTTCGGTTGAAGCGCGTCCAGAGGCCCTTCTTGGCGGACGAGGGCTGGACGAGCCGTCCCGCCGACCAGGCCGACGCTCCCGTCACGTAGGCGACGGCGGCGGCAGCGATGACTACGCCCACGCCCAGCTCACCGTGGAGCAACGCCGGACCGAGCGTCACCGCGCCGATCACCCCGGCAATGGCCGAGCCCGCCATGAGCGCCGAAGACATGGGAAGCGCAGGACGCTTCCAGCCCACGATCGCCTGTTCCAACTTGGTCGGCTTGTAGGGCACCGGACGCGGCGGATAGGCAGGACGTCCATGCATCGGCGGATACCCCGGGCCCCCACCGCCCGGCGAGAGCCCACCGGGGGCCGGGTGCACACCGACTGGAGGCCGTCCAGCGACTGGAGGGCGCCCGGCTACCTGCGGATGCGTCCCCGCCCCAGGCCCGTAGGGCGCACTGGGCGGCGCAAACCCGGCATCACCCGACGTTGAGGACCCGACCCCCTCACCCC